>DASWJN010000106.1:0-28807 GCA_036397135.1 Candidatus Methylomirabilota bacterium
GTGGGGCGCCCGCGAGAACAGCCCGTAGGTTTCCACGATCTCGCGGGCGCCGTCGGTGACGATCGGGTAGAGGATCCACGGGCCGCCGGCCAGGCGCCGGAGGGCATCGGGCGCGGCGTCCGTCGGCACGGCGATGATCTCGACGTCCTGCGCGGCCAGCGCGTGGGCGGAGGTCAGCTCCTCCAGGCGCGGGCGCGAGGCCGGCTCCGTGTAGAGGACCAGGAGCACGAGCTTGCGACCGCGGTAGTCCTTCAGCGAGCGCGCGAACGCCGAGCCGACGCCGAAGCTGAAGTCCGGCGCCACGAGCCACGGCCGGTCCGGCTCGACCGTGGGGCCGAGCAGCCGGGCGGCGTCCGCCGCCGCCAGCGAGCGCAGGAAATTCACCAGGTGCCAGCGCTCGTCGGGCCCGAGGCGATCGCCGAACGCCGGCATCGGCGGAAGGCCGTGGGTGATCCACCAGAAGATGTCGCCCGCCGTGTGCAGCGCCACGTGGTGGGCGCGCAGGTCGGCTGGGCGCGGCCGCAGCGAGGCGGCCGCCGGCCCGTCGCCGGCCCCGTGGGCGCCGTGGCAGGCCGCGCAGTGCGCGGCGAAGAGCGCCTTGCCCTCGGCGATCGAGGCGGCGTGGTAGGGGACCTCGGGCCGGCGGTACGTGGTCGGGTAGGCGTCACTGGCCAGCGGCGGCACCGCCATGGCGAGGCCGGCCACCAGCACGACGGTGCCGCCCGCGAGCACCGGGAGGCGAAGCCGCCGCAGGGCCAGCGAGGCAAGCACCGCGACGATGCCGAGCACCGCGACTTGGCTGCCGATCAGCACCTGGCTCTCGAGGTCGGGCGCGCCGACCAGCGTGTCGAGCGACAGCCGGTAGCCCAGGGGCCACGTCGGTTGCTCGTGACGCGCCGGCGGCGTCACGCTCATGCCCGTCACCGCGCCCAGCACGATGACGGCCAGCGCCGCCTCGGCGGCGACGGCACGGCTCAGGCGCCGCATGGCGGGACGCCCCACGGTGGCGCCGTCGCCGGCAAGCGCGGGGATCAGCCGGCGGTTGACCACGGCGAGTACGAGCATTGCGAGGAAGGCCAGCAGCTTCACCAGCAGGAGCTGCCCGTGGCGGGTGCCGAGCAGTCCGGCCATGCTGCCGACGTGCACCCACGCGTTCCACCCGCCCGAGAGTGCCAGGGCCAGGACCATCGCCAGCGCGGTCCACGAGAAGCGGCGCGCCGCCAGCACCGCGTAGGGACGCGCGTCGGCCCCGGCCCAGCGACCGGCCAGCCACAGGAGCAGCGCCAGCGGCGCCAGGCCGCCGACCCAGATGCCGGCCGCCACCAGGTGGACGACGTCGATGGCGATGGCGACCGCGGTGTCGGGCTCGACCGCCGCCGCGTGACCGGCCGCGGCGATCAGGCCGAGCGCGAGCCCGCCCAGCAGCACGACCTCGCCGCGCGCCGCCCGCCAGTCGGCGCGGTCACGGATCTCCAGGCGAAGGGCCAGGAAGGCGCCGAGCAGGAACAGCACGCCGCCGCGGATCAGCCACACGGTGCCGCCTTGCGTGTGCAGCAGCATGCGCGCGAGGGCGGCGGGCTCCAGCGCCGCCCCCGCGCGCTCCTCGAGCACCGCCGTCTGGTGGGCGACGCTGACCAGCGCGCTCGCGAGCGCGACGAGCACGAGCGCCCGGCAGGCGGTGAGGACCCACGACTCCCAGCGCCGGGCCGTGGGCCGGTCCGACGGCCCCGCCAGCACCAGGACGGCGGCCCCGCCGACGAGGAGGACCGACGAGGCCAGGTGCAGCCCGCGGGCGAGCAGCCCGGCTACTTCCCCCAAGCGAAGCTCACCTCGGCGCCCCGGGCGAACCGCTTCGACACCGCCGGCATCAGCGTCAGCGTCGGCTTGCCGATGGCGACGGTGATCTTCCGCGTCCTGGCGGGGAGCGTGACGTCGGAGCCGTAGTGGAAGCCCTTGCCGCCGAGCATCGGGAGCAGCCGCACCGCGCGCGGCGCGGCGCCGTCGGCATGGACGGTGGCCGTGACCGGCAGGTAGGGCAAGGGCTCGCCGGCGGTCACGTCGCTGACGAAGACCATGAGGTGGCCGCCGGCGCCGGACCTGGCGCCGCCATCGTGGTGGTCGTGCTGCTGCCCTCGAGCCCGGCCACCGCCGTGGTCGTGTGCTGCGGTGGGGCGTGATCGTGGCCGCCGGAGGCGTAGTCCAGGCGCACGCGATAGGCACCGGCGACGCGCTCACGCCCGGACGGCGCCTGGGCATCGTCGTGCGCGTGGTCACCGCCCGTGAGGCTGCGAATGTAGGCGACGAGGTCGATCGTCTCGGCCAGCGTGAGGCTGTCGCGGAAGTCGGGCATGATCGACAGCCCGTCGGGCCCGGTGTGGCCGGGGCCGGTGACGATCACCGCGTTCGGATTCAGGATCGACTCGGCGAAGTACTCGGCCGGGTGATGGCCGCCCATCCCGGCCAGCGCCGGACCGCGCCGGGTGGGGTCCGGGTCCACCGGCGGGAACGACTCGCCCTTCACCTCGTGGCACTGGTAGCACTCGAGCTTGGCGAAGGCTTCGCGCCCCTTCCTGGCGTCGCCGTCGGGCCACGAGAACCGCCAGCCGGGCGGCACGCCGCCGGCACCGTGCAGCTCGTCCATGCCGATCGTGACGCCGCGCTCGCCGCCCGCCGCCGGCTTCGCGGGGGCCGGACTCGAGGGGGCGCCGTGGTCATGCTTCTGCTGCGCGAGCGCCGGGACCGGGCCGTGCACGGCAACGGGCCAGATCGTGCCCACCAGGGCGAGCGCGCCGAGAGCGGATAGAGCTGCAGACCACCACTTCGTCATCGACCTGCCTCCTCCGCGGTGATGCGTTGCACGATCGTGCGTGTCGCCGGGAACCGCTCCTCGTGCCAGGTCACCAGGAAGCCGCCCGGCACGACGGTGACGTCGGGCGCCCAGGCCTTGATCGCCTGGGAGAGCGTGCGGACGGGGCCGAGACTCCGGCCGCCCTCCCCGATGGAGCGTAACAAGATCCGGCGGCGGACGGCCGTCGAATCCTCCCAGACGACGATGCCGCGCCCGTCGGCGTCGACGGCCAGCCGCGCGTGGTCGGGCACCGAGCCCGCCGCCGTGTGCACGCGGCGCGGCGGTCCGAAACGCCGGCCGTCGCGCGCGACCGCGAGCAGCACCTCGGGCCGGTCCGCGTTCGCCTCGGTGTACCAGACGGCGTAGAGCCGCCCGCGCGCGTCGGCGGCCAGCCGGCCGCCGCGGTGGGGGCAGGCCGTGATCGTCCAGCCGTCGGCGTGCACCGTCGTCGCCGCGGCGAACGTGCGGCCGCCGTCGCTGGAGCGCGAGAGGACCATGTCGCGGACGTCGCCCGGGAACACCTGGCGCCAGAGGACGGCGGCGGCCGCGCCGGGTCCCGCGCTGACGCTGACCCGGCAGCAGACGCACGTCTCGCCGCCGTCCAGCCGGGTCGCGCGCAGCTCCGCGCGCAGGAAGTGGCGCGGCGCCCCCGGCAGGTCGTTGTCGTCGAAGTTCACATCGTCGACGAACGTGAAGCGCGACCACGTGTAGGCCGCGCGGGCCCGCAGGCTGTCGCCGATCGAGCCGAGCCCCAGGCGGGAGGCCAGGTCGTCGGCGACGAGGACGTCCAGCCCCACCTCGGCGCCGGTGTGGCGGGAGCGGTCGATGTTGCGGAAGCGCGGGATCGTGAACGGCGCGCCGGGAAACGGCTGGACGTTGACGTTCTGGAGCTCGTCCCACAGCTCGATGTCGTAGACGGCGACGTCCCAGGCCAGGCGCGGCCCCCACATGCCCCGCGTGCCCACCTCGAACTGCCAGGCTTTCTGGGCCTCGAGCTGGCCGAGGTTGCCGCCGATCTGGCCGGGAGCCGTGAGCTCCAGCAGCAGCGGCGGCTCGTAGGCGTGCGAGGCGTTGGCGTAGACCTGCGCCTGGGGCCCCACCCGCCAGATCACCCCCGCCTTCGGCGACAGCGACCAGAAGTCCACGACGTCCCTGTCGCTGGTGCCGAACCGGTTGCGCACACCGCGGACCGCGTACTGGCCGCGGGCCCCGGCGACGAGCACGAAGGCCGGCGTGAGGTCGAACGGCTCCTCGGCGTAGACCGCGTAGTTGCCGGCCGTGTTGATGCGGTCGACGGTCTGGCGGCCGCGGTTGCCGAGGCGGTTGACGAACTGCGCGTCGTTCTGGCGCGTGCCGAAGTACCGCAGCCCCACCGTCAGCCGATTGCCGTGGCCGGCCAGCGGGGCGGCCAGGATCCAGCGGATCTCGCTCGACCAGCTGTACGTGGTGTCGTCGATGACCGCGAAGCTCAGCGGGTGGTCGAGGTCCTGGTAGTTGAGCTGCGTGCCCCACTCGAGCGTCTGGGTGCCGGTGAGGGGGGTTCGCAGCGTGAAGGCCCCCCGGGTGTAGTCGTCGTTGCGCGCCTCGCGGAAGGCCACGCTGGTGGGGTTGGCCTTCGTCGGGTCGTCCTCCAGCTCCTCTTTCGTCAGCGCGCCCGGCAGCCGCTCGTTGCTCGCGGTGAAGCCGAGGTCGAAGCGCAGGGTGGTGCCGCCCTCCAGCCGGTAGCCGACGGTGCCGTAGGCGCGGCGGCGGATCTGCTCGGCGTGGTCGCGGAAGCCCTCCAGCTCGGTGTCGCTCAGCCCCACGTAGAGATCCAACGGCCCGTGGACCTGGCCGGTTCCGAGGTAGTTCTTGAGGTACCCCAACGAGCCGGCCTCGCTGCGGATCTCGAACAGGCCGGCGTCGTACCCGGTCTTCGTCACCAGGTTGATGGCGCCGCCCAGCGTGTTGCCCCCGAAGCGGAGCGCGCTGGCGCCGCGGTAGACCTCGATGCGCTTGGTGGTGAGCAGCTCGAGCGCCTCGAAGTCGCTGAAGCCGTCGGCGTTGCCGTAGGGGAAGCCGTCGATCAGGATGTTGAGGCCGCGCAGGTGGAAGTTGTTGCGCAGCCCGGAGCCCCGGATCGAGATCTGGCTCTCGTCGCTGCCGAAGCGGGGCCGGATCAGCACGCCCGGCGTGAAATCGAGCACGTCCTTGAGGTTGGCGGCGCGCGACTCGCGGAGGCGCTCCTCGCCGATGACGTCCACGGCGCCGGGCGTCCGCTGCACTTCCTCGCGCGCCTCGTCCTCGGTGGCGGTGCGCTCGGGCGGCACGCGCGCGCCCTCGACGACGACCGGTTTCAGTATTGGCGGTTGCTGCGGCGGCTGCTGGGCAAGAGCGGGCGTTGCCCCGAGCAGGAGGAGCACCACGAGCAGGATCGTCATTGTCCTCTCCTATCGAAGCCTGAATTCGACGGGGAGCAGCACCCACATGACGACCGCCTCCGTGCCGCGGCGCGCGGGCTCGAAGCGCCAGCGGCGGACCGCGTCGGCGGCGGCGTGGTCGAGGTCGGGATGGCCGGCCGACTGCTTGACGACGACCTCGGCGACGCGCCCGTCGTCGCCGACGAGCACGCTGAGCAGCGTGGTGCCCTGGATGCCGAGCCGCCGAGCGCTCGATGGATAGGCGGGCCGGTGCTGGTATCCACCGCGCGGGTTGGCTCGCTGCGTGACGCCGTCGCGGGGAATGGCGGCCGCGGACGGGCCTCCTGCAGCCGGTGCGCCGGCGGGCGCCTCCGGGGTAGGCGGTACGGGCACGGCGAACGCACCTGCATCTTGATTGCGACCGCCCGTGGCGGCCGGGCCGGCCGCGACGCGAGCGGGCGGAGCAGTGACCGGCGGCGCCGGCACGGCGGGCGCCGGCGGCTCGGGCGCTCGTGCGGCCACGGGCGGCGCCACCGCCGATGGCGCCGGTTCCGCCTCGGGACGGCGCGGTGCCGCCGGTTCGGGTTCTGCGCGGGTCGGAGTCGGCGGGAGCGCGGCCGGCAGCGGCGTTTCGATCGGCTTCGGCGGACGCACCGGGCGGCGATCGGCCACGATCGGCGGCGGAACGGGCTGAGCCTCGGGCTCGATCAGCTCGGCGAGGATCACCGGCGTGCGGACGGTCTCCTCGCCCGGGCCGAGGACGATCGCCGCGGCGAGGCCGGCGTGGAGCAGCAGTGACGCTGCCGCCGGCATCAGCCGCTTGAACGTGAGACGGTACATCATCGTGAACGCGTGGGCCTCCTGCGTCGCCCGACTGAACATGGATCCAACCGACCCGGGGCGGGTCGTCACACGACCGCGCGCGGTCGGCGGATCGGGAACCGAACGAAGTTGCTAGGAGGTCAGGCGGCGGGAGGTGCGCGCCCCTCGTCGGGGCGGAGCGGACGAGCGCCCGGCCGCTCGGTTTCGGGCGCGAGGACCGCGCCGACCGGCGTCGGGAGCCAGAGGTCGTGGGCCGGGACCTGCTCGGTGGTGCCGTGCACCTGCGCGGTGACCGTGGCGACGGCGCACCCGGAAACGTCCTTCTCGTCGGCCAGGTGATGGACCGAATGGATGGTGCTCTCGACCGCCAGCACGCCCACGATCAACGCCAGCGCCACGACGAGCCCACGCCGCGAGGCGGCCACCGCCACGCCGAGGCCCAGGGTGAGGGTCAGCGCGGCGCCTATGGGGACCGGTGCCGGGACGGCCTCGGCGGGCGCCGGCGCCGCCACCGGCAACATCTGGGGTGCCGGCTCGACGTCGACTGGTACCGGGGTCCTGGGATGAGCCGAGGCCCAGGTCGCCGATCCGGCAAGTAGCGCGGCCACCATCAGGGTGGCAAGGGTCACGCGGGTGAGCGGCCGGTCCATCGTCCTTGGTTATACACCGGAACCACGCCGGAACCACGCTTGAGCGGGCGTGGTTGCGACGATACAGTGGCCCTCGTGCCCCGCCGCGCCACGCTCGCTCCGCTCGTCGCGCTCTGGCTGCTGTTGCCGGCCGCGGACGGCTGGTCGCACGCGTACCTCGTGCGCTCCGCGCCGGCCGCGCGCGCGGCCGTCGCCCGCTCGCCCGAGCGCGTGCAGCTGTGGTTCAACGAGCGGCTGGAGCCGGCGTACTCGCGCGTGTCGGTGTGGAATGCCGACGCCCGGCGCGTGGACGCCGGCGACGTCCAGGTGGGGCCGGCCGAGCGCACGCGCCTGTCGGTCGGCGTGCCGCCGCTGCCGGCCGGGGCCTACACGGTGAAGTACCGCGTGCTCTCGGTGGACGGCCACATCGTCGAGTCCCAGTTCGAGTTCACGGTGCGCGGCACGCCGTGAGTCCCGCCGTGCGGGCGGTCTTCTTCGACGCCGGCAACACGCTCATCCGCATGGACGACGCGGCCATCGCCGCCGCGCTGGGACGGCACGGGGTCGCGGTGACCGCCGACGACGTGCAGCGCGCCGAGTGGCGCGCCCGGGTGCGGCTCGACGCCTCGTTGCAACCGGGCGCCTCCACCGAGCACCCGGACACGGGCGAGCGCTACGTCGTCTACGTCCTCGAGGAGCTGGGGGTGCGAGACGGCGCGACGGTGGCGGCGCTGGCCGCGTGGCGCCGGAGCTACAACCCGCCGCAGGGCCTGTGGACCGCGGTCGAGCCGGGCGCGGCCGAGGCCCTGGCGCTGGCGCGCGAGGCCGGCCTGCGCACCGCGGTGATCTCCAACTCCAACGGCACCGTGGCCGCCATCCTCGACCGCCTCGGCCTCGGCCCCCACCTCGACTTCGTCATCGACTCGTCGGAGGTCGGCGTCGAGAAGCCCGATCCGCGGATCTTCCAGATCGCCCTCGACCGCGCCGGCCTGCGCGCCCACGAGGCCGCCTACGTCGGCGATCTCTACTCGATCGACGTCGTCGGCGCGCGCGCCGCCGGCCTCTCCGCCATCCTCATGGACCCCGGCGGCTGCTGGCCACCGCGCGATTGCCCCACCGCCACGAGCGCGCTCGACGCCGTCCGTCTCCTGCTCGACGGAACCCGGCCCGCCTGAATCAGGAGGGCAAGCTCACGTAGGGGTAGCGCCGGAGCGCGCCGTAGATCACGCGCTTCATCGCCTCGACCTGCTCCTCGCTGCGGCCCTCGAACCGGAGGGTGAGGTAGGGGTTGGTGTTCGACGCGCGCACCAGGCCCCAGCCGCCGTCGGGGAAGAGCACGCGGGCGCCGTCGATCTCGATGGTCTCGTAGCGCTGCTTGAGGTCGCGGGCCAGCTCCTCGATGAGCTGGAACTTCCTGTCGTCGGGGCACAGCGCCTTCAGCTCGGGGGTGGCGTGCAGGTGCTCGATCGAGTCGAACAGGCGCGAGGCCGGGCCCGGCGCCTGGGCCACGATGTCCACGATCTTGCAGGCGGCCAGGATGCCGTCGTCGACGCCGTAGTAGCCCTCGGCGAAGAACATGTGGCCGCTGACCTCGCCCCCGAGCAGGATCTTGTCCTCGCGCATCTTCCGCTTGAGGTGCGAGTGGCCCGTCTTCCACATCACCGGCACCCCGCCGTGACGCTGGATGTCGTCGACGAGCGACTGGGAGGACTTCACGTCGAACACGATCTTGGCGCCGGGGTGGCGCTTCAGCAGATCGCGGGCGAGGAGGACCAGGATCAGGTCGGCCTCGTGGCGGTGGCCGCGCTCGTCGACCACGCCGACGCGGTCAGCGTCGCCGTCCCAGGCCAGCCCGAGGTCGGCGCCGGCCTCGACGACCTTCTCCTGCAGGTCGACGACGTTGGCCGGGTCCTCGGGATCGGGCAGGTGGTTGGGGAAGGTCCCGTCCGACTCGCAGTGCAGCTCGAGGACCTCGCAGCCGATGCGGCGCAGCAGGGCGGGGCCGTAGACGCCGGCGATGCCGTTGCCGGCGTCGGCCACCACGCGCAGACGCCGGGCCGGCCGGACCAGCGCCGCCACCGTGTCGAAGTAGTCCTCGCGGGGGCTGCGCGACGTCACCGTGCCGCGGCCGCTCTCGAGGTCGCCGCGCTCGATCATCCGGCGCAGCGACTGGATCTCGTCCTCGCTGAGCGGCGCGGCACCCGGGTGCACCATCTTCACGCCGTTGTAGTCCACCGGGTTGTGGCTGCCGGTGACGTTGGCGCCGCCGTCGAGCCGCCAGTGGGCGGTGGCGAAGTAGAGCATCGGCGTCGTGACCTCGCCGATGTCGACCACGTCGACGCCGGCCGCCCGGACGCCCTCGACGAACGCCGCCTTGAGCGCCGCCGACGACTCCCGGTTGTCCTGGCCGACCGCCACCGTCCGGCCGCCGTTGCGGCGGATGAGCGTGGCGTAGGCGCGCCCGACCTGGCGGAAGACGTCCGGGTTGATGTCGCTGCCGATCCGGCCCCGCACGTCGTACGCGCGGAAAATGTGGGGGTTGAGCATCTCGCCGCTCAGCGTAGCACGAGAGCGGCGGCCTCGCGTCGCGCCTCGCGCGAGCGGTGTGAGATGATCCGCCCCATGTCAGGCGAGTTCCTGCTGGTCCACGGCATGAGTCACGGCGGCTGGGCGTGGGACGCGCTGCGCTTGCGCCTGGAGCGCGCGGGCCACCGCGTCGTCGCGCCCGACCTGCCGGGCCACGGGCGGCGGGCCCACGAGCGCGCCCGGGCGTCGGTGGCGGCCTACGCGCGCGCCGCCGCCGACGCGGCGGTCCAGGCCGGCTTCAGCCGGGCCGTCGTCGTCGGCCACTCCATGGGCGGCGTGGTCATCCCCGGGGTCGCCGAGCTGATCCCGGCCCGCGTGCGCCACCTGGTGTTCGTCGCCGCGGTCGTCCTGCCCGACGGCGGCAGCCTGCTCGCCAGCCACCTGACGCCGGCCGCCGGCGCGCTGGTGCGGGGGCTGGCGCGCTCCGCTGGCGGCGCCGTGCAGTACCCGGCGTCGCTGGAGTGGTCGCGGTGGTTCGGCGACATGCCGCCCGGCGACCCCCGGGTGACCGAGGCGCTGGCCCGGCTCACCCCCCAGCCGCTCATGCCGTGGCGCGAGCGCGTGGCCATGCGGCGCTTTCACGCGATGCGGGTGCCGTGCACCTACGTCCGCTGCCTGCGCGACGCCGCCGTGCCGCCCGCCCGGGCCGCCGCCTACGCCGCCCGCCTGGGCGTCACGCCCGTCGACCTCGACTGCGCGCACGCGCCGATGCTGTCGGCGCCCGACGCGCTCGCCCGCATCCTCACCCGCATATGACGCGCATGAAAGGACGACCATGGGACTGATCGACGACGCCGCCGTTCGCGAGCGGACCAAGCGTACGAGCGCCGCGCTGTTCAGGGGCGTGCGCAACGAGGTCGGGTTCGACCACTGGAAGCGCTTCGACAAGGGCCTCGCTCGCGACCTCTCGCTGTTCTTCACCGGCGTGCTCTACAGCCGCGAGGTCATCTCGCAGACGCAGCGCGAGCTGTGCGCGGTGGCCTCGCTCACCGTGCTGCACCGGCCCAAGGAACTGCACGTGCACATCCACGCCGCGCTCAACGTCGGCGCCACCCGGCAGCAGGTGGCCGAGGTGATCTTCCAGCAGGTGACGTACGGCGGCATGCCGGTGGTGGTGGACGCGCTGGAGGTCTACGGCAAGGTCCTGGCCGAGCGCGGCGAGCCGTTCCCCGGCGAGGAGGGGCCGTGACGGGCGGGCCTGAAACCGACCTCGACCGGGCGCTGGCCGCCGCGGTCGAGGCGGCGCGCGCGGCCGGCGAGGTCGCGCTGGAGTACTACCGCAAGGGCTTCGACGTCACCATGAAGGCCGACGCCACGCCGGTGACCCAGGCCGACCAGGAGGCCGAGCAGGCCATCCGCGAGGTGCTGGGCCGCGCGTTCCCGGACTGTGGATTCCTCGGCGAGGAGTTCGGCGCGGTCGGCGACCAGCGGCGGCGCTGGATCATCGACCCCATCGACGGCACGCGGAACTTCATCCGCCGGGTGCCGATCTGGGCGACGCTCATCGCGCTAGAGGAGCACGGCGAGGTGACGGCCGGGGTGATCCACAATCCCGTCAGCGGTGACACGCTCGCGGCCCGGCGCGGCGGCGGCGCCCGGCGCAACGGCGAGCCCATCCGCGTCTCGGGAATCGACACCCTGCGCGAGGCCACGCTCCTGCACGCGCAGCTCAGGATCCTGCGCGAGACCGGCTACTGGGACGGCTTCGTGCGTCTGGTGGACGCGACCGACCGCCAGCGCGGCTTCGGCGACTATCTCGGCTACGCGCTCGTCGCCGAAGGCAAGGCCGAGATCTACGCCGAGGCCGACCTCAAGGCATGGGATCTGGCGCCGTGCCGGATCCTCGTGGAGGAGGCGGGCGGGCGCCTCACCGATTTCGCCGGCGCGCCCACGATCTACGGCGGCACCGCGTTCGCCACCAACGGCCGCCTCCACGACGCCGCCCTCGCCCTCTTCACCTCGAAGTGACCCGGCCGCCGTCTCACGCCGGCACCGCGACGCTCGCCATCCACCCCGGCGCGCTGGGCGACGTGCTGCTCGCGGTGCCGGCGCTCCGCGCGCTGCGTGGCGCGTCGGGCGGGCCGCTCGTGCTGGCGGCGCAGCCACGGATCGGCGCCCTTCTGGAATCGCTGGCGGTGGTCGACGGTCACCTCGCGTTCGACGCGCTGGGCCTCGATGCGCTCTTCGTCGACGACCCGGCTCGCCGCCCCCGGTTGCCCGACGCCGAGCGGGTGGTCTGCTGGTTCGGCGCGCGCGACCCCGTCTTCGTCCGCCGGCTCGCCGAGCTGGTCCCCGGCGCCGGCGTGGCGTCGTCGGTCGGTGACGACCGACCGGTGTGGGAGCATCTGCTGGCGACCGTCCAGGCGCCACCGGGCGACCGGTGCGCGCCGATCGTGGCGCCGGCGGTCGTGCGGGCGCTCGGGGCCGAGGCGCTGGCCGCCGCGCGGGTGGACATGCCGCCGCCGTGGCTGATCGTTCATCCCGGCGCCGGCAGCGCGGCCAAGTGCTGGCCGGCCGAGGCGTTCGCCCGCGTCATCACGGCGGTGGCGGCCCGGGCGCGGATGAACGTCGTCGCCCACCAGGGTCCGGCCGACGCCGGGGCCGCCGCCGCCCTCCGGCGCCACCTCGGCGCGGGCGTTGCCTGGCTGGTCGAGCCCGCGCTGCCGGCGCTGGCGGGCGCGCTCGTCCACGCGCAGGCCTACCTGGGCAACGACTCCGGCGTCAGCCACCTGGCCGCCGCGCTGGGCGTGCCCTCGCTCGTGCTCTTCGACGCGCGCCACCTCGCGTGGCGCCCCTGGTCGGGCACGGCGCGCGTGCGCACGGTCACGCTGGCGGAGGCCGTGGAGCGCGAGGTCGAGGCGGTGGCGGCCGAGCTGGTCGAGGTGCTGCGATGAGGCGCGGGCGCTGGACGCCGCTCGTCGCCGGCGGCGTGGTCATCGCCGCCGGCTTCGGCGTGGCGCTGGTGGAAGTCTACCGGCTGCCCAGGGGCTCGATCTGGCTCGTGGTGGGCGCCGCGGCGCTACTCCTCGTCCTCATCCGCCTCCTCGGGGGCCGAAGGGCCTAGCACCTCCTCGGCGTCCCGTAACAACTCGCCGGCCTCCGCGTTGAGGTTGGCCGGTTCCCGCATCGCGAGGTCGTACCAGAGGTCCATCGTGTTCATCGCCCCACCCACGGGCGCCCCGCGCGCCCTCCGGTCGGTTCGTTCCAACCGCCCACCCAACCGAGGCTTCACTTGCCGAACCTCATGGAGCAGAGGGCGTGCCACACCGGAAACAATGCCGAAATCGCGGGTGGTGTCGGTCGGAGATCGGGCGCGGTGGCCGACTCCGACGAGAGCGCCCGGGCATCCTGCCCTGGTCGTCGGCACCAGCGGTTCCAATGACTCTCGTGAACCGTGGTGACGCCGGGGGAGGGGCACGGGAGCCCTGGGCGCGCCACGTTGATGGCGAGCCGTCGTCGCCGTTGCGAGCGCAGGGCTCGGCGAGCGCGCCGCCAACGATTCGAATCGCCACGCGCCAGCCCCCTTCAGGGGGATGGGGGGCTCGCGCTCGCCGAGCCCGGAGCGAGCGTACGGCGACAGGCGAGCCATCCGTGGCGCGCCCAGGGCTCCCGTGCCCCTCCCCCGGCGTCACCGGATTCCACGAGCGTCATCAGAACTCGCGCACGCTCGCCCACGCCGGCTCGGCCCCGGCGGCAAAGCCCGGGCACGCGAGCGAGCCGATGGCCAGGCGCCCCCGGGCGATGCGCAGG
Source organism: Candidatus Methylomirabilota bacterium (assembly GCA_036397135.1). Lineage (GTDB taxonomy): Bacteria > Methylomirabilota > Methylomirabilia > Rokubacteriales > CSP1-6 > AR5. Next base: position 13,035 of record DASWJN010000106.1, read on the forward strand.
CGGACGAGGTCGCCGTCGCGCGCGTAGAGGTCCGGGTGCGCGGCGAGCCAGGCGGCCTGCTCGGCGGCCGGCAGCGCCGCCAGCCCGCGCACGTAGTGGTGGCCGTTGCGCTCGACGTGGCCAAGGCCCAGCAGGGCGACGAGCGCGAGATCCTGCTGAAGCGCCAGTCCGGGCTGCGTGGTCAGGTCCTCGGCGGACATGAAGAAGGTCTCGTGTCCCGCGTCGCGGTTCCAGAGGGCGCAGCGCCCGGCGTTGATCAAGGACTTGTAGAAGCCCTTGCAGGACTTGCTCGAGACGCCGCGGTAGCCGCGGGCGCGGGCCTCCACGAAGGCGTCGAGGCCCGCGTCCGACTCGTCGATGATGACCGGGCGGGCCGCTCCGAGCGTGCCGACGTCGGCCGCCAGCGCGCGCGTGCGAGCGATCGGCTGCTCGATGAACACGATGGAGTCCGTGAGCCGGCGCAGGGCAGGGACGGCCGCCATCGCCCGCCAGAGTGCGAGCGTCGCCTCCACCGACTCGTACTGCTCGTTGCCGTCGAGCGTGACGTGGTAGGGCTCGGCCAACCGATCGAGCACGCGGGCGATCGCGGTGAGTCGCGACACGTCGGCGTCGACGTCACCACCGACCTTGAGCTTGAAGTAGGTGTGGCCGTAGGCCGCCACCACCTCCTCCAGCGTCTCCGGCAGGCCGTCGTCCAGACGGCTGCCGGGGGGCTGGTCGGCGGCGGTGATCGGGTCGACGAGGCCGACGGTGTGGCGCGCGTGCAGCGTGTCACCCGGGCGCAGCGAGCGGAGAAAGGCGTCGAAGTCGAAGCCGGCGAGGTCGGGCACGAGCGCGGCCGGCGCCAGGCCGGCCAGGTTGGCGCCGATCGCCTCGTAGAAGGACACGCCGTGCAGCCGGCCGAGCGCGTCGAGCACCGCGCGGTCGAGCAGGGCGGGGCCGAAGGAGGCGACCAGGGGATTCAGCGCCCGCGTGCCGCACTCGGCCCGCTGCGCATGGTAGGTGTCCGCGAAGTGGCCGAACGCGGTGCGGGGGAGCGCGCCGTCGGTGTAGAGCGCGCGTGCGATGCGCAGCGAGTCACGGAGCTGCTCGGCGTTCTGCGCGTTGGTCAGCCCCGGGTCCTTGTCGAACCACTTGGGCGCCAGCAGCTCGGCGGCGGCGCCCCACGCCTCTCGCCCGTCCTCGAGCGCGATCCGCGCCCGCACGAACGCCTGCGGCGCCTCCGTGAGCGTGACCACCCCGAACCGGAACGGCAGCCGCAGCCGCACGTCCCGCTCGAGCAGCCGCACCTCGCGGACGCGGAGCCGGGGCGCGGCGGGGGTCACCGCTCCGGCTTCTTCCAGATCCCCCGGTCGTGCATCAGCCGGATCTGCCGCTTGATGACCTTGTCGCGGTACTCGGCGTGCTTCATCGGCGCCCGCTCGAGGTAGAGGTTCTTGGGGTAGATCGGCTTCTCGTAGAGGAGCTGGTACAGCTCGGTGCGCAGGTCCTTCAGCCAGTTGTCCCACTGGGCGCGCGCGCGGTGGTCGCGCAGCGCCTCGATGTCGACCACGCCGCCGACGTAGGTGGAGCCGGCGCCGTAGTCCTGGCGGCCCACGATGCGGCCCTTGAAGTCGATGATGAAGGACCGCCCCCCGAAGGTGTCGATGGGCGTCGTCTCCTCGGGGAAGAGGTAGTACGTGCCCATGTTGGGCGCGACGACGTACATGTTGTTGTCGAGCGCGCGGGCCCGGCTCTGGATCTCGAAGATCTCGTTGCCGGTGGCCGGGTGGGGGTAGGACGCGCGGTACACGACCTCGGCGCCGTTCAGGGCCAGCGCCCGCGCGTTCTCCGGGTAGGAGCCCTCGTTGGCCATCATGATGCCGAGGCGGCCGATCTCGGTGTCGGCGACGGGCCAGAACGCGTCGAGATTCCGGCCGTACTTCTCGACCCACCAGTCGTACACGTCGTGGGGGCACACCGAGTGCTCCACCGGGAACAGCGGCGAGACTTTATAGTGCTGCAGGATCACCTTGCCGCGCGGGTTGATGATGAACCCCACGTTGAAGAAACGGTCCTTGAGGTCGGGATGCCGGGCCTTGGCCTGGGCCATGACGAAGGCGTGGTACTCCCGGGCGATCTTGCCCAGCTCGTCGGTCTCCTCGCCGGGGATGTCGATCGCGCACTCGCGCGCGAACGTCGCGTGATCCAGATCGAGCACCTCGTCGTTGAAGGCCTGCAGGGCTCCTTCCGGGAATGCGATCAGGCGCACCGGAAGGTCGAGGCTCGACAGCCACGAGGCGGCCTTCACCAGGTGGTGCAGGTGCTCGAGGTTGATCTTGATGTCCTTGCGCTTGCGGATGCCGCGCACGGTGGGGATGAGGCCGACGGCGGTGTAGGGCTTGACCATGCGCGCTCCTTTTCTGTGTGCGGGACCCGGGTACGGCGAGCACGGGGAACGTCTAGCACAGGACGCGCCCCCGCGCGAGGCCGGAGTAGAATACGCGCGCTGTGAGCCGCGCCCGCGTCGCCGTGTCCGTCATGCCGCTCGAGAACCGTCACGACGTGCTCGTGGCGCTGGCGACGGCGGCCGATCGCCGGGGATACGACGGCTTCTTCCTTCCGGAGACCTGGGCGTACGACACCACCGTGCTGCTGGCCGAGGTCGCCGTGAGAACCGAACGCCTCACGCTCGGCACCGGCATCCTCGGCGTCTGGAACCGCAGCGCGGCCACCATCGCCATGGCCGCCGCCACGCTCGCGACGATCTCCGGCGGCCGCTTCGTGCTGGGGCTGGGCGCCAGCACGCCGCAGCTGGCCGAGGGGTTTCACGACATCCCCTTCGCCGCGCCGGTCGCGCGCATGCGGCGCACGGTCGAGCAGGTGCGCGCGCTGCTGCGCGGCGACCGTATCCCGCTGGCGGTGACCACCGGCCGGCCGCTCAAGCTCAACCTGCCGCCGGCGCCCGACCTGCCGATCTATCTCGCCGCGCTGGGTGACGCCTCGGTGCGGCTCGCCGGCGAGCTGGCCGACGGCTGGTCGCCGTTCCTCTATCCGCGCGGTCACCTCGGCTACGGGGTGGAGCGGCTGCGGGAGGGGGCCGCCCGGGGCGGCCACCCGGATCGGCTGCCGCTGGTGTCCCCGTCCATCCCGACCGTCGTGTCCGACGACCCCGCGCGGGCACGCGAGGGGGCCGCCTGGTTCGCGGCGTTCTACATCGTGAGCATGGGCACGCTCTACCGGCAGTCGCTGGCGCGCCAGGGCTTCGGCAAGGAGGTCGAGGCGGTGCTGGCCGCCAACACGCCGAAATTCACGGGCGAGGTGCCGCCCGATGCCGAGGAGCTGCTGGAGGAGCTGATCGTGTTCGGCACCCCGGCGGAGGCGCGCCGCCGACTGGCGCGCTGGCACGCGGCCGGCGCCGTGCTGCCCGTGCTGCTCCTGCGGCCGGGCCTTAGCCCCGAGGAGCTGGAATTCACGCTGGACGCCCTGCAGCCGGTCGACGGCGGGGCGTGAGGAGCGCGTCATGAAGCAGGGCAAGGTGACGGGACGCGACCGGGTGGTCGCCGCCTACAAGGGGGGGTTCGCCGACGTGATCCCGGCGTATCCCATCGCCGGCTCGTTCGCCGGCTGTCTCGACGGCCTGTCGATCGAGGAGTACTGCACGAACCCCAAGAAGGCCGTCAAGGCGATGCTGAATTACTACGAGCGATATCAGCCAGATATCATGATTGCCTTCAACGATCTCGCGAAGGAGGCCGAGGCGCTCGGCTGCCGGGTGAAGTACTCCGATTACGTCGTGCCCTCCATCGACCGCCACGTGCTCCAGGACGACAAGGCGATGCTGGCTCGCCTCGAGGTGCCCGACCCCTACAAGGACGGCCGCCTGCCGGCTTTCCTGGAGCAGTGCGAGGCGCTGTCGGCGGCCAGGTTCCCGAGCGGGCTGGGCGCCGTGCTGGTGGGGCCGTGGACCATCGCCATGCTGCTGCGCAATCCCGAGCTGATGTGCCTGGACACGATCGACGACCCCGAGTTCGTCCACGACCTGATGCGGTTCTCCACCGAGTACGCCAAGCGCTTCGGCGACGCCGTGCTCACGACGAGGATCGGGCTGAGCTATACGGATCCCACGGCCTCATGCTCGCTCGTGGGGCCCGACACGTATCGTGAATTCATCAAGCCGTACCACCAGGACCTCGTGAATTACTTCAAGGCGAAGAAGGTCGGCACCACCATCCACATCTGCGGGACGACGCACCAGATCCACGAGGACCTGGTCGACGTCGGCTTCGTCGCCATCACCATCGATCTCGACCAGCAGGCCGATCCCACGCTCAAGGTGGATCAGCTCGACAAGCTGGTGACCCTGGGCAACGCGCGGGGCGTGGTGGGCATCGGCAACGTGGACGCCACGATCTTCGAGCGGGCGACGAAGGAAGAGATCGAGGCCGAGGTGAAGCGCTGCATCGACACCGTCGGCAAGCGCTCGCGCTTCGTGCTCTCGACCTCCTGCGAGCTGCCGCCTCGGGCCAACCCCGACTGCGTGCGGTGGTTCATGGAGGCCGCGCGCGAGTACGGGCGGGTAGAGCGCATCCTGGCGTCCTGAGCGTCCTGGCAGCGAGGCGGAAACGAAGGCTGAAACCTCACTCGATGACGCGGTCCGCCCGCACCAGGATCGATTGAGGAATCGTGATCCCGAGGGTCTTCGCCGTCTTCAGATTGATCGCCAGCTCGAACTTCGTCGGCTGCTCGATCGGGACATCACCCGGCCTGGCGCCTTTCAGGATCTTGTCCACCAGGCGCGCGGCCTGGTGGCCCATGCCGTAAGCGTTTGCGGCATAGCTCGCCAGCCCGGCCCGCTCCACGTAGAACACCTCGCCGAACATGGCGGGAATCGCCCGCTTGGGCGCGATCTCCAGAATCAGGCCCGGGATATTGAGCGACAGCAAGCGGGGCGAGAAGATTCCGTCCACCTCGCCCTTCTTCACCGCGCTGATCAGGGATCGGGCCTCATCTTCTGTCCGCACCGGTCTTTCGACGAGCGTGAGGCCGCGGCGGCGCGCGGCGTCGCGGTGCACCGGCAATCTCGAGACCGCGAGTGCGTTCGTCGCGTCGTAGACCAGGAGAACGCGTTTCAGGCTTGGAATGAGCTCGTGAAAGACCTCCATCCGCTTCGGCACGAGCTCGAGCTCGAGGTCCGCGATCCCGGTGATGTTTCCACCGGGCCGCGCGAAACTCTTCACCAGTCCTGCGCCGACCGGGTCGCTTCCGCCTATGAAGACGATCGGGATCCGGGTCGTCGCCATCTGGGCGGCCTTCGCCGCATTCTCTTCGGAGGCCACAATGAGATCCACCCCGTGGCGGACGAGGGCGCGGGCGGCCTCGGGCAGCTCGGCGACGTTGCCCTGTGTGAAGCGCACGCCGATCACGAAGTCCTGGTTTTCGCGGTATCCAAGCTCCTGAAGACCGTCGCGGACGCCGACGATCGTCGTCGTCGGTCCCCATGAGTCAGTCAGCGCTCCGATCTTGACCAGGCGAGGCGATTGCGCGTCGGTAGCGCGAGCCAGCAGCCCGGCGATCGAGAGCACGATTCCGAGCGCCAGCAGAGAGCCGCGGCTCGTCGTCATTGGACGGCCGTGCCCTGGGCCGGCTCGGCCAGCAGCGCCTCGATGAGCCCTGCCCGGGCGGCGAGCCAGGCGGGCGGCCATGCTCCCGTCGCCGCTGGGGGGCTCGGCGCCATGATCAGCGCTTGCCGATCACCTTTTCGATACCCGACAGGAGGGTGTCGCTAGGAACAACCGTCGTCGGGCCGTTCTCGATCATCCACTTCTTGCGGATGATGCCCTGCAGATCGATGAGAAAAAGGACCGGTGCGCGGTCATCTGAGTCTTCTCATTGAGAACCCCATAACTGCGCATGACCTTTCGGTCGGGAAAGTCGCTGAGCAGCGGGTAGGGCAGCTTCAGGGACTCGGCGAACACCTGCTGCGAGAAAGTCAGGTTGGCGCTGATGCCGAGGTTCTGGACACCCAGGGCTTCGAACCGCTTGTGGTCGGCCTTCCTGGCCAACAGATTTGCCGCTCACGTCGGAGCGAAGTCTGCGCCGTAGAACTCGAGGAGGACCCAGTTCTTGCCCCGAAAATCGGCCAGGGAGATGTCGGCACCGGTGGTGCCCGCCAGGCGGAAGTCGGGCGCCGGCTCGCCCACCTCCACCGCCCCGGCCGGCCGTGACGTGCCGAGGACCGAGGAGACCGCCAGCGCCGTTCCCAACAGAACCCAACCGGGCATTCGCCAGTTGAGGATCCTCATATGTGCCTCCTCCAGATCATGTTTGGTGAGTGGATTGTCCTCACGCTAACTCGCCGCCATCATTCGATAACCCGGTCCGCCCGCACCAGGATCGATTGAGGGATCGTGATGCCGAGCGCCTTGGCGGCCTTCAAATTGATCGCCAGCTCGAACTTCGTCGGCTGTTCGATCGGGACATCACCCGGCCTGGCGCCCTTGAGGATCTTGTCCACCAGGCGCGCGGCTTGGTGGCCCAGCCCGTAAAGGTTCGCGGCGTAGCATGCCAACCCGCCCCGTTCCACATAGAACGAATCGTCGAACATGGTCGGAAGCGCCCGCTTGGGTGCGATCTCGAGAATCACGCCGGGGACATTGAGCGACAGCAAGCGGGGCGAGAAGATCCCATCCACCTCGCCCTTTCGGATCCCGCTGATCACGGATCGAGCCTCATCCTCTGTCCGCACCGGCCTTTCGACGAGGGTGAGGCCGAGGCGGTGCGCGGCGTCGCGGTGCACCTGCAATCTCGAGACCGCGACGGCGTTCGTCGCGTCGTAGACCAGGAGAACGCGTTTCAGAGCCGGAAGGAGCTCGCGGAAGATCTCCATTCGCTTCGGCACGAGCTCGAGCTCGAGATCCGCGATCCCCGTGATATTTCCGCTGGGCCGCGCGAAGCTCTTCACCAATCCTGCTCCGACCGGATCGCTTCCGCCCATGAAGACGATCGGGATCTGGGTCGTCGCCGTCTGGGCGGCCTTCGCCGCATTGTCTCCAGAGGTAACGACAATGAGATCCACTCCAAGACGGACGAGGGCGCGAGCGGCCTCAGGAAGCTCGGCGACGTTGCCCTGTGTGAAACGCACTCCGATCACGAAATCCTGGTTGTCGCGGTAGCCAAGCTCCTGAAGACCATCACGAAGGCCGACGATGGCCGGTGTCGGTCCCCAAGACTCCGTCAGCGCTCCGATCTTGACCAGGCGAGGCGATTGCGCATCGGTCGCGCGAGCCGGCAGCCCGGCGATCGCGAGCACGGCTGCGAGTACCACCAAAAAGCCCTGGCCGGCCGTCATTGGACGGTCGCACCTGGGACCGGCTCGGCCAGCAGCGCCTCGATGAGGGCGCGGGCCGGTGCACTCTCCCACCGGCGAGGACCGATGGCAAAGGCGATGGCCCGTCCATCTCGGCCGACGACGAACGTCGTCGGCAGCCCGATGACGCCGTACAGGGCATTGATCTTGCCGTCCGGGTCCAGCACGAGTGGGAACGTCAGGCCCAACTCGGTGGCGTAACGCCCGACGGCCTCCTTGCTCTCACGGGCATTGACCCCGATGATCGCGAGTCCCCGCGACGAGAACTGGCGCTGGAGCCGCTCCAGCGTGGCCATCTCTGAGCGACACTCCTGACACCAACTCGCCCAGAAGTTGAGGACAACGACCGTCCCCCGGTGCTCGGTCATCGATAGCCGCCGGGCGTCGAGCATGGCGCCAGTGAACGGGGGAGGCGCCGTGCGGGAGGTGTAGCCCCGGAGGTCGAGGGTCTTGAGAAGCGATGCCAGCGCCGGCGGGTCCGCGTTCGCGGCACCGGCCAGGGCGGCGACGAGCAGGCCGAACGCGAGCTGCACTGAGCCGGCCAGCCAGGTGGATGACCATGCTCCCACGGTCGCTGAGGGGCTCGGCAAAGCCATGGTCCTACTGCTTTCCAGCCATCTGCCGCGCTATCTTCAGCATCTCCTCGCTGGGGAACACCGCGTTGTTCGCGACCAGCCACTTTCCCCGGACGATCCCCTGTCGATCTACCAGGAAGAACGACCGCCGGGCAGCGGTATCGGGTTTGTGGTCGATCACCACGTTGCCGTCCCGCACCGGGCCGATCTGGTGCGGCCAGAGGACGCCGTAGTTCCGGATGACCTGCAGGTCCGGAAAGTCGCTGAGGAGCGGGTACGGAAGCTGGAGCGACTCCGCGAACGTCATTTGTGCGAAGGGGTGGTCGGCGCTGATCCCGAGAACCTGCACGTTGAGGTCCCGGAACTGGCCATGGTCGGCCTTCCTAGCCGACAGGTTCTTCGCTCACGTCGGGGACTCGCCGACGTAGAACTCGATGAGCACCAGCTTCTTCCCCCGGAACTGGCTCAAGCTGATCTTCTCGCCGGTTGTGCCGGGGAGCGTAAAGTCCGGCGCCTTCTCCCCGACCTCCAGGGCCGTGGCGGCGCCGGCTCCAACCAGCACGCTGGCCAGCAGCAGCACCCCGAGCAGCGACCGGCTCCTCGTGAGCTTCGACGGCCTGTTCATGTGTCCAACTTCCTTGTCTGCCGCCTGGGGCTCGGCGTCATGGTCAGCGCTTTCCGATCACCTCCTGGATGTCCCGCAGGACGGTGTCGCTGGGAACAACGGTCGTCCCGCCGTTCTCGATGATCCACTTCTTGCGGAGGATGCCCTGCGGATCGACGAGAAAGAATGACCTCTGAGCGGTCATCTCAGCGGTTTCCTCATTGAGAACCCCGTACCTGCGCATGACCTTCCGGGCGGGAAAGTCGCTGAGCAGCGGGTACGGCAGCTTCAAGGATTCGGCGAAGACCTGTTGCGAGAACGTCAGATTGGCGCTGATGCCGAGGTTCTGAACGCCCAGGGCTTCGAAGCGCTTGTAGTCGGCCTTCCTGGCCGACAGGTTCGCCGCTCAGACCGGACTGAAGTCCGCGCCGTAGAACTCGAGGAGGACCCACTTCTTACCACGAAAATCGCTCAGGGCGATGTCGACACCGGTGGTGCCCGGCAGGCGGAAATCGGGCGCCGGCTTGCCGACCTCCGCCGCCCCGGCCGACCGCGACGCGCCGAAAACCGACGCGACCGCCAGCGCCGTTCCGAACAGGACCCAACCGAGCCTTCGCTTGCTGGGGATGCGCATGTGTCCGCCTCCTGCTCTGTTCAGGACCTGTTCCCGTCGCTGCAGTTGCGAGCATAGGCCTTCGGGCCGACAACGGCAACCACCGACACCCAGCGCACCGTGGCCGCGTCTCGACGCAACGAATGCGCCGGCCCCGGCCTCAGCCCGCGCCTCTCGGGCGCCTGAACCTTCACTTCGGGCTTGACTCCGGACCATGGTACGGCGACGAAGGCGACGCCGCTGGCCACGCCGAAGGCGGCGGCCAGCATGAGCACCATCGTCTGGCCGCCGGCGTGGGGCAGGAGCGCGATTGCCATCGACGCGAACAGGAGACCGGCGGTTGCGTACAGCGAAGGGCGGCCGGCACGGGTCAACCAGCCACCCGGCCGCGCCGCCGTGTTCGCCAGGCCCAGGACGAGGAAGACGAAGCCGATGGACGCAGGCCCGAGCCGCTTTTCCTGAGCGAGGAGGGCAAAGAACGGGAAGACCCAGACGTCGGAGACACGCCCGAGAGGCATCAAGCCCAGCGCGGCGGCCGCCATGTGCGCGCCGAGGACGGACCCCACCGCGGTGGCCGTCATCCCGTGGGCGGCGGCAAAGAGTGACAGGACCGGCCCGCGCATCTGCGCAGCCGTGTAGTGCACGAACGTGAGCACGCACACGGTGGCGAGGACGCTGGCCACGGGGATGCCTCGTTCGGTTAGACTCGGCCGGGCCGGCAGTGTGACACCCGGCGGCCGCGGAAGGCGCCGGCCAGGAGGCTTGACCTTCCAGGGAAGTCTAGAGCAACCAGGGTTGGGGAGGCCTGTGATGGCGCAGGAGGCGTTGCCCTTCGGCCCCTCGGCTGGGTGGGGCTGTACATGCTCCTCAGCGCCGAGCTGGGCGGCCCCGAGTGCGCCGGCCTGATGACCGGCGGGCGTCGGCGTCGCCTTCCTGGTGGCGGGGATCCTGCTCGGCGCCCCGTTGTTCGGGCTCGTCGTCGAGCGCAGCGATTCCTACGCGGTTGGCTGGGCGACCTTCGCGCTCCTCGCCGCCGGCATCGGGCTGGCGCTGGGGTTGGAGCAGGGCTCGGCATCACCTCCGTCTTGGGCTGCGCGTGTGTCGCGGCTCAGAGCACCTCGATCGTGACGTCGTGCGTCTGGAAGTTGCTGATGGGGTTGAGGTCCATCGGGCACGCGCTGACGGCGGCGACGAGGTCCATGAGCGCGCGCAGCTCCACGGCGTCGCCGGGTCTGGCCAGCGAGCGGTCGAACTCCACCCGGCCGTCGGGATAGCGCATGTTCTGGAAGAAGTTCACCGGGTGGGGCAGCTGGTGGCGCTCGATGCGCCACTCGCGCAGGACCTCCAGGAAGTTGTCCGAGCAGCTGCGGTGCCCCGTGACCCCGAAGTCGTACTCGTAGCGCCACGGGTCGCACGGCGATGAGCATGTCGTGCCGCCCGGTGTCGTCGCGCACGATCTCCACCATCGGGCGCCGGCGATTGGTCCGTAACGTGTCGCCGGCGGTGGGGAAGAGCCGCCCGATCGCCACGAGGGTGTGGACGGTGCTGAGCGCCTCGGTGAGATCGGCGGCGTTGTAGGCGATGAAGTCGGCGACCTGTCCACCCTCGACGTTCACGATGCGCAGGGTCTGGCCCGCGCGAAGCGTGACGGCGCGGCCAGTGCCGGCGGGAATCCGGATCGGGGGCATGCGACTCGGTTACAGGAACGTCGTGTTGGGGTCCAGGCCGAGCAGGAACTTGCCGACGGTCTCGAAGTGGTCGTCGCGGCCTTGCAGCTGCTGCGAGATCGTGTGGGCGTCGCGGAAGCGCCGCTCGAAGGCGTGGCTCGCGAAGACGGCGGTGCCGCCGGCGGCGTGATAGGCGAAGTCGACGACCTCGCGGGCTTCGCGGAGCGCGTGGGACGCGGCCAGGCGAATGGCCACCCGCTGGTCGAGCCCCAGCGTGCCGTCGCGGCCGACCGCCCGCCAGATCTCCTCCAGCGAGGACAGCAGGTAGACGCGCGCCGCGCTCAATCGCGCGTCGTTCTGCGCGACCTGCGACTGTGTCACGGGGCTTTCGCGCAGGGCGCTGCTGTAGCCGCGCGGCGTCTTGTCGCGGGCGAGCGCCACGAGATCGTCGAGCATGGTCCGCGCCAGGCCCAGCGCCACGCCGGCGAACCCGGAGGCGTAGAGGCTGCCCTGCGGGAAGCAGTAGAGCGGGACCTGGTAGCGGCGCTCGGCCGGGTCGTCGCGCGCTACCGTGTGCTCGTGCGGGACGAACAGGTCGGCGACGGTGAAGGAGTCGCTGCCCGTGCCGCGCAGGCCGATGACGTGCCACACGTCGTGCATGGCGGCGCTCGCGGCCGGGAACAGCAGCGTGCGGCGCTCGGGCGCGCCATTGTGCCGGCGCGCGCCGCCGGCGGCTTCCACGATCGGCGCCAGACCGCCCAACCAGGTCGCGTGACGGCCGCCGCTGGCGAAGTTGAACGTCCCGCTGAGCCGGTAGCCACCCTCCACTGCGACGGCGCGCGAGGTCGTCGGCGGGCCCCAGGCCAGCACGCCGCCCGGCTCGCCGCCGAAGATCTCGAGCGCGACGTCGGGGCTCAGGTAGGCGGCCACCATCGAGCAGCCCGCGGTCTGGCAGACGACCCAGGCCGTGCTGGCATCGACCCGGCCGATCGCCTCCGTCACGCGAACGAACGTGGCGGGGTCCAGCTCGGCGCCGCCCAGCGCGCGCGGGAGGAGCAGGCGGAACATCCCGGCCTCGTGCAGCGCCGCCACCAGCGGCTCCGGCAGCCGCCGGCCCCGCTCGATCTCGTCCGCGCAGGCGGCGATCCGCGACGCCAACCGCGCTGCGCCTGCCCGAGCGGGCTCTCGGCCTCGGCCGTCATGGCGGGGATGGTAACACCGTGCGCAGGGCCGCGACGCGGGCGACGACGCGGACGCCGATGCGGCCGGCCCGGTTGCGCACGGCGAGGTCGTGACGGGGGAAGGCGGTGAGGTCTGCGCCCGCGTGGCGCGCCACCTCCTCGGAGACCACCAGCTCGGCCTCGTAGTCCTTGGTGGCCTGCTCTAGGCGGGCCGCCACGTGGACCGTGTCGCCCACCGCGGTGAGATAGAAGCTCTCGCCCCAGCCCATGCGGCCCACGACGGCGGGGCCGGCGTGCACGCCGATGCCGATGCGCATCGGGGCCGGCAGGTCGCCGGCCAGCTCGGCGCTGAGCGCCGCCACGCTCTCCACCATGGCGCGGGCGGCGGCCAGGGCCTGGCGGCAGCCGGCCGCGGGCCCGTCGTCGATGCCGAACAGCGCCATCACGCCGTCGCCGGTGAACTGGTTGGTGACGCCGCCGGCGCGGGTGATCGCCGTGCCCACCGCCTCGAAGTAGCGGTTGAGGACGAAGACCACGTCGTAGGGCAGCTTGTGCTCGGCCATGCGGGTGAAGCCGCGCAGGTCGGCGAACAGCACGGCCAGCTCGCGCTCGTGGCCCTGGCGCACGTCCTCCGACAGCGCGTCCGCGGCGGCCACCGAGGGCGCCAGCAGCGGCGTGACGGCGACCTCGCGGACCGGGCGGCTCTGGCAGGCGAGGCGCACGTCCGGGGCGGCGCCCACGCGCGCCAGCACCCGCCGCTCGGCCTCGCTCGGCGGCGGCAAGTCCTCGAGGCCGCGCGCGACACGCACGCGGCAGGTGGAGCAGCGGCCGCGGCCCCCGCAGACGGAGGCGTGGGCGATGCCGGCCGCGCGACTGGCCTCGAGGATTGAGAAGCCGACCGGCACCGCGACGACGCGGCCGCCGGGATAGACGATCCGCACCGACCGCCGCCGCTGCCAGAGCGCGCGGCCGCCGCGCGCCGCCAGCACGGCCGCCAGCGCCGCGGCGTAGGCGTCGAGGAAGCCGCTACGGATGCGGCCGAGCGCGGCGGCCTGGGCGGGGGCCGGTGGGCGCGTCTCCCGCATCAGCGCCTCCCGCCAGCCCGGCGTGCGATCCAGCGCCATCACCTCGCGGCCGCCGGCCACGAAGCCCGCCAGCGCGGACGCGGGCAGGAGCAGCGCCACGGCGAGCAGCCACGGCGCCACCCTTGGATAACCGGGCCGGAAGCGCAGCCAGTAGTGGATGCCGATGCACGCGTGCGTCCAGGCGGCCGCCAGCGCGATCGACTGCCAGGCGCCGCGCTCGGGCGCCAGCACCCAGAAGAACAGCAGCAAGCGCGCGTAGCGGTCGTCGGTCCCGGTGTGCCACCACGCGATCCGCGTGCCGGCCACGTGGGAAGCGAGCAGCGCGGGCAGGATCAGGCCGAGCGTGTACTGGGCGGCTTCCCAGGCCGGCATGCGGAGCGAGCGCCGCTCGTAGAGCAGCCACAGCGCCAGCACGCCGTGCACGACGATGGCGCCGTAGAGGGCGAGGGTGCCGAGCGGGCTGCGCCAGAGCGCCAGGAACCAGCCGCGGCCGGCCTCCATGGCCGCCAGCGAGTGCAGGCCGAGGGCGTGGTTGCTGAAGTGCAGGACGAGATAGGTCAGCAGGACGAACGCGGCGCCCAGGCGCAGCCGGCGGACGTGGATGACGCTCATCCGTCGAGCGGGCTCGCGCCCTGCTGGCGCGCGACCTCTTCCATGATCATCGTATTGAGGTCGTCCACGAGCCGGGCGCGCTCCACGCGGCCGTCGTTGGAGATCAGCTCGCGCACGCGCGAGGGCCGGGCCGAGAGCATGACGAGGGTGGTTCCGATGGCCACCGCCTCCTCGATCGAGTGGGTGACGAAGACGATGGTGCGGCTGGTCTGGCGCCAGATCCGCCGCACCTCGTACTGCATGATGCGGCGGTTCTGGGCGTCGAGGGCGCCGAACGGCTCGTCCATCAGCAGGAGATCGGGCTCGATGGCCAGCGCGCGGGCGATGGCGGCGCGCTGGCGCATGCCGCCGCTCACCCGACCCGGGTAGTAGTCCTCGAAGCCGGCGAGGCCGGCCAGCTTCAAGTAGCGCTCCGCGGTGGCCCGCCGCTCACCCCGGCGGGGGCCGAGGGGCTTGAGGACGAGCGCCACGTTGTCCCGCAGCGTCAGCCAGGGCAGCAGCCGGTCCTCCTGGAACACGACGCCGACCTTGCGGTCGTGGCGCGCGTCGAAGACCACGGGCCGGCCATCGAGCGTGACACGGCCCCGAGTCGGGGCCTCCAGGCCGCCGATGATGCGCAGCAGCGTCGTCTTGCCGCACCCGTTCGGCCCCAGCACGCACACGAACTCCCCCGTCTCCGCCGCAAACGACACCGACGCGATCACCGGGATCAGATAGTCCTTGCCGACGCCGCTGACCTCGAGCTTCATGCGCGTGGTGCCCGGCGGTCGGGGCCGGTCGGGGCCGGGCGGGGCCGGGCGGCGGTGGGGTCCGTGGGACCACGGGCTGGAAGTCCGCATCGACATCGTCGTGGCTGGATTCCATCGACGCAGTGCGCACGGTCAGGGGCGGCGGGAAACGGGTCCCACGGACCCCACCGCCGCCCGGCCCCGCCCGGCCCCGACCGCCAGACCCGGCGCGGCGCGAAGTCGAGGCGCATCGGACGGTCGGGCATTACCGCCAGCGGGTGAGGCGGCGGGAGACGGTGTCGAAGACGAGCTTGTCGGTGGCGGTCATCACGAGGATCATCACCAGCGCCCACACGAAGACCATCTGGGTGGCGAGGATCTCGCGGCTGTAGTTCATCACGTAGCCGATCCCCGAGGTCACGCCGAAGATCTCCGCCACCACCGAGACCTTCAGGGCCAGCCCGAAGCCCACTTTCATGCCCGCGATGAGATAGGGCAGGGTGGACGGCACGACGATCGCCGTGAACTTCTGGCCGCCGGACAGCCGGTAGACGTCGCCCATCTCGAGCAGGCGCCGGTCGACGGCGCCCACGCCTTCCACGATGTTGGAGGCGACCACCGGCAGCGTGATCATGAAGGTGGTGAAGATGGGCGCCCAGTCGCTGAGCCCGAACCAGATGATCGAGATCACGATCCACACGAACACCGAGGTCGAGTTGAGGACGACGAGGGCGTCGTGCACCACCCCGCGGGCCAGCCGCGAGAGGAACGCCAGCAGGCCGAGCAGGACGGCGGCGAGCACGGCGCCCCCGAAGCCGACCGCGATGCGGGCCAGCGAGGCCCCGGTGTGGCGCCAGATCTCCCCGGTCCGCAGCACCTCACCCAGCCCCTGCACCACCGACGCCGGCGACGGCAAGATGTAGGCCCCGTACCGGACCGACAACGCCCACCAGACGGCCGCGATCGCCGCCGCCACCGCCAGCGTCGGCAGGTGCAGCCGGGCGGCGACGTCACGCATCACCCATCACTCGACGAGATCCATCACTTCGCGAATCGCCTCTCCGACACGAAGCAAGAGCAGCTCGGGCGCCCGACACAGCGCCCGGCCGATGAGGCGGCGGTTGTCGATCGCGCGAATCTGGTCGATCAACAGATCGGAATCGCGATCGAGACGGCCGCGCCGCGGGAATCGGACGCGCAGGGGCTCGACGGCGTCCACCAGGTTGGTCGTGAGCGGCACCACGATCGTCGACGGATGACCGGCGTGCATGAGGGCTCGGGACTGGACGATGAGAACCGGGCGCGTCTTGCCGGGCTCGGTGCCGCGGCGAGGATCCAGATCGGCCAGCCAGACCTCTCC
>DASWJN010000107.1:0-19993 GCA_036397135.1 Candidatus Methylomirabilota bacterium
ATGGGGCATCGCCTTCGGCCGCTACGGCGACAGCCCGCAGCGCAACGGCATCCCCGCCAAGGATTTCGCCATCGTCGCCGACAGCAAGGAAGAGCTCGAGCAGAACATGGCCCGCTACGAGCCCAAGCACGTGGACGTCACTATCTGCGTGGACGACACCCTCAGCAAGGGCGTGGAGTCGTGGGCCTGGTACGGGCTGCAGCCGATCAACCGTCTGACCGTCCCCAACGGCACGGTGCTGATGACGTCGCTGCAGTCCTTCGACCAGCTGCTCGAGGACATCCACAAGAAGGACGCCCCCTACAAGCTGTCGCTGATCCGGGCCAAGGCGTCGTTCTCGGGGCTGTGGGTCTACAAGGAGGACCACACCGAGGTCCGCATCCTCGGCGCGCTGGCGAAGATCGCGCCGTCGTTCCTGAAGCTGGCGGGGGTGTGCGAGGCCATCGCCGAGATGGAGTGGGGCTCCGACCTCAAGGTCGCCTCCGCCCGCAAGTCCTACGACCGGCTGGAGACGCGCGAGGTGAAGCTCACCGAGGGCAACGCGGAGATCCCGTACTCCTTCGAGATGCCCAAGTGGTGGGAGATGCGCGAGGGCGTCACCATCCCGGCCATCCCCATCGGCAAGCCCAAGGAGGGCGGCCAGGGCTACGTGCCCGAGCGCAACCCGTATTTCAAGAAGTTCACCACCCGCACGATGCGCCCGGTGATCGACTTCGACACCTGCGTGAAGTGCAACCTGTGCTGGATCTCCTGCCCCGACTCCTGCTTCGACGTCATGCCGGACGCGACCTTCGACGCCAACATGGAGGCCTGCTGCGGCTGCGGCGTGTGCGAGGCGGTGTGCCCGGTGGAGAACTGCATCACGATGGTGAACGAGTCCGTGTTCGAGGACAACGCGAGCCAGTGGGAGATGTGGCGCAAGGACAAGGCCGCCTACAAGACCTGGCTGATCACCAAGATCGGCGACAAGAAGGCGACGGCCCGTTCCCACGGCTTCCGCTTCCGCGGGCAGTACGAGGAGGAGCTCAAGCGCGATCTCGACGTGGGCGGCGTGGAGATCGCGGCGGGCATCCCGGGCGAGAACGCGCAGCACAAGACGGCCGGGGAGTCCGAGGGGGCGTAGCCCTCTCGATCCAGAAAAAGGAGACACGCGCATGGCAGTCGTGACCCCGGCGGCCCCGGCCGCATCCGACGAGAAAGAGCTTCTGATCTCCGGCAGCGAGGCGGTGGCCGAGGGCCTCACCCTCGCCGACATCGACGTCGTCACCGGCTATCCGATCCGGCCGTACGACACCGTCATCCAGGCGATCGCCAAGAAGATCTCCGGCGGCCAGCTGGTCGCCGAGTACATCGTGGCCGAGGGCGAGCACAGCCAGTTCGAGATCGTCAAGCACGCCTCCACCGTCGGCGCCCGCGTGTTCTGCGGCTCGTCGGGGGTGGGGTGGGCGTACGCGATGGAGTGCCTGGTCGTCACCCCTCCGCTGCGGGTGCCGATGGTCTGCCTGGTCGGCAACCGCGCGCTCGACGATCCCGGCGCCTTCGGCGTCGAGCACAACGACGCGCTGTTCGTGCGCGACCTGGGCTGGATGCTCGTGTGGATCGACACCTCGCAGGAGGCGATCGACACCACGCTGATCGCCTACCGGGTGGCCGAGGACCGGCGGGTCTTTTTGCCTCTCGCCATCTCGGCGGACGGGGCGTTTCTGACCCATTCGCAGGCATTGACCCTCGTTCCGTCCAAGGAGAAAGTCGACAAATTCTTGCCGCGCTACGACCGCGGCGACCTGCTCCTGCACCCCGATAATCCCATCACGGTAGCCCCCCAGGCCAACGAGGACTGGGTCATCGAGATCCGCCGCCAGAACGACGAGGCGATGAAGCGGGCCTCCACCGTGATCGAGGAGGCCTACGCCGACTTCCGCAAGGTCTTCGGCCGCGGCCCCGAGAACCCGTGGTTCGAGGAGTACATGACCGAGGACGCCGACGTCCTGCTGGTCGGCATGGGCACGATCTCGCTGCCGATGAAGGTCGGCATCAGGAACATGCGGGCCCAGGGGAAGAAGGTGGGGCTGGTCCGCCTTCGCTGGTTCAGACCATTTCCGACCGACAAGCTGGTGGCGGTCCTGTCCAGGGCGAAGGCGATCGGCGTCGTCGACCGGGATTACTCGTTCGGCTCGCCGTTCAATTCCGGGGTGGTGGCCAACGAGATCCGGGCCGCCCTGTACAACGCCGCCACGCGGCCACCGCTGCTGTCCTTCATCTGCGGCCTCGGCGGCCGCGAGGTGACGCTGGAGGACGTCTACAAGGCCACCGACCTGTGTTACGCTGCCGCGAATTCCGGCAAGTCCGAGGCCAGGACCCTCTGGCTCGGCGTCCGCGAATAGGAGACCACGGCCATGGCTGAGGCGACCACATTCGGGAACGCGACCCAGATCCTGGAGCCGTTCCGGGGCATCAAGAAGGTCACGATCGAGGAGTACTTCACCTCGGGCCACCGGACCTGCCAGGGCTGCGAGTCCGCGCTCGTCATGAAGCTGATGGTGAAGGCCTCGGGCCCCCGCACGATCGTGCTGGGCTCGACCGGCTGCATGTACGTCGCCAACACGACGTACTACACGACGCCGTGGGTGGTGCCGTGGATGCACACGCAGCTGGGCTCGTCCGGCTCGGCGGCGCTGGGCACGGCGGCCGGTCTGAAGGCGCTCATGAAAAAAGGCAAGATGAAGGCCGAGCCGATCAACGTCATCGCCTTCTGCGGCGACGGCGGCGGCGCCGACATGGGCCTCAACGGCATCTCGGCGACGCTGACCCACAAGGAGTACAACTGCCTGATCCTGTTGTACGACAACGAGAGCTACGCCAACACGGACATCCAGGTGTCCGGGATGTCCCCCTACGGCGCCAACACCACGTTCAGTCCGCCCGGCAAGGTCAAGCGCATCATGCACACCCGCTGGAAGAAGAACATGGCCGGCATGATGGCGGCCGGGCACACGGAGTGCCGGTACGTGGCCACCGTGTGCGCCTCCTACGCCGTGGAGATGATGAACAAGGTCCGCCGCGCGCTCACCATCGGCGGCCCCACCTTCATCCACTCGCTCGATCCGTGCCCGAAGGGCTGGGACTACGACCCGATGCTCAGCCACGAGCAGGGCGAGCTGGCCATCGAGACCGGCATCTTCCCGCTCTACGAGGTCGAGGACGGCGTGCTGAAGTACTACGGCAAGACCAAGGCCATCGTGGAGGGCCGGCCCCGCAAGCCGGTGCGCGAGTACCTGCTCAAGCAGGGGCGGTTCGCGCACTTCACCGAGGAGGACCTGGCGTACTTCCAGGCCAAGGTCGACGAGATGTGGGACAAGTGGGAGGTGCCGGGGGTCGTGCCCTTCCGGCGGTTCGACGCCGCCAAGGCCGCCCTGAGCGTGAAGTAGCGCCGAGCGCGCGTTGGAGTGACGACGCGGTCACCGGGAGCGGGGTCGGGCGCGGAACGGCGCCCGGCCCCGCCGTATTTTCTCGCCACACGGTTGGAGGAGGAGGCCACGCCATGAGACACGCTCGTGTCGCGTCCGCTCTGTTGATCGGGGTCCTCGGACTCGCCGTCGTTCTCCCGGCCCAGGCCTGGGAGCCGACCAAGCCGATCGAATTCGTGATTCCGGCCGGCACCGGCGGCGGGGCCGACCAGATGGCCCGCCTGATCGCCGGCCTCGCCGAGAAGCACAAGCTGACCCCGCGGCCCATCGTCGTCGTGAACAAGTCCGGCGGCGCCGGCGCCGAGGGCTTCCTGCACGTCAAGGGCAAGAAGGGCGACGAGCACACGATCATCATCACGCTGTCGAACCTCTTCACCACGCCCCGGGCGACGGGCACGCCGTTCAACTGGCGCGACTTCACGCCGGTCGCCCGCCTGGCCCTCGACCGCTTCATCCTGTGGGTCAACGCCGAGACCCCCTACAAGACCGCCAAGGAGTACGTGGCAGCGGTCAAGGACAAGGCCGGGATGAAGATGGGCGGCACCGGCTCCAAGCAGGAGGACCAGATCATCACCGTCCAGCTGGAGCAGGCGCTCGGCCTCAAGTTCATCTACGTGCCGTTCAAGGGCGGCGGCGAGGTGTGCGTGAACCTGGTCGGCAAGCACGTGGACTCCACGGTCAACAACCCGGCCGAGTGCGTCAGCCACTGGAGGGCCGGCCGGGTGCGCCCGCTGGCCGTATTCGACCCCGAGCGGATCCCCGACGCCGACTGGAAAGACATTCCGACCGTCCGGGAGGCGCTGGGCGCCGACATCTCCTACAACATGCTGCGGGGGATCTTCGGCCCGCCCGACATGCCGAAGCCGGCGGTGGACTGGTACATCGGCTTCCTGCGCAAGGTGAGCGACACCCCGGAGTTCAAGGACTACCTGAGCAAGGGCGCGCTCAAGCCGGCCTTCGCGACCGGCGCCGAGTACACGAAGTGGGTCGAGGAGAACGACAAGCTGCACAAGGACCTCATGGAGAAGGGCGGCCTCGTCAAGAAGTAGGATGCGCGCCGCCGACCTCATCACGGCCGCCGTGTTGATGCTGCTGGGCGGCGTCGTGGTCCACGACGCCGTCCGCCTCGGCATCGGCTGGGGCCTGGAGGGGCCGCGCAGCGGCTTCTTCCCGTTCTGGCTCGCCGTGATCCTGCTGGCGACCTGCGCGGTCATCGCCGTCCAGAGCCTGCGGCGCCCCGGCGGCCGGCCGTTCGTCACCCGGGCGGCGGCCGGGCCGGTGCTGGCGGTCCTGGCCCCGGCGGCGGCCATGGTCCTGGCGACCCAGTTCGTCGGCCTCTACGTCGCCTCGGCGCTCTACATGGCCGTCTACATGCGCTGGATCGGCCGTCACGCCTGGCCGCTGACGCTCGGCCTGGCGGTGGCGATCCCCGTCGTCTCCTTCCTCGTCTTCGAGCGCTGGTTCCTGGTGCCGATGCCGAAGGGGCCGCTCGAGGCCTGGCTGGGGTACTGAGTGTTCGGCCTGGACAACCTGGTCATGGGCTTCCAGGTCGCCATCACCCCGTTCAACCTGTTCGTGGCCGTGGTCGGCGTCACGCTCGGCACGATCATCGGCGTGCTGCCGGGCCTGGGCGGGGCCAACGGCGTCGCCATCCTGCTCCCGCTGACGTTCACGATGCCGCCGACCTCCGCCATCATTCTCCTGACGTCGATCTACTGGGGGGCGCTGTTCGGGGGGGCCATCACCTCCGTGCTGTTCAACATCCCCGGCGAGCCGTGGTCGGTGGCGACGACGTTCGACGGCTACCCGCTGGCCCGCCAGGGCCAGGGCGGGCAGGCCCTGACCGCCGCGTTCACCTCGTCGTTCGTCGGCTCGCTCTTCTCGGTGGTGCTGATCACGTTCTTCGCCCCGCTGCTGGCCGAGATCGCGCTGAAGTTCGGGCCGCCGGAGTTCTTCGCCATCCAGCTGCTGACCTTCTCGTCGTTCGTCGGACTGGGCGGGGGCAATCCGCTCAAGTCGCTGGTGACCATCCTGCTCGGGTTCATCCTGGCCTCGGTCGGCCTCGACATCGTGACCGGCCAGCTGCGCCTCACGTTCGGCGTCACCGACCTCATGAAGGGCTTCGACTTCATCGTGGCCGTCATCGGGCTGTTCGGCATCGGCGAGATCCTCCTCTCGGTCGAGGAGGGGCTGACGTTCCGGGGCGCCCGCACCGGCATGAACCCGCGGGTCGTGCTGGACACGTGGAAGGTGCTGCCCCGCTACTGGCGCACCTTCGTGCGCGGCTGCTTCATCGGCTTCTGGATGGGCTTCAAGCCGGGCGGGGCGACGCCGGCCTCGTTCATGAGCTACGCGTTCGCCAAGCGGTTCTCGCCGCGCGCCGACCGGTTCGGCAAGGGCGAGCTGGAGGGCGTGGTGGCGCCGGAGACGGCCGCCCACGCCGCCGGCGTGGCGGCCATGCTGCCGATGATCACGCTGGGCATTCCCGGCTCGCCGACCGCGGCCGTCATGCTCGGCGGACTGATCATCTGGGGCCTGCAGCCGGGCCCGATGCTGTTCGTGGAGAACCCGGAGTTCGTGTGGGGCCTGATCGCCTCCATGTACACCGGCAACATCATCGGCGTGGTCCTCGTGCTGGCGGGAGTGCCGCTGTTCGCCGCCATCCTGCGAATCCCCTTCGCGATCCTGACCCCGCTCATCGTGGTGGTCTGCGCGATCGGCTCCTACGCCGTGCACAACAGCATGATCGACATCTGGTACATGCTCATCTTCGGCGTGGTGGGCTACGTGTTCAAGAAGCTCGACTATCCGCTGGCGCCGCTCGTCCTGGCGCTGGTGCTCGGCGACCTCGCCGAGAACGCCCTGCGCCAGAGCCTGATCATGTCGCAGGGCTCGCTGGCGATCTTCTTCACGCGGCCGATCGCCGGCGCCATCAACGCGCTGGCCCTGCTGTTCTTCCTGCTGCCGGTGCTCACGCCGTGGTGGCGGCGCCGGCAGGGCGCGGCTCCCCCGGTCGCGCCCCGGCCCTGAGTGCGCGATGATCGTCCCGACCGAGCCCGGGTGCTGAGGAGGCGGTATGGACCTGGCCCCCATCAAGTCGACGCGCATCTACGAGGAGATCGTCCGCCAGGTGAAGGCCATGATCGCCGAGGGGAAGCTCAAGGGCGGCGACCGCCTGCCGCCCGAGCGTGACCTCGCCGACAAGTTCGTGGTCAGCCGTACCTCCGTGCGGGAGGCGCTGCGGGCGCTGGAGAGCCTCGGCCTGGTGGAGATCCGGCCCGGCGAGGGCACGTTCGTCCGTCAGGTGTCCATCGAGTCCCTGGTCGAGCCGCTGGCGCTGCTGATGGTCTCCCAGCGGGAGGCCATCGGCGAGCTGTTCGAGGCGCGCCGGTTGCTCGAGCCCTCGCTGGCCGCGCTGGCGGCCGACCGGGCCACGCCCGAGGAGATCCAGGAGATGGAGCGGATCCTCGAGGAGCAGGCCAGGGAGATCGCAGCCGGCCGCACGGGCCTGGCCCAGGACGCGCAGTTCCACACGGCCATCGGCGTGGCCGCCCACAACCGCGCGATCACCCGGATCGCCCACGCGATCATGGATCTCCTGACGCAGAGCCGTGAGGAGTCGCTCAACACGCCGGGCCGCCCGACGCGCTCGCACGAGGATCACCGCCGCGTGCTCACGGCGATCGAGGGGCGCGACGCCGAGGACGCCCGCCGCGCCATGCTGGAGCACCTGGCGGCGGTGGAGTCGCTGGTGCTGGGGGCCGATCCCGACGGCGGCACACGCCGCCCGCGCCGCCCGGCTTGACCATGGCGGCGGCGCTCCGTATACTCCAGCGGTCATGAAGCGCTCGACTCCGCGCGTGCCGTCGCTGGGCGTAATTACCCTGGCGCTGCCGGGCCTGCCCGGAGCATCCGCGGACTAGCGCTCCGAGGGATGCCGCGGGCAGGACGGCGAGCCCGTGGCGGTCGAGCGAAGATCGAGGGCCACGGGACACGACCCGTGGCCTTTTCTTTTTGACGAGGGGGAGGAAGGTTGTGACGGAGGGCGAAGGCCGCTCGGAGCCCGGATATGGGGCCACCTCGAGGCAGGAGCGGGTCATCGAGGAGCGTCCGGGCTCCGCCGGGACGCGACGAGCCTCTGGGGGTTTGGGGGCCATCTCGCGGCCCCCATGTAATTTGACAGCCGTGTCACGCATCCTGTAGTCTTGAAAGACTTTTTCGGTGGTTGGCCTACGGAGACTCGGCGCCCATGATGAAATACGTCTACTGCTTCGGACGCGGCAAGGCAGAAGGCTCCTCGGTCATGCGCAACCTGCTCGGCGGCAAGGGCTGCGAGCTCGCCGAGATGACCAACCTCGGGATTCCCGTCCCCCCCGGCTTCACGATCACCACCCAGGCCTGGGCCGCCTACAACCGGACCGGCCGGCAGTTCCCGGAGGGCCTGTGGGAGCAGGTGACCGGCGCCCTCGAGAAGCTCGAACAGGACGCCGGACTGGTCTTCGGCGATCCCCAGCGTCCACTGCTGGTCTCCGTGCGCTCGGGCGCGCGGGTATCGATGCCCGGCATGATGGAGACGGTCCTCAACCTCGGCCTGAACGACGTGACCGTGACCGGGCTGGCCGCCTGGACCCGCAACGAGCGGTTCGCCTGGGACTGCTACCGCCGGTTCCTCACGATGTTCGGCGACGTGGTGCTCGGCATCCGGCGGGAAGCCTTCGACGAGCACCTCGACGGTCTCAAGAAGCGGCTCGGCGTGACGAGCGATCCGGAGGTGCCGGCCGGCGAGCTGCGTGCGCTCACCCAGACCTACAAGGACGTCATCGCCACCCGCACCGGGGCGCCCTTCCCCGAGGATCCCCGCGAGCAGCTGCGCCTGGCGGTGCGGGCCGTGTTCGACTCCTGGTTCGCCAAGAAAGCGACCGAGTACCGCCGGATCAACAACATCCCGGCCGACTGGGGCACCGCCGTGACCGTGATGTCCATGGTGTTCGGTAACCTCGGCGAGACGTCCGGCACCGGGGTCGGCTTCACCCGCGATCCACGCACCGGCGAGCGGGGCTTCTACGCCGAGTTCCTCGCCAACGCCCAGGGCGAGGACGTGGTCGCCGGAATCCGCACGCCCGAGCACATCGACGACCTCAAGCGCCGCATGCCCGAGATCTACGACCAGCTGCTCGCCATCGCCGACCGGCTCGAGCGCCACTACAAGGACATGCAGGACATCGAGTTCACCATCCAGGAGGGCACGCTCTACCTGCTGCAGACCCGCAGTGGCAAGCGCTCGGCGGCGGCGGCGGTGAAGGTGGCCGTCGACCTCGTCCGCGAGACGGTCATCGACCAGCACACGGCGTTGCTGCGCGTGCGGCCCCAGGACCTGAACCAGGTGCTGCACCCGGGCTTCGACGCCGGCGACAAGGCCCAGGCCGTGCGCGCGGGCCGGCTGCTCGGCAGCGGGCTGCCGGCCGCGCCCGGCGCGGCCGTCGGGGAGGTGGTCTTCGACGCCGACCGCGCCGTCGAGTGGGCCAAGGCCGGGCGCCGCGTCATCCTCGTCCGCCCGGAGACCTCGCCCGAGGACATCGCGGGCATGTATGCCGCCCAGGGGATCGTGACCTCGCGCGGCGGCCGCACCTCGCACGCCGCGGTGGTGGCGGTCGGCATGGGCAAGCCCTGCGTGGTCGGCGCCGGCGCCGTCCTCGTCGACGAGGAGCGGCGGAGGTTCGAGGCCGGGGGGCGCACGGTCCGGGAGGGCGACGTCGTCTCGGTCGACGGCACGACGGGGGAGATCATCCTCGACGCCGTCAAGACGGTCGAGCCGGGGCTCCAGGACGCGTTCAAGGAATTGCTGGGATGGGCCGACCGCTACCGCACGATGGGCGTCCGCGCCAACGCCGACACGCCCGAGGATGCGCGCAAGGCGCGCGAGTTCGGCGCCGAGGGCATCGGCCTGGTGCGGACCGAGCACATGTTCTTCGCGGCCGACCGCATCCCGATCGTGCGCGAGATGATCATGGCCGCCGACCACGTCAGCCGGCGGGCGGCCGTGCAGAAGCTGCTGCCGTTCCAGCGGGACGACTTCCTGGGGATCTTCCGGGCGATGGACGGCCTGCCGGTGACCATCCGGCTGCTCGATCCGCCGCTGCACGAGTTCCTCGCCAGCCCCAAGGAGTACCGCGAGATGCTGGAGGAGCGCGCCCGCCTGGACGCGCTCGACATCAACCCCGCCCGCAAGGCGGCGCTCGACGAGAAGCTCGCCAAGATCGACTCGCTGCGCGAGGCCAACCCCATGCTCGGCCATCGCGGCTGCCGCCTGGGCATCACCTCGCCCGAGATCTACGCCATGCAGGTGCGGGCCATCATGGAGGCCGCCTGCACGGCGGCCGAGCAGGCCGTCACGGTCGAGCCCGAGATCATGATCCCGCTCACCGGCACCGTGGGCGAGATGAAGCTGACGTACGAGAACACCAAGACCGTCGCCGACGCGGTCAAGGTCGAAATGGGCGCGTCGGTGACGTACACGATCGGCACCATGATCGAGGTGCCGCGGGCGGCGCTCATCGCCGACAAGATCGCCCAGGACGCCGAGTTCTTCTCGTTCGGCACCAACGACCTCACCCAGCTGACGTTCGGCTACAGCCGTGACGACGTCGCCAAGTTCCTGCCCGATTACCTGCAGAAGGGCCTGCTCCAGCACGATCCCTTCTCGGTGCTCGACCAGGAGGGGGTGGGCGAGCTCATCAAGATCGGCATCGAGCGCGGGCGCCGCACCCGGCCCGACCTCAAGGTGGGCATCTGCGGAGAGCACGGCGGCGAGCCGGCGTCGGTGGAGTTCTGCCACAAGGTGGGCATGACCTACGTGTCGTGCTCGCCGTTCATGATTCCCATCGCCCGGCTGAGCGCCGCCCAGGCCCGCCTGCGGGCGCGGGAGGCCTCGGCCGAGGGCGCACCGAGTGCGTAGAGAAGACATGTCCGGTGATCGAGGCGCCCGGGGGGTCTCGCGGCGCGCCGAGCGTCGGGGGATTGGGGGCCGTTGCGGGGCCCCCATGGAGGAAGCCTTGAAAGTGCCAGGGGCGAGAGTCGTGCTCGAGTGTCTGAAGCGAGAGGGTGTCGACATCATCTTCGGCCTGCCCGGCGGCGCCGTGCTGCCGATCTACGACGCGCTGTACGACTTCGAGGGGCTGCGTCACGTCCTGGTCCGCCAGGAAGCGGCCGCCGGGCACGCCGCCGAGGGGTATGCGCGGGCGACCGGGAAGGTCGGCGTCTGCCTGGTCACGTCGGGACCGGCCTGCACCAACCTGGTCACTGCGCTGCAGGACGCGTTGATGGACTCGATTCCGATCGTCGCGCTCACCGGGCAGGTGCCGACGCACCTGATCGGCAACGACGCCTTCCAGGAGGCCGACAACGTCGGGATCACGCGCTCGGCCACCAAGCACAACTTCCTGGTCAAGGACGGCAAGGATCTGGGCCCGATCATCCGAGAGGCGTTCCACATCGCGGTCAGCGGGCGGCCGGGGCCGGTGCACGTCGACCTGCCCAAGGACATCCTCGTCAAGGAGACGGAGCTGATCTGGCCCGAGAAGGTCACGATGCGCTCCTACAACCCGAACTACGACGGCCACCCCGGCCAGATCAAGCGCGCCGCCCGGGCCATGGTGCGGGCCCGCAAGCCGGTGCTCTACGTCGGCGGCGGCGTCATCTCGGCCGACGCCCACGCCGAGCTCCGCGAGCTGGCCGAGCTGACCCGGATCCCGGTCACCACCACCCTGATGGGCCTGGGGGCCTTTCCCTCCGAGCACCCCCTCAGCCTGGAGATGCTGGGGATGCACGGCACCTACTACGCCAACATGGCCGTCCACCATTCCGATGTCCTGGTGGCGGTGGGCGCCCGCTTCGACGACCGGGTGACCGGCCGGGTGGACGCCTTCGCGCCACGGGCGGAGATCATCCACATCGACATCGACCCCTCGTCGATCTCCAAGAACATCAAGGTCGACGTGCCGATCGTGGGCGACTGCCGCCGCGTGCTGCGCGCGCTGATCGAGGCCGTCAAGCACGAGAAGGAGGACGCCGGCGGCGCCGAGGCGCGGAAGCCCTGGCACGACCAGATCGCGGAGTGGAGGGCGACGCAGCCGCTCCGCTACGAATGGAGCGACGACGTCATCAAACCGCAGTACGTGATCCAGGAGATCTCCAATCTCACCCGCGGCGAGGCGTTGATCGTCACCGGGGTGGGCCAGCACCAGATGTGGGCCGCCCAGTACTACAAGTTCACGCACCCGCGGGCGTGGTTCACCTCGGGGGGGCTCGGCACCATGGGCTACGGGCTGCCGACGGCCATGGGGGTGCAGGCGGCCCACCCGGGCCGGCCGGTGATCAACATCGACGGCGACGGGTCCTTCCAGATGAACAGCCAGGAGCTGGCCACCTGCTTCACCGAGCACCTGCCGGTGAAGACCGTCATCATCAACAACAGCGGCCACGGC
The DNA here is from genome assembly GCA_036397135.1 of Candidatus Methylomirabilota bacterium. Taxonomy (GTDB): domain Bacteria; phylum Methylomirabilota; class Methylomirabilia; order Rokubacteriales; family CSP1-6; genus AR5. The sequence goes on from DASWJN010000107.1 coordinate 11,951, forward strand.
ATGGTCCGCCAGTGGCAGCGCATCATCTACAAGGAGCGCTACTGCGCCATCGACCTGCCCGGCATCCCCGACTGGGTCAAGCTGGCCGAGGCCTACGGCTGCGTCGGCCTGCGGGTGACCAGGCCGAGCGAGGTGGTGCCGGCCATCGAGAAGATGCTGAGCACGCCGGGGCCGGTGGTGCTCGACGTGGTGGTGGACAAGGACGAGTGCGTGTTCCCGATGGTGCCGGCCGGCGGCGCCAACATCGACATGATCCTGGCTCCGCCGAGCCGCGAGGCGCGCGACAAGGCGGAGAGATCGCAGACGGGCTTCTAGATGAGCGCCAACGGCAGCGAACCCCGCAAGCACACGATCTCGGTGCTGGTCGAGAACAAGTTCGGCGTGCTGTCGCGGGTGGCCGGGCTGTTCTCGGCGCGCGGCTACAACATCGAGAGCCTGTCGGTGGGCGAGACGCTCGACCCGAGCGTGTCGCGCATGACCATCGTGGTCACCGGCGACGAGTTCGTCATCGAGCAGGTGATGAAGCAGCTGCACAAGCTGATCGACGTCATCAAGGTCACCGACCTCACCGACGACAGCCACGTGGAGCGCGAGTTGGTCCTCATCCGCATCAACGCCGAGCCCCAGCACCGCGCCGAGATCCTGCGCACGGCCGACATCTTCCGGGCCAAGGTGGTGGACGTCACCGCCGTGTCGTTCGTGCTGGAGGCCACCGGCGACGAGGGCAAGCTGGAGGCGCTCATCGAGCTGCTGCGGCCGATGGGCATCCAGGAGGTCGTGCGCACGGGCAAGGTGGCGATCACCCGGGGGCCGAAGACGCGCGTCCGGCGCGCCCCGGCGAGCAAGCCGCGGGTCTCGGAGGACCCGCGCGTGGTCGGGTTCGCGGACTGACACCCACCAAGGAAAGGAACAGACGAGCATGCCGGCGAAGATCTACTACGACCAGGACGCCGACCTGGGACTCCTCAAGGGCAAGAAGATCGCGATCATCGGCTACGGCAGCCAGGGCCACGCCCACGCCCTCAACCTCCGCGACTCCGGCCAGGACGTCGTGGTGGGCCTCTACAAGGGCGGCAAGTCGTGGAGCCGGGCCGAGAAGGACGGGCTCAAGGTGGTGCCGGTGGCCGACGCCGCCCGCCTCGGCGACGTCGTGATGATCCTGCTGCCCGACCAGACGCAGCGCGCCGTGTTCGAGGAGTCGATCCGCGGGGGGCTCGCTCGTGGCAAGATGCTGATGTTCGCCCACGGCTTCAACATCCACTTCAACCAGGTGGTGCCCCCGCCCGACGTCGACGTCACCATGATCGCCCCCAAGGCGCCCGGCCACGTGATGCGCGACCTCTTCACCCAGGGCCCGGGCGTGCCGGCCCTGGTCGCCGTCCAGCAGGACGTCAGCGGCAAGGCCCGGGATCTGGCGCTCGCCTACGGCCGCGGCGTGGGCTGCACGCGGGCCGGCGTCATCGAGACGACGTTCAAGGAAGAGACCGAGACGGACCTGTTCGGCGAGCAGACGACGCTGTGCGGGGGCATCTCGCACCTCATCAAGGCCGCCTACGAGACGCTCGTCGAGGCCGGCTACCAGCCGGAGGTCGCGTACTTCGAGTGCATGCACGAGATGAAGCTGATCGTCGACCTGTTCTACCAGGGCGGGCTGGCCTACATGCGCTACTCGGTCTCCGACACCGCCGAGTACGGCGACTACACGCGCGGGCCCCGGGTGGTCAGCGAGCAGACGAAGGCCGAGATGAAGAAGATCCTGGGCGAGATCCAGTCGGGCCAGTTCGCGCGGGAGTGGGTGCTCGAGAACCAGGCCCACCGGGCCGGGTTCCTGGCCATGCGCAAGCGCGATGCCGACCATCCCATCGAGGAAGTCGGCCAGCGCCTGCGCGCGATGATGTCCTGGATCAAGCCGCCGCGGGAGTGACGCGGTCACCATGCCCCGGAAGGTGCCGATCGCCCCGGAGGGCTGGCCGTTCATCGCCGGCTCCGCGGTCGTCGCGGCCGGCCTGACGCTCTTCGGCTGCCGCCGGCTGGCGCTGCCGTTCTGGGTGGCGGCGGCGGCCGCGGCCGGGTTCTTCCGGGATCCGGAGCGGGCGGTCCCGCCGGTCGCCAACGGGGTGCTGGCGCCCGCCGACGGCCGCGTCATGTCGGTCGGGGACGCGGTGGACCCGTTCGTGGGCCCCGCGGTGCGAGTGTCGATCTTCCTGTCGCCGCTCGACGTCCACGTCAACCGCGCGCCCATCGCCGGGGTGGTGACCGACGCGGTGTACACGCCGGGTCGCTTCGCGGCCGCCTACGACCCCGCCGCCGAGGCCAACGAGCGCTGCGCCGTCCGGCTGCAGGGCGAGCACGCCCGGGTGACGGTGGTGCAGATCGCCGGGGTCGTGGCCCGGCGCATCGTGTGCCGCGTCGGCCCGGGCGACAAGCTGGCCGCCGGCGAGCGGTTCGGGATGATCCGGTTCGGCTCGCGCACCGACTGCTACATGCCGCGTTCCACCGAGGTCACCGTCCGCGTCGGCGAGCGCGTCCGCGGCGGCCAGACCGTGATCGGGGTCCTGAGATGACCCCCAGCGGCGTCGCGCTCGTCGTGGCGCCACGCGATCCGGGGAGGTATCGGAGGCGGGGTCTCGCCCTCTCCGATGTGGAGATCGGCCAGTGATCCGGAGAGGAAAACGGCGGCGGCGGCGGCCGTGGCAGGAGCTGCGGGAGCGGCGGGGGCAGGGGATCTTCCTGTTCCCGAGCCTGCTGACCACGGCCAACCTGTTCTGCGGCTTCTTCTCGTTGCTGCTGGCGATGGACCAGCGCTACACCGAGGCGGCCCTGGCCATCCTCGTCGCCATGGTCATGGATCTGCTGGACGGCCGCGTGGCCCGTCTCATGAAGGCCACCAGCCAGTTCGGCGTCGAGTACGACTCGCTGGCCGACGTCATCTCGTTCTGCGTGGCGCCGGCGTTCTTGCTCTACTCGTTCGCCCTGCGCCCCCTCGGGCGGGCCGCCTGGTTCGGCGCCTTCCTGTTCGTGATCTGCGGCGCCCTGCGGCTGGCCCGCTTCAACGTGCAGACCGGCTCCGCCGACCGCCGGTTCTTCGTGGGCCTGTCCACCCCGGCCGCGGCCGGCGTGGCGGCGGCGCTGGTCATCCTGCTGCAGGGTGAGGAGCCCACCCGCGCAGTCCGCGTCGCCATCGCGGTGGCCACCTACGTGCTGGCGCTCCTGATGGTGTCGACGTTCCGCTACTGGTCGTTCAAGGAGATCGGCTTCGCCCGGCGGCGGCCGCACGAGACGCTGCTGGTGGTGGTGCTGGCCATGATGATCGTGGCCACCATGCACGAGATCTTCCTCTTCCTCGTCTTCGGCGGGTACGCGCTGTCCGGCCCCGTGCGGCGGCTCGTCGTCGGCCGCCCGCCCGCCGCCGCCACCGCCGAGCCCGCGGCGGGCAGGGACGCGCACTAGGAGCGTGTCGGGATAACGAGGAGTGCCCCGGGTTAACGAGGAGTGCCCCGGCTTCGCCGGGGCGCGACGAGCGCTGGGGGGTATGGGGGGCCATGTCGGGGCCCCCCATGTCCCTAGGCACGGAGCGGAGATGAGCACGTTCAGGATCGCGGTGCTGCCAGGCGACGGGATCGGCCCGGAGGTGACGGCCGAGGCGGTGCGGGTGCTGCGCGCCGTGGCCAAGGGCGGACCGGCCTCGTTCGAGTTCGAGCACGCGCTGGTCGGCGGGGCGGCCATCGACGCCATCGGCGCGCCGCTGCCCCCGGAGACGCTCAAGCTCTGTCAATCGGCCCACGCCATCCTGTTCGGCTCGGTCGGCGGGCCCCGGTGGGACAGTCTGCCGCAGGAGCAGCGGGCCGAGCGCGGGCTGCTGGCGCTGCGCAAGGAGCTCGACCTCTTCGCGAACCTGCGGCCGGCCACGTGCTTTCCGATGCTCGTCGACGCCTCCCCGCTCAAGCGGTCGGTCGTCGAGGGCACCGACCTCATGGTCGTCCGCGAACTGACGGGCGGGCTCTACTTCGGCGAGCCGCGCGGGCGGGAGCGCCTGCCGGACGGCGGCGAGCGCGGCGTCAACACGATGGTCTACACCACGCGCGAGATCGAGCGGGTCGCCCGCGTCGGCTTCGAGGTCGCCCGCCAGCGCCGCCAGCGCCTGGCCTCGGTGGACAAGGCCAACGTCCTGGCGGTCTCCCAGCTCTGGCGCGAGGTCGTGACGGGCCTGGCCCGGGAGTACCCCGACGTCGCGCTCGAGCACGTGCTCGTGGACAACTGCGCGATGGCGCTCGTCCAGCGGCCGACGCACTTCGACACGCTGGTGACGGAGAACACGTTCGGGGACATCCTCTCCGACGAGGCGGCCATCCTGGCCGGTTCCATGGGCATGCTGCCCTCGGCATCCCTGGGCGTGACCGGAGCGGGCGGCGGCCAGGTCGGCCTCTACGAGCCGGTGCACGGCACCGCCCCCGACATCGCCGGACAGGGGATCGCCAACCCCATCGCGGCCATTTTGTCGGCGGCGATGCTCCTGCGGTACTCTCTGAACATGGTTCCCGGGGCCGATCGCATCGAGGCCGCCGTGCGGCGGGTGCTGGAGGCGGGTCACCGCACGCGCGACATCGCCGCCCGGGGCGAGAAGGCGCTCGGCACCAGGGAGATGGGAGACCTCATCGTGCGCGGCGTGGAGCAGTCCTGATGGCGTCGGGCGTGGTCGTGGCGGTGGTGGGCGCCACCGGCGCCGCCGGCCAGATGACGCTGCGCATCCTCGAGGAGCGCAAGTTCCCGGTGCGCGAGCTGCGCTGCTTCGCCTCCGAGCGCTCGGTCGGCAAGACGGTGACGTTCGCGGGCGAGGCGGTCACGGTGCAGCGCATCGAGCCCGCCGCGTTCAGAGGCGTGGAGGTCGCGATCTGCTCGGCCGGCTCGGCCCAGGCCAGAGAGCTCGCGCCGATGGTCGTCAAGGCCGGGGCCATCGTCGTCGACAAGTCCAACGCCTGGCGGATGGATCGGGCGGTCCCGCTCGTCGTGCCCGAGATCAACCCTCACGCCGTCCGCGGGCATCGAGGCATCCTGGCCTCCCCCAACTGCACGACGATCGTCACGGTGATGCCCCTCAAGCCGCTGCACGACGCCGGCCGGCTCCGGCGCGTGGTGGCCACGTCCTACCAGGCGGTCTCGGGCGCCGGCGTCAACGGCATCGAGGAGCTCCGCGCGCAGACCCTGGCCTGGGCGCGCGGCGAGACGGTGGCGCCGAGGCACTTCGCGCACCCGATCGCGTTCAACCTCATCCCGGCCATCGACCGGTTCGCCGCCGACGGCTACACCGGCGAGGAGCTGAAGCTCGTCAACGAGACGCGCAAGATCCTCGAGGCACCCGACCTGCTGATCTCGCCGACGACGGTGCGGGTGCCGGTCTTCACGTGCCACTCGGTCGCCGTCAACGCCGAGACCGAGGAGAAGATCACGCCGGCGCGCGCCCGCGAGCTGTTCGCCGGGTTCCCGGGGCTCAAGGTCTGGGACGAGCCGGCCGAGCAGCGCTACCCGATGCCGATCGACGTGGAGGGGCAGGACGACTGCGTCGTCGGCCGGGTGCGCGAGGATCTCTCGCACCCCCGGGCGCTGAACTTCTGGGTCGTCGGTGACCAGCTGCGGAAGGGAGCCGCGACGAACGCGGTGCAGATCGCGGAGCTCGTGCTCCGGGGCTGAGGCCCGGGGCCGGGGAGGCGACGGGCATGTCCCTCCGGCGCGCGTACCGGCAGGCGCGGCGCAAGGCGCGCTTCCACGTCGCCGTGCTGCTCACCATCGTCGTCGTCGCCTACGCGGCGGTCCCCCAGGTGGCCCGGCTGGTCGAGTCCGTCGGGGGCTACAACCCGGGCCACTTCGAGCCCAAGGATTTCGAGCGCGGCGCGTGGCTGCGTCGTGCCGACGGCACCGGCGCCCTCGGGGGCATCTCGTGGGAGACCCTGGTCCACATCGCGCTCTTCCTGCTGGTGGCGGTGGTCTGGCTGACGCTGGTCCCGACCCGCGCGCCCCGCCGGCCCCCGCCCCGCTGATCCCGCGCCGCACCTACCGGCTGGTGCTCGCCTACGACGGCACCGGCTCGCACGGCTGGCAGACGCAGCCCGACGTCCCGACGGTGCAAGGCGCGCTCGCCGCCGCCGCCGGGCGGCTCTTCGCCGGGGACGTTCGCCTGGTCGGCGCCAGCCGCACCGACGCCGGGGTCCACGCCCTCGGCCAGACGGTCGCCCTCACCGCCGACTCGAGCCTGCCGGCCGCCACCGTGCAGGCCGCGCTGAACGCCCACCTGGCCAGGGAAGTCCGGGTGGTCGCCGCGTTCGACGCGCCGCCCGGCTTCGACGCCCGTCGCGCGGCACTCGGCAAGCGGTACGCCTACCTGATCGACACCGGGCCGGTGCCGTCGCCGCTGCTGCTTCGCTATGCCTGGCACGTGCGGGGGCCCCTGGACCTCGCCGCGATGCGGGCCGGGCTGGCCGCGCTCCGCGGGCGGCACGACTTCAGCGCCTTCTGCGCCGCCCCCGGGCGCGAGGTCGAGCCCACCTGCCGCGTGCGTGCCCTACACCTGCGGCGGCGCAAGTCGGTGGTGGCGATCGTCGTCTCGGCCGACCGGTTCCTGCACCACATGGTCCGCAACATCGCCGGCAGCGCCGTCGAGATCGGCCGCGGCGCCCGGCCGCCCGCCTGGCTCGGCGACGTCCTGGCCTCGCGCGACCGCACCCGGGCCGGCCCCACCGCGCCCGCCCACGGCCTGACGCTCCTGCGCGTCACGTACGCGCTAGAATGACGGCACGATGCGGACCTACCTGCGGGTGAAGGGCACGGGCGTCGAGGAGATCGCGGGCGAGGTCGTCCGCGAGCAGCCGCTGAGCGTGTTCGTCAACGGCGAGAAGTTCCTCACCCTGCTGTGCTCGCCCATGATGCTCGAGGCTCTCGTGGTCGGCTACCTGTGGATGGAGAAAGTGATCGCCGACGCCGGCGAGATCACCCACCTGGCGGTCTCGCCGGTCGACGGGCGCGCCGAGGTCACGCTGGCCCACCCGGTCACGTTGCCGACCGAGCGGATTCTCACCTCGGGCTGCGGTGGCGGCATCACGTTCCGCATCGACCACCGGTTGTTCCCGCGCCTGGCCTCCCGCGTGCGGGTCCGGCCCGCCGAGCTGGCCGGCCGCATGAAGGACCTCTTCGGCGCCGCCGTCCACTACCAGCGCTCGCGGGGCATCCACGGCGCCGCGCTGGCCGACCGCGAGCGCCTGCTCGTCGTGGCCGAGGACGTGGGCCGCCACAACGCGGTCGACAAGATCAAGGGCGAGGCGTTGCTGCGCGGCATCCCGACCGAGGACCGCCTGCTGCTGTCCACCGGACGCATCTCCTCCGAGATGCTGCTGAAGGCCGTGCGGATGGGGGTGCCGGTGGTGGCCTCCCGCACGTCGCCCACCGAGATGGCGGTCGGGCTGGCCGAGCAGCTCGGCGTCACGGTCTGCGGCTACGTCCGGCCCGACGGCCTCAACGTCTACGCCGGCGACGCCGTCGAGCTGGGCGCCGCCGTGGGGACGGCCGGTGGCTGAACGGCCGCCGGGCGAGCCGCCCGACTCGCCCGAGGCGCGCGCCTATCGCCGCGGGTTCAAGCAGAAGGACCGGCGCGACGACTACGCGCTCGACCTCTTCGAGGAGGTCCGCGCCAAGCTCGCGGTCGACCTCGCCCGCGTCGACGACGTGCTGCGGGAGCTGGCCAGGCTCTACAATCCACTCACCGACGGCCCCATCGTGGATCTCGCCACCCGGGCGCGCATCATGCGCCTGCTGCACCAGGGGCGGATCGAGGAGGCCGAGGCCCTGGTTGACGCGCAATACCGCCGGTACGCCCCCGTGGACGACGCGGAACGTCAAGGTCCGACCGGACCGAGCCAATGACTCTCGTGGAATCCGGTGACGCCGGGGGCGGGGCCCGGGGGCCCTGCGCGCGCCACGGATGGCTCGCCGGTCGCCGTACGCTCGCTCCGGGCTCGGCGAGCGCGAGCCCCCCATCCCCCTGACGGGGGCTGG
>DASWJN010000108.1:0-1888 GCA_036397135.1 Candidatus Methylomirabilota bacterium
CGTCGCAGCGCCGCCTCCCCCTGGGCCTCGAATTCCAAGGCCTCCAGGGCGCGCCGGAAGGCGTCGGAGGCGCCGGCCACGACCGGGACGCCGGGTCCGAAACCCTGGCGGATCTCGATCCGGGTGTTGAAGGGCACGATCGAGCGCCGGCTCCCCCACTCGAACTCGACGGCGCCCGCGGTGACGTGCAGGAAGCCGTTCCCTGCGGCGTCGACGCGGAGCGTGTACGCGCAGCCCAGGTCGATCGCGACGCCCGCGGGGGTCTCGACAAAGAAGAGGCGCGGCGGCGCGCTCACCTGCGCGTAGATCTCGCCCACCGCCAGCGCCAGCCGGTGGTCGGTGGCCCGCGCCTCGACCAGGCGGAGCCGTGAGCCCGGCCGCACCTCGACGTGGCCGATCCGCCCCACCTGAATGACGGCGCGCGACGAGTCGTCGGTCTCCACCCACTCGCCCACGCGCAGCGCGCCCACGCCGGCGAGCGGCGCCTGGCCGACGCGCGGCAGCCCCGCGAGGGGCGCGATCTCCCAGGCGCCGGTCGGACCGAGAAAGCTCCGCGCGACGAGCAGGGCGGCGACGGTCGCGGCGGCGGCCAGCGAAACCCAATACCACCGTCGCCGCCGGCCGCGCAGGCGCGCCTCGATCTGCGGCCACAGGTCGCGCGGTGGCTCGATGCTCTTGGGGAGGCGGCTCACCGCCTCGAGCAGCTCGTCCTCGTTTATCATCTCAATTTCTCCCGGAGCAGCCGCCGGGCCCGGAACAGCTGCGCCTTCGACGTGCCTTCGGCGATCCCCGTCAGGCCGGCGATCTCGGCGTGACTGTAGCCCTCGATGTCGTACAGCACGAAGACCTCCCGGGCTCCGTCGGGCAGGGCGGCGATCGCCCGCTCGAGATCGATGGCGAGACCCGGCTGCACGTCCCGGCCCCCCCCCCCCCGCTCGAGGATCGCGGGATCGGCGGCCGGCGCCACGCGCCGCTCCCGGCGCCCGCCCGTCCGGCGCTCGTTGAGAACCACGTTCACCGTCAGCCGGTGCAGCCACGAGGTGAAGGCGCTCTCGCCGCGGAACGAGCCGACCCTGTCCCAGAGGCGCACGAACACGTCCTGCGTCCGCTCCTCGGCGTCGGCGGCGTCGCCGGTCAGGCGGAGGCACAGGGCATACACCCGCCCGGCGTATTGGCGGTAGAGTTCTCGAAACGCCGCGTGATCGCCAGCCTGGGTCTGGCGGACGAGCTCATCCGTCACGTGGCTAAGATGCCGCCGGCGGGCGGAGCGTTGGAACGCGAGGCTCAGGGGAGGCGGAGCCGGTCTTCCAGCCGCTTCTGCGCCTGGTCGAGGCGCGCGCGCTGCTCCGCCAGACGACCGGTCACCTCGGCTTGGGCGGCGGTCACCTGGGCGCGCACCGGCGCAGCCTTCGCGTCCACCTGGCGGTCCACGTCGGCACGCAGCTGCCGTTCGGCGGCGGCGACTTCCGCGCCGAGCATCGCCCGGAGCCGGGCGGCGATCGCCTCATCGAGGTTCGACCGCACCGACAGGCGCGGGTGGGCGAGCGTGCCCGTCACGCCGGCGCTCACGTCCAGGCCCCCGATCCCCGACACCGTCTGCCACAGAAGGTTGGCCACCGGCGAACGCTGCGCGCCGGAGTCCCGCGTCCAGCGCACACGGCTCGCTTGAACGGTCCACCGCGCCCGGATGGTGTCGCCCCGCAGGGCGAAGCCGAGGCGCACCGTTCCCTCCCCCGGATCCACCTGGATCGGGAGCGACGGCAGGGGGAGCACCGGCAACCGCACGCCCTGCACCGTGGCGCCGGCGGTGTCGCGCGGCGTGGGGCGGACGTGGTCGAGCATCGCGCCGGCGGTGACCGCGGGGGCGGACGCCTGGAACAGCGTGGGG
>DASWJN010000109.1:0-18985 GCA_036397135.1 Candidatus Methylomirabilota bacterium
GGCTCACACCTCGTCGAGGATGGGGAACATCAGCGCCGACACGTGGGAGCTGATGCGCTTGAGGTTGGTCAGGATGTCCAGGTGGATCTCCGAGGTCTCCAGCGACTCGGCCAGCCCCGCCCGCAGCCGGCCCAGGTGCGACTCGCGCAGCTCGCGCTCGCGCGAGCGCATGAGCGGCCGCTGGTCCAGCACCTCCTGGGCCAGCGCCTTGTCGTTGGCCGCAAAGGCGGCGATCGCGCGCTCGAGGTTCTTGGCCACCAGCCCGTGGAAGTCCTGGATCTCGGCCCACCCGGCCTCGGAGAAGCGGCGGCCTTGATAGTACTTCTTGCGGGCCAGCTCCATCAGGTTCTTGTCGATGATGTCGCCGATGTTCTCCAGATTGCCGATGAAGGAGATCATGCCGATCTCCTTGCGGGACAGGTCGGCTCCCATGGCCTCCCGGCCCAGGCGGGCCAGGAACAGCTTGATCTCGCGCTCGAGGAAGTCCACCTGGTCGTCGCGCTTCTCGATGTTCTCGATCATCGCCAGGCTGTCGGAGCGGAACGCCGGCAGCGCGTCGCGCAGCATCCCCTGGGCCACGTCGGCCACGCGCAGCGCCTCGCGGTGGGCCTGCCCGAGCGCCAGCGAGGGCTGGTCGCGCGCGCGCTCGTCCAGGTACTTCGTGCGGAAGGGCGTGTCCTCGCGCTGGTCGTCGGGGACGAGCGTCTCGATGAGCCGGGCCGCCAGCGGCGTGAACGGCAGGAAGGCCAGGCTGATCCCCAGGTTGAAGAACGTGTGGGCGTTGGCCACCTGGCGGGCGGGGTCGGATGCGGTCATCGCCACCAGGGCGGTGAACGGCTCGATGAACGGAAACACCAGCGCCGCCCCCAGCACCTTGAAGGCGATGTGGGCGACGGCGACGCGCTTGGCCTCGGCGGTGGCGCCGACCGAGGCGGCCAGGGCGGTCGCGCAGGTGCCCACGTTGGCCCCGAGCACGATGGCGACCGCGCCCGGCAGGGTGATCAGCCCCTGGGTGGCCAGCGCCAGGGCCAGGCCGATCGTGGCCGCCGAGGACGTCACCAGCGCGCTGAACAGCGCGGCGGCCAGGACCGCCAGGATCGGCGTGTCGGCCGCCACCGCGAGGAGCTCGAGGGCGAGCGGATTGGCCCGCAACGGGGCCACCCCGTCCAGGATCAGCTTGAGCCCGAGGAACATCAGGCCGAGGCCGAGGATCGCCTGCCCCACGTCCTTGGGGGTGCTGCGGCGGGCGATGAAGGTGATCAGGAAGCCGAGCCCGACCAGCAGCAGCGCGTAGTCGGTGATCCGGAACGCGATGAGCTGCACCGTCAGCGTGGTCCCGATGTCGGCGCCGAGGATCACCCCCAGCGTCTGCCGGAACGCCATGAGCCCGGCCGACACGAAGCCGATCAGCATGAGGGTGGTGGCGGCGGAGGACTGGATGATCGCGGTCACCAGGGCGCCGGCGAACACGGCGGCCAGCCGCGTGCGGGACATCACCGTGAGGAGCTGGCGCAGGCGGCCGCCGATCGCGCGCTGCAGGCTGTCGCCGCTGAGCCGGATGCCGTAGAGCAGCAGGGCGGTGCCGCCGAAGAGCGCCAGCAGCACCGTCATGGCGCGCCCGGCGGGCGGCCGGCGGCCAGGCTCGCCCGCTGCAGGTGTCCGGGCGCCAGGTCGCCGCCGAGATGCCCGGTCTCGTTGAGCGAGACCAGCCGTGGCGGCCGCACGACGGTGAGCGAGGCGTTGTCCACGCGCAGGCGCCAGAGCTGGTTGAAGTCGCAGCCGAGCAGGTGGCAGGCGTACACGCTGATGACGCCTCCGTGGGCCACGACCAGCACGTCGTCGCCGTCGGGATGCGCGGCGGCGATGCGGTCGACGGCGGCCCGCACGCGCTCGCTCACGCCCGGCAGCGGCTCGCCGCCCGGCGGCGGGCAGTCGTGCGGCGCCCGCAGCCAGGCGACGTACGGATCGCCGTCGCGGGCGCGGATCTCGTCGACGGTGCACCCCTCCCACGCGCCCAGCGACAGCTCGCGCAGCTCGTCGAGGACCACCAGCGGGACGCCGGTGCCGCGCAGCGCCAGCTCGGCCGTCTCCCGCGCCCGGCGGAACGGGCTCACGTAGGCCGCCCGCACCCGGTACCCGCGCAACCCGCCCGCGAGCGCCTCGGCCTGGGCGCGGCCCCGGACCGAGAGCGGCACGTCGGTGGAGCCCTGGAACCGCCGCTCGGCGTTCCAGACGGACTCGCCGTGCCGGGCCAGCAGGAGCCTCACGACGCGCCCGCGGCCGCCGCGCGCGCCGCCCGCAGCCGCGCCAGCGTCTCCGGCCGGCCCAGCAGCGCCAGGACGTCGAAGAGCGGCGGCGAGGCCGTGCGTCCGGTGACGGCCAGGCGCGTGAGCTGGGCCAGGTCGACGAGCTTGAGCCCCATGGCCGCCGCCAGGTCGCGATAGAGCGTCTCGATCGCCGGGGCCGTGAAGGGCTCCAGCGCCTCCAGCCGCGCGATCAGGACGTCGAGCCGCTCGGCGCCGGCCGATGTGAAGAGCTTGGCGCGCGCCTTGTCCTCGTACGCCGCCGGCCGCTCGAAGTAGAAGCGCCCGACCTCGACGATCTCGCGCAGCGTCCTGGCCCGCTCGCGCAGGGTCTCCAGCATCGCGGCCAGCCGGGGGTCGTCCGGCGCCGGCAGCCCCGCCCCGGCCAGGAAGGGGCGCGCCAGCGGGGCCAGCCGGGCGCCGTCGCGGGCCTTGATGTGCTCGTGGGAGAGCCACTCGAGCTTGGCCTGATCGAAGACCGCACCCGACGACGACACGTCCTTGATGTCGAACCGCTCGATCAGCTCGGCGCGGGTGAAGATCTCCTGGTCGCCGTGCGACCAGCCCAGGCGGGCCAGGTAGTTCACCATCGCCTCCGGCAGGATCCCCTGCTCGCGGTAGGCCTGCACCGCGGTCGCCCCGTGCCGCTTGGACAGCCGGGCGCGGTCGGGGCCGAGGATCATCGACACGTGGGCGAAGGCCGGCACCGGGTCGTCGAGCGCCTCGTAGCAGAGCACCTGCTTGGGCGTGTTCGACAGGTGGTCGTTGCCGCGGATGACGTGGCTGATGCGCATGGTGACGTCGTCGACCACCACGCAGAAGTTGTAGGTGGGCGTCCCGTCGGTGCGCACGAGGATCCAGTCGTCGAGCTGCCGGTGGTCGAACTCGACCGGGCCGTGGATGAGATCCTGGACCACCGTGCTGCCCGCGTCGGGAATGCGCAGGCGCAGCGCGCCGGCCGTGAGCCCCCGGTCGCGGCAGCGCCCGGAGTAGCGGAACGTCTCCTTGCGGGCCTCGGCCGCCTTGCGCTCGGCCTCGAGCTGCGCCGGGGGGCAGTCGCAGTAGTACGCCCGCCCGGCGGCGAGCAGGCGCGCGGCGTGCTCGCGATACAGCGCCAGGCGCTCCGTCTGCCGGTAGCCGGGGGCCGGCGGCCCCTCGTCCCAGTCGAGCCCCAGCCAGCGGAGCGCGTCCACGATCAGCGCGATGTTCTCGTCGGTGGAGCGCGAGCGGTCGGTGTCCTCGATGCGGAGGATGAACGTGCCGCCGTGGTGGCGCGCGAACAGCCAGTTGAACAGCGCGGTGCGGGCGCCGCCCACGTGCAGGTGCCCGGTGGGGCTGGGCGCAAAGCGCACGCGCACGCGGTCGGTCATGTCAGTAGCGCTCGAACAGGCGGCCCCACGGCGTGGCGGCGAACGCGCGGATGCGCGCGCGGCCGACGGTCGGATACCACAGCCAGTCGTGGTAGACGTTCGACGCGAACGGGGCCCACACCACCAGCGGGGAGTGCAGCAGCAGCCGCTTGAGCGGGCGCAGCGGGCCCCGCCGGATGAGCTGATCGCCCCAGATCACGAGACTGCGCGACGTCGTGAAGCCCATCCGGAGCCGCGCCGCCTCGGGGTCGCCCACGATCTCGATCTCCCGCGGGTCGGCCACGCCCAGGCCCCGCTCGTGGCACATCCTCAAGTACGGGATCGCGAGCGGGTCGAAGCCCATGATCTGCGCGGCGATCGCGTCGATGGCGACCTGGTCGGCCGAGGCCAGGATCAGGTTGCCGATGCGCGGGACCATCGTGCGGGGGCCGGCGCCGTCGCCCATCACGGTGCCGTCCATCACGGCGAACACGCTGGGGTGAAGCTCGCGCTGCATGTACATGAGGTCGACCATGACCTCGTGGATGAACTCGTGGGCGTAGTGGCGGACCTCCTTCAGCAGGCCGCCGAAGGCGTTCTTGACGGCGCCGGTGGTCGTCGAGTGCCCGTGCGTCTTCACGCTCGGGAGGTGGCAGATGTTCTTCCCGACATACATCCGGGGGACCTCGATCCCCTCCGGAAAGATCTGGTTCAGCCGGAGGAGCGGCGACGTGAACGGATACACGATCCACTCGACGCCGGGCAGCGGGATGAACGGCACGCCGTGACGGCGCAGCACCGGCGCCCACTTGTTGTTGCGGCAGCCCGCGACCGGATCGGTGACGACGGTCTTGTTCTCGACGGGGAAGATGCGCGCCCGCTCGTAGCCGTCGTCCAGCAGGGTCTCGAGCACCCCGTCGACCTGCCACGGCTGGCTCGAGCAGGCCGGGAAGTACTTCGTCCACGACAGGTTCAGCTTGAGGATCAGGTCCTGCTCGCGCGGCAGCACCCGGTCGTACTTCCCCAGCCGCATCAGCCGGCCGTAGTCCTCGACCACGCTCTCGGGGCGGGTACGGAGGACGGCCACCTGCGCGTTCATCGTCCGCTCATTCTACGCCCGCCGTGGAGCGAGGGGCGGCCGGCAAACGCCTCACCCGGTGCCGTACAGGATGAGCAGGACCACGCTGAGCCAGGCCAGCGTGTTCACCAGCAGCGGGCGGTCGCGCAGCACGATCTCGGAGGGGTTGCCGCCGAGCTGGCGGCGGTAGAGCAGGTAGAGGTAGCGGAAGATGCCGTAGAGCACGAACGGCAGCGTGAGGGGCAGCAGCGTCGTGCGGAACTTGGCCACCGTCTCCGGCGACATGGTGTAGAGCGCGTACGCGGTGACCGTCGAGGCGGTCACGACCGCGATCATCTGGTCGAGGAGACCCGCGCTGTACTCGGCCAGGACCGGCCGGTGCCGGGCGGCGCCCCCCTCCAGCGCCAGCACCTCGTGCCGGCGCTTGCCGAGCGCCAGGAACAGCGCCAGCAGGATCGTGCAGATCAGCAGCCAGCCCGAGATGGGCACCCCGACCGCCAGGGCGCCGGCCGCCGCGCGCAGCACGAAGCCGAGCGCCACCACCAGCACGTCGACGATGACCACGTGCTTGAGCCAGGCCGAGTACGCCGTGAGCAGGCCGACGTAGGCGACGGCGGCCAGCGCGAACGGCCGCGACAGCCAGGCGGCGGCGCCGAGGCCGGCGGCGATCAGCACGAGCGCCGCCGCCGCCGCGTGGCCGGGCGCCAGCCGTCCCGCCGCGACGGCCCGGAAGCGCTTGTCGGGATGCAGGCGGTCCTTGTCGCGGTCGGCGACGTCGTTGAGGAGGTAGACGGCCCCCGACAGCCCGCAGAAGACCAGGAAGGCGGCGCCGGCCGTCCACACCGCCGGCGTGAAGAGCTGCTGGCCGAAGACGAGCCCGGCGAAGACGAACAGGTTCTTCACCCACTGCCGCGGCCGCAGCGAGGTGAACACGGCGGTGAGCACGGGCGGGCGGCTTACGGCCGGGTCACGCGCGACATCGGCTCCACGCGCGCCACCGCGGTCCGGAGGGCGGCGACGACGCCGTCGGCCTCGGCATCCGTCATCTCGGGATAGCACGGCAGCGACAGCACCTCGCGGGCGGCCCGCCACGCCGCCGGCCATGCCCGCTCGGCGTCCTGCCCGAACAGCGGCTGCTCGGGCACCGCCAGGGGGTAGTGCACCATCGTGCCCACGCCGAGGTCGGCCAGGACCTTGGCCAGCGCGTCCCGCTGCGGATGGCGCACGACGAACTGGTGATAGATGTGGCGGGCGCGCGGGTCCTCGGCCGGCAGGCCCAGGGGCAGGCCGGCCAGCCCCACCCGGTACCGCGCGGCCAGCCGCCGCCGGGCCTCCGTCCAGCCCTCCAGCCGGGGCAGCTTCACGCGGAGCATGGCCGCCTGCACCTCGTCGAGCCGGCTGCAGTAGCCCACCTCGAGGTGGTGATAGCGCCCGCCGTCGCCGTGGTGGCGCAGCCGCCGCGCGCGCTCCGCCACGTCGTCGCGATCGGTGAGGAGCATGCCGGCATCCCCGCACGCGCCCAGGTTCTTCGTCGGATAGAACGACAGGCAGGCGGCGTCGCCCCAGCCTCCGATCGGCCGCCCGTCCCAGGTCGCGCCGATCGCCTGGGCGGCGTCCTCCACCAGCGCCACGCCCCGCCGGCGCGCGATCTCCGCGATGCGGTCGACGGGCGCCGGATGGCCGTAGAGGTGCACCACGACGATCGCGCGCGTGCGCGGCGTGAGCGCGCGCTCGAGGGCCGCCGGATCGAGCGCGAGCGTCCGCGGGTCGACGTCCGCGAACACCGGACGGGCGCCGGCCATCACGATGGTCGAGGCCGAGGCCACGAACGAGAAGGCCGGTGTCACCACGTCGTCGCCGGGCGCCACGCCGACCGCCGCCAGCGCCAGCCGCAGGGCGTCCGTGCCCGACGCCACACCGACGCCGTGCCGGACGCCGGCCCGGCCGGCCAGCTCCGCCTCGAGCGCCCGCCCCTCGCCGCCGAGCACGAACTGGCTCGACGCGAGGACACCGGCAACCGCGTGCAACAGCTCGTCCTGGAGCGCCCGGTGCTGGCGCGTCAGATCGAGGAAGGGAATCCTCATCGCTCGCCGCTGCCCTGGAGGGCGCCCAGCCCGACGCCGGTGCGGATGGGGCCGCCCACGCCCAGCAGGTTCACGGCGAAGGCGAGCTCGTCGTCGCGGCCCTGGCGGTGCACGTACTCGACGGTCAACGCCCAGCACTGGAAGCGGATGTCGGCCGCGGCCCGGCTCTCCACGAACGACAAGGTCCGGGCGTCGAAGTAGTTGATGTTGCGGAAGGTGACGTACCGGGAGACGTCGGCCACCAGCCCGGTGGTGATGAAGTTGATGTCGCCGGGATCGCTGTATCGTGCGCCCACCGAGGCCACCACGGGCTCGAGGCGGACGCTGACGTCGCCGGTCGCGATCTGCACGCCCTGGCCGTGGATGCTGTGGGCGACGTCGCCCCGGAACCGGAGGACGCCCGTCGGCTGCACGATCAGCGTACCGGTGACGTCGCCGGCCCGGTCCGCGCGGAGGTCGTAGCTGTGGCCGACCGCCAGCCGGAACGCCTCCCAGCGCACGGGGAACGCGTCGGCACGCCTGATCGTCCGGGCCTGCACCCGGTTGGTCAGCGAGTACTGGATCAGGCTGCCGTCCGGGATGCGGTCCACGCCCTCCGTCCACACCGGCAGCCGGTCCTGGTTCCGCCCGGTGACCCACGTGTAGTTCAGCCGCGGCTCGATGCTGTGCAGCACCGCGTCGACGCCCCAGGCGCCGCCCGCCGAATAGATCCGCGAGAACTGGGTCTCCAGGTCGGCGCCGGCCAGCAGGAGCCGCCGCAGCCGCGGATCGTCCTCGGTGACCTCGATCGGATCGAAGACCGTCTGCGTGGTGGTGCTGCCGACGACCGTCTTGTCGTAGCCGGTGAGCCGTCCGCCGACGAACGGCGTGACGGTGAGGCCGCCCACCGACACCGGCCGCGAGACGCGCGACTGGACGTCCAGACGCTGGCCGTTGGAGCCCACCTCGCGCACGAAGTTCACGTAGCCGGCGTCCAGCTCCCACAGGAATCCCGGCAGGCCGGGGATCGGCTGGCGCACGCCGATCACGCTGAGATCGGGCAGCCGGTTCAGCTCGACCGGGCGCCGCGCCGTGAGGTCCTGGTAGCTGAACGCGTTGGCGACGACGTTCCAGGACTCCCAGGAGCGGGTCAGGAACACGTTGGACTCCACCCGCTGAGCGCTGCGCTGCTCCAGCCGGTCGCCGTACTCGCTCAGCACGTCGTCGTCGCTCACGCGGTTGAGGTCGACCTTGAGCGAGAACCCGGGGCCGATCTGCCAGTCGTGCTTGACGCTGCCGAGCCCGCGGGTGTCGCCCTCACGCTGCGACTCGTGCAGCATGAACCCGCCGGCGCTGCCGCGCTGGGCGCTCGACAGCACGTAGCGGGCCTCGGCGCTGAGGCCGAGGCCCCGCTCGGTGTACACGATCGGGGCGATGGTGGCGTCGGCGCTGTCGGAGATCGCCCAGAAGAACGGGGCCTCGACGTGGAAGCCCTTGCTGCTGGAGGTGCCGACGCCGGGGAACAGGAAGCCGGTCTGCCGCTCGCGCCGGATGGCGGCGGCGAAGAACGGCACGAACGGGATCAGGGGGATGTTCTTGACCCAGAACGAGGCCCGGGTGCCGTAGATGAAGTCCTCGAGATCGGCGGTGGCCGAGCCGAACCTGAACGACCAGGCCGGCGGATCGTCCTCGCAGGTGGTGAACACCCCGCGCTGGATCTGGTAGACGCTCTCGCCCAGCCGGTCCATCCGCTCGCCGCTGATGCGGTAGTACGGCTCCACCCGCCCCTGGCCCTCGTAGACGACGCCGGTGCCGGTCCGGAGGTTGTAGTCGATGCGGCGGCCGGTGAGCTGGTCCTCGCCGTCGTAGAACACCACCCGGCCCTGGGCGACGGCGTCGCCGGTCTCGCGGTTGATCTCGACGCGGTCGGCCAGCAGCCGGGCGCGGCCGTGGGTGATCTCGACGTTGCCGGTGGCCACCAGCAAGCGGTCGGGCCCGATCTCCTCGAGCCGGTCAGCCAGCACGGTCACATCGCCGCCCGGCGTGGGGACGACGACCGGCACCTGGAGGGCCTGGGCGCTCGAAGCCCGCGGCAGCGCGGCCGCGCCCAGCAAGGCGGCCACCAGCAGCACGACGCCGCGGAGTGACGTTCTCACGTGTCTCGAAACCCCCGTCAAAAAAGAGAGCCAATGCTATCAGCCGCCTTTTCGACCGGGCAAGGTTTATCGCCCCCGTTCAGGTGACGCAGGGCATCGCCGACGAGCGCCAGCGAGCCCGCCACACAAAGGATGGGGTGGCGCGGGTCCTCCTCGGCAACGGCTAGTGCCTCGCCCACCGAGGGCGCGACGGCGCACGGCAGCGAGGCCGGCACCAGCCCACGGAGGTCGGCGGGCGCGGCGGCCCGTGGACTGCTGAAGCCGGTGAGCACCAATCGGTGTGCGCGGGCGAGCAGCGGGCGCAGGATCCCGGCCGCATCCTTGTCGCGCAGCACGCCGAGCACCAGCGTGACCGGCGCCTGTCCGAAGTAGGCCTCGAGCGAGGCGGCCAGCGCCCGGGCGCCGGCCGGGTTGTGGGCGCCGTCGAGCACGAGCCAGCCGCCCGCCCGCCGGCGCACCTCGAAGCGCCCCGGCCAGAACGCGCGCGCCAGCCCCTCGCGGATGGCGCGCTCGCCGGCGTCGAGCACGCGCGCCGCGGCCACCGCCAGCAGCGCGTTGCCCGGCTGGTAGGCGCCGAGCAACCCGGTCTTGAGATCGTCGAGACGCCAGCCGGGCCCCGCGCAGTCGAAGCGCTGGCCCTCGAGGCTGCGCCCGCGCAGCGTGACCGACAGCTCACGGCCCTCCAGCAGCAGCGGCACGCCGGCGCGGGCGGCGTGCTCGCGGACGACGGCCGCGGCCTCGGGCGGCTGCGCGGCCGAGATGGCCGTGCCCGAGCGGACGATGCCCGCCTTCTCGGTGGCGATGGCGGTCAGCGTGTCGCCGAGGTACTCGCGATGGTCGAAGTCGATGGGCCCGAGCACCGCCACCGCGGGCCGCCCGACGGTGGTCGAGTCGAACCGGCCCCCGAGCCCGACCTCGAGGACGGCGACGTCGACCCCCTCGCGCGCGAAGTGATCGAGCGCCAGCGCCGTGGTGGCCTCGAACACGGTGGCGTCGAGCCGGGCCACCAGGGTGCCGAGCGCCTCGACGCCGTCGGCCACGGCGTCCTCGCTGATCGGCTCGCCGTCCACGCGGATGCGCTCGCGGAAGTTGACGAGGTGCGGCGAGGTGTAGAGGCCGACGCGGCGGCCGGCGGCGCGCAGCATCACCGCCAGCATCGCCGCGATCGAGCCCTTGCCGTTGGTGCCGCCGACCTGGGCCAGCGTGTAGGCCCCCTCCGGGCGGCCGAGGGCGTCGAGCAGCGCCTCGATGCGCTCCAGGCCCGGCCGCATCCCGGTGTACTCGCCGCCGCGCAGGGCGAGCAGCCGGGCCACCGCCTCGGCGTACGTCATGCCGCCGGCGTCGGCTGGTCGGCGAAGAAGGCGAGGATCTTCCGGAGGGTGTCCTTCAGCTCGCGCCGCTCGACGATCATGTCGAGCTGGCCGTGCTCCAGGAGGAACTCGGCGCGCTGGAAGCCGTCGGGCAGCGGCTGGCGGATCGTCTCGGCGATGACGCGGGGGCCGGCGAAGCCGATGAGCGCGCGCGGCTCGGCCAGGATCACGTCGCCCAGCATCGCGAAGCTGGCGGTGACGCCGCCGGTGGTCGGGTCGGTGAGCAGGGACAGGTAGGGCAGCCGCGCCTCGGCCAGGCGGTGCAGCGCCGCCGAGGTCTTGGCCATCTGCATCAGCGACAGGATGCCCTCCTGCATGCGGGCCCCCCCCGACGCCGAGACGATGATCACCGGCACGTGCTTGGCGATGGCCAGCTCGATCGCCCGCGCCAGCTTCTCGCCCACCACCGAGCCCATGCTGCCGCCGAGAAAGCCGAACTCGAACACGCACAGCATCGCGGGATGGCCGCCGATGCGGCCCAGCCCGGTCACCACCGCCTCTTCCATCGAGGTCTTCTGCCGCGCCGCCTTCAGGCGGTCACGGTAGCGCTTGGTGTCCTTGAACCCGAGCGGGTCCGCGCTGGTCAGCGCCGCCTGGTATTCCTCGAAGCTGCCGCCGTCGGCCAGCACGCCGATCCGCTCGCGGGCCGTGATCCGGAACGGATAATGGCACTTCGGGCACACGCGGCCGGCCCGCTCGACCTCCGCGCGATACATGATCTCCTTGCACGACTCGCACTTGATCCAGAGGCCTTCGGTGATCACCACTCGTTTCGGGGTGCCCTGGCTCTCTTCGGCGTTGCGCCGGAACCAAGCCATACGCACTCGGAGGGGGGCTACGCCCCCCTTCCGAACCTCCCCCCTTGGATTGCGCCGGCGAAGCCGGCGCTCGAATGGCGCGCGGTCATGCCTTCACCCGGAGCGGGTCTTTGAGGGCGCCGATGAATTTCCCGACCTCGTCGACCAGAACGGGGGTGCCGGTGTGGTGCTCGATGGTGCGGACGATGGCGGAGCCGACGACGACGCCGTCGGCGAGCTGGCCGACGGCGGCGACGTGCTCGGGCGTGGAGACGCCGTAGCCGACGCAGATCGGCCTGGTCGTCACCAGGCGCAGGGTGCGGACCTGCGTGTCCAGGTCGGGCGGCAGCGCGCGCCGCTCGCCGGTCACGCCCATGAGCGAGACGACGTAGACGAAACCCCGGCTCAGCCGGGCGATCGCCCGCACCCGCTCGGGCGTCGAGGTCGGCGCCACCAGGTGGATCATGTCGAGGCCGGCCGGCTCGGCCTCCGCGCGCAGCGGCTCGGCCTCCTCGTGCGGCAGGTCGGGCACGATGACGCCGTCGGCGCCGGCGTCGACCGCCGTTCGCGCGAAGGCCTTGAGGCCGAACGCCAGCACGGGGTTGTAGTAGGTCATCAGCACCAGGGGCAGGCGCACCCGCGCGCGCAGCGTGGCGACCGTCTCCAGCACGCGGGCCAGGCTCGTCCCCGCCGCCAGCGCGCGCGCGCCGGCGCGCTGGATCACGGGGCCGTCGCCGAGCGGGTCGGAGAACGGCACGCCCAGCTCGATCACGTCGGCGCCGCGCCGTTCGGCCTCGGCCACCAGGCGCTCGGTCTCGGCCAGCGACGGGTCGCCCGCCATGAGGTAGGCGACCAGGGCCCGCTCGCCTCGCGCCCGCAGCCGCTCGAACGTGGTGTCCAGCCGGCTCACGCGATCTCCATCCCCAGCGCCCTGGCCACCACGTGCACGTCCTTGTCGCCGCGCCCCGACAGGCCGACGACGATGTGCCGGGACCGGGGCAGCGTCTTGGCCAGCCGCATCGCGTGCGCCACCGCGTGGGCCGACTCCAGGGCGGGCATGATGCCCTCCAGCCGCGTGAGGGCCTGGAAGCCCTCCAGCGCCTCCTCGTCGGTGATCGAGACGAACTCGAAGCGGCCGGCGTCGCGGTAGTAGGCGTGCTCGGGGCCCACGCCCGGATAGTCGAGCCCGGCCGAGATCGAGTGGGCGACGGCGATCTGCCCGTCGTCGTTCTGCAGCAGATAGCTCATGCAGCCGTGCAGCACGCCGACGTGGCCGGCGGTCATGGTGGCGCCGTGCCGGCCGGTGGCGATCCCCGCCCCGCCCGGCTCCACCCCGACGATGCGCACGCGCCGGTCGCCGATGAAGGGATGGAACAGGCCGATGGCGTTGGACCCGCCGCCCACGCAGGCGACGAGCACGTCGGGCAGCCGCCCGAGCGCGCGCCGGGCCTGGCGCCGCGCCTCCTTGCCGATGACCGCGTGGAAGTCGCGCACCATCATCGGATAGGGGTGCGGGCCGAGCGCCGAGCCGAGCAGGTAGTACGTCGTGCGGACGTTGGCGACCCAGTCGCGCAGCGCCTCGTTGATGGCGTCCTTGAGCGTCCGGCTGCCGGCCTCCACCGGGATCACGCGGGCGCCGAGCAGCCGCATGCGAACGACGTTGAGCGCCTGGCGCTCGACGTCCTCGGCGCCCATGTACACCTCGCACTCGAGCCCCAGCAGCGCCGCCGCGGTGGCGGTGGCGACGCCGTGCTGGCCGGCCCCGGTCTCGGCGATGAGGCGGCGCCTGCCCATCCGCTCGGCCAGCAACGCCTGGCCCAGCACGTTGTTGACCTTGTGGGCGCCGGTGTGACACAGGTCCTCGCGCTTGAGCCAGATGCGTGCGCCACCGCTGTGCTCGCTCAGGCGCCGGGCGAAGTAGAGCGGCGTGGGACGGCCGGCGTAGTCGGCCAGCAGGCCGGCCAGGCGGGCCTGGAACTTCCGGTCACGCCTCGCCGCGGCATACGCCTTCTCCAGCTCGATGAGGGGCGCCATCAGCACCTCGGGCACGAACCGCCCGCCGAAGCGTCCGAACCGTCCGTTGGCGTCGGGCAGCCGGGTCACAGGAACACCGCCCGCCTGGCCTCGGCCACGAAGCGGCGCACCCGGTCGGGGTCCTTCACGCCGGGGGTCGCCTCCACGCCGGAGTTGACGTCGACGCCGTAGGGCCCGACGGTCTCGATCGCGGCGGCGACGTTGTCGGCCGTGAGGCCGCCGGAGAGGATCAGCCGGCAGCGCGCGGCCCGCAGCCGGCGGGCGAGGTGCCACTCGATCGGGTGGCGGGCCTCTCCCTCGCTCCAGCGGGCGGCGCTGTCGAGCAGGACCGCGGCCACCTGGCCGACGTAGGGGGCGACCCGCTGGAAGTCGTCGGTGCACCCCTCGGGAAATCCCTCCAGCGTCCCCGCCGGCGGCAGCTTGACCGTCTTGATCACGGACAGCGGCGCGTAGCCGGCCAGATCCTCCGCCTTCTCGTCGCCGTGGAACTGGAGCGCGCGCAGCCCGCACGCCTCCGCCACCGCCTTGACGTGTCCCGCCGGATGATCCCAGAAGACCCCGACCGGGGTCACGAACGGCGGCAGCGCGCGGACGATGGGCGCGACCGCGGCCGGCGTCACGAAGCGCGGGGTGTGCTCCACGAAGATGAAGCCGAGCGCGTCCGCCCCGGCGTCGACGGCGACCAGCGCATCGTGCAGGTTGGTGATGCCGCAGATCTTGACCCGCGTCATGACGGCCGGAGCGTCAGCTCCCGGATCTTGGCCGCGATGTCGCCCGCGCGCACGAGGCCCTCGCCGACCAGCACCGCGTGGGCGCCGGCGTCGACCACGCGGCGGACCTGGTCGGCGGTGAAGAAGCCGCTCTCGCTCACGACGGTCGGGCCCGGCGGGATCAGCGGCAGCAGCTCGAGAGTCGTCTCGATGCGCGTCTCGAAGGTCGCCAGGTCGCGGTTGTTGATGCCGAGCACGCGGCAGCCGGCCGAGAGCGCGCGATCGACCTCGCCGGCCGTGTGGCACTCCACCAGGGCGCCCAGTCCCAGCCCCTTGGCGGCGGCCAGCAGGTCGCTCAGGAGCGGCCCGTCGAGGATCGACACGATGAGGAGCACGGCGTCGGCGCCGGCCGCGCGCGATTCCCAGAGCTGCCACTCGTCGATCGTGAAGTCCTTGCGGAGCAGCGGCACCGTCACGCGCGGGCGGATGGCCCCGAGCAGGTCGAGGTGCCCCTGGAAGTACTTCTGATCGGTGAGGACGGAGATCGCGTGCACGCCGTGCCGTCCATAGGTCCCGGCCAGGGCGACGGGGTCGAGGCCGGCGGCCAGCACCCCGCGGGAGGGCGAGGCCTTCTTGACCTCGGCGACGAGCGCGACCGGCGCGCCGGCCGGGCGTAACGCGGCCTCGAAGTCGCGGGCGGGGGCCAGGCCGGCGCCGCGGCGCTCCAGGTCGGCCCGCGAGGCGGCGCGCTTGCCAGCCGCCACCTCGGCGCGCTTGTCCACGACGATGCGCTCGAGGATGGTGGACATCGGTTGCCGCTCAGTAGTCGCGGCGCAGCCCCTGCCGGCGGATCGTGTCGAGGGGGACGCGGCCGAGCTGGTCGAGGACGAAGTCGCGGACCGTGCGGGGCGGGGGCAGATCGCGGACCACCCGGCCGTTCTGGAGCAGCGGCTTGAGCATCGGGTCCCAGGGGCCGCCGGCGGGCGCCGGTGAGCCGGCCGGCAGCACCACGGTCTCCAGCGTGCCGCGGCGCCGCAGCACGTCCTTGGCGCCCGACCACTTGCCGCGCTTGGCCATCGGCCGGCCCTCGATCTCCATGATGTCCAGGGCGAAGTTGAGGACGGGCGCGTTGGCGATGGACGTCCCCACGCCGTAGGCGTCGGCGACCGGGTTCAATCGCAAGATCTCGTACTCGTCCACGCCGCCGGAGGCCACCAGCTTGACGTGGCCGAAGCCCCGGAGGTTCAGCTCCCAGCGGACCTCCTCGAGGATCCGGTAGAAATCGCCCCGGCGCGACGAGGGGGTGTCCAGGCGCACCGCGTAGAGGTCCTTGCCGAGCGCCTCGGCGACCCGGAGCGCCTCGAACTTCTCGTCCTGCAGCGTGTCGATCAGCGCCACCCGGCGCACCTTGGGCTCGACCACCTCGTGGAAGGCCTCGAGCGCCTCCACGGTGTCGCCGATCATGAGCACCAGCGAGTGGGGGATCGTGCCCATCGGGTCGGCGTCGATCAGCTCGGCCGACTTGGTGACCGCCACGCCGTCGCAGCCCCCGACGAACGCGTTGCGCTCGATCATCGGGGCCAGCGTCGGGTGCATGCGGCGGGCGCCGAACGAGATCACCTGGCGCTCGCCCGCGGCCTTCTTGCAGCGCGCCGCCTTGGTGGCGATGCCGGAGGCCTGGCAGAGCAGGCCGAGCAGCGCGGTCTCGTACTGGGCCCACTCGACGTAGACGCCCTCCAGCGCGAGGACCGGCTGGTAGGGCGCGAAGATCGTCCCCTCGTCCATCGCGTGGACGGTGACGGGCACGCCCGTCAGGAGGGCGGCCACCTCCTCGACGCCCGCCAGCACGCCCCAGTCCCAGTCCTCGGGCAGCGACTTGAGGTAGACCTCCGCCTTGACCCGCTTGCGGTCGCCGCGCGCGGACAGGATCTCGACGGTGCGCTGGAAATAGACGTCGGAGACCTCCCCCGCCTTGATCTCGGCGTCGGAGGCTGTGTGGAACGGCCGCTTGGATGTCGGCGCCATGGCTATCGGCAAAATCCCCGGAAAGTGCCGTGAATTCTTGCAGGTTCAGCCCGACAAGTCAATTTCAAGGGGCCGCGCGTCCGTCCGCCCGGCTCACCAGCCCTCGTCGGGATCGGGGACGTCGCCACGCAGGAGCGCGAGGTCCGCGCGATCGCGCAGGGCCTTGCTGGGCCGCCGGGCGGGATCGGCCGCGGCGCGCTCCTTCATGGCGATCAGGTCGGCGGTCGTGACCACGCGGACGCGGACACCGGCCACCTCGAAGGGCTCGGCCCGGTCGATCATCGGGTCGAACTCGGGGTCGAGCACGATCTGCACGGGCTCGCCGGACGGATGGCGAAAGTTCAGGCTGTGGGCGAAGGTGCCGGTGAGCCGCAGCCCGGCGCCGGTGAGCGCCTCGACGATCGCGCGCCGTTCGACCGTGGACCGCACCGCCACGTCGGTGTCGAGCGTGGCGCGGGGCACCCCGGAGCGGAGGCCGACCGCCACCCCGCCGACCAGGGCGTGGCCGGCGCCGAGACGGTCGAGCGCGCCGACAGTGTCCGTCAGCGCGGCCAGCTTGTTCGGAGACTCGTCCATCGGCGTCCCCCGGCTCGCCGCGATGAGCCACTGTTCACGGCTGGTCAGCTGCGCGATCGCCGCCAGTACGCTCGCCTGCATCGCGGATCGAGCATACCAGCCACGGAGGCCTGGTATAGCATGACCCGGCGATGCCCCTGACGCCACGAGCGCGGCCGTGAGCGCCACCCTGTCCGCCACCGGGCGGCTGGCGCACCTCGGGCGCCTGACCGTTCACCGCTCCCTGTTCACGCGGCGCTTCGCGGCCGGCTGCGCCACGGGCCGCTGCGAGGCGGCCTGCTGCGTGCTGGGCGTGCTCGTGGACGCGCGCGAACGCGAGCAGGTGCTCGCCCACGCCGATCTCGTCCGCGGCCTCATGACCCCGGGCCAGGAGCTGGATCCCACGCGCTGGTTCGCGCGCGCCGAGCGCCACGACCGGGACTTCCCGTCGGGCCGCGCGACCCACACCCGCGCCGGCGCCGGCGGCTGCGTGTTCCTCGACGCCGAGCGGCGCTGCGTGCTGCAGAAGGCCTCGCCGGCCGCCGGCCTCGACCTCAAGCCGTTCTTCTGCACGGTCTTCCCGGTCACGGTCGCCGAGGGTGTCCTCCGCGTGGACGACATGGGGACCGCCCGGCCGGCGCAGTGCTGCGGCGCCACGCCCGGCGGGCCGCTGACCGTCTTCGACGTCTACGGACCGGAGCTGGAGCACGCGCTGGGCCCCGACGGCGCCGCCGACCTCCGCCGGCTGGTCGAGGCCGCTGAAATCCGGTGACGCCGGGGGCGGGCCACGGGGGCCCTGTGCGCGCCACGGATGGCTCGCCGGTCGCCGTACGCTCGCTCCGGGCTCGACGAGCGCGAGCCCCCCATCCCCCAGAGGGGGCTGGGGCGCAGACCAGTCGAATCGTCGGCGGCGCGCTCGCCGAGCCCTGCGCTCGCAACGGCGACGACGGCCCGCCATCAACGTGGCGCGCGCAGGGCCCCCGTGTCCCGCCCCCGGCGCCACCACGTCTCGCGAGATTCATCAGCGCGGGCGGAGCGCCATGCCGTGCGGCGCCTTGCCGACGGGGATGGTGCGGATCTGCGTGTGGGTCGTCAGGTCGATGACCGACACGAGGTCCGCCCAGCGGTTCGTCACGAAGGCGTGGCGGCCGGCCGGCTCCATGGTGACGAGGTCCGGATAGGCCTTCTGCGGAATCGTCGCCACGGTCCTGTCGGTGGCCGTGTCGACCACGACGATGCGGTTCTTCCGGCGCAGCGTGGTGTAGAGGTAACGGCCGTCGAGGGTGAGCGTCGCCTCGTGCACGACCCCGGGCAGCGCGATCGTGGCGACCGGCGTGTTCGTCGCCGTGTCGAATTTGAGGACGGCCTTGTTCTCCCCGGCGGCGGCGTACACGAACCGGCCGTCGGCGGTGACGGCCAGCCCCATGGCGTCGCCGCCGCCGTGGACGTGCCGGGCCACGATCTCGCGCCGGGCCACGTCGATCACGGTGAGGTCGCCCGCCGTCTCGCCGGAGACGTACAGGAGCTTGCCGTCGCGTGAGAGGGCACTGTGGGCCGGCCACGTCGACACCTCGACCCGGCCGTCGATCTTCTGCTCCTGGAGGTCGTAGAAGATCACCTCGTCGGTGCTGGTGTCGCTGGCCCAGTCGAGCACGAGCAGGTGGCGGCCGTCGGGGGTGAAGTTGAGGTTGTAGGGATTGCCACCGATCTTCACCCGCCGCAGGAGCTTGCGGGTGTCGGCGTCGACCACGCCGAGGTCACGGCTCTTGTCGTACACGACCCAGGCCGTCCGGCCGTCGGGGTGGAACACCACGCGGTTGGGCTTGCCGCGCCCGAGCGGGATGGTGGCGATCACCTCGAAGGTGTGGGTGTCGATCACCGAGATCGAATCGGACTTGGTGTTGGTCACGAACAGCGTGGCGGCGGCGGCCGGGACGGCCGCCAGCAGCAGGATGCCGCCCACGAGCAGGCTGGGCAACGACCTCACGGAACTCCTCCCGCCGGCGTCAGGGCGCCGTCTTGTCGATCGCGGTGATCGCCAGGTTGGGTGGCGTGCCCCGCAACGTGAATCGTACCTCGTCGCCCGGCTTGACCGACTCCAGAATCTTCGGCGAGGCGGCGCGGAAGCCCATCGTCATGGGCGGCATGTAGCCGGGGATCTCGCCGTGGGTGACGACGAGCATGCCGACCTCGGGCAGCCCGGCTCGCACGACCCCGGTGGCCCGGAACTCGCGCTCGCCGCCGCCGGCGGCCAGCGCCGCGCGGGCCTCGGTCAGCTCCACGGCCAGCCGCCGCGCCTGCTGGCCCCACCAGAGGAAGCCCCAGCCCACGCCGACGGCCAGCGCGAGGTTCACCAGCACCACCGCGCGCCAGACGCGCATCAGTGCACGTGCTCCGCGGGCGGCGCCGGCGGCGCCTTCTCCTGGTTGAGCTGGTGGATCTCCGCCAGCAAGAGGTCGAGATCGCGGCGGGGGTCGCCGGCGGCGGCCACGATCGCCCGCAGGTAGCCCTGGCGGTCGATCAGGAACTCAGCGTGGGGCGCCCG
>DASWJN010000110.1:0-8596 GCA_036397135.1 Candidatus Methylomirabilota bacterium
CGGCGAGCGAGCCGCCAACGATTCGACTGGCTGCGCCCGAGCCCCCTCGGGGGGGAGCCCGAGCGAGCCGCGCCCGGAGCGAGTTACGGCGACAGGCGAGCCAGGCCGGCGCGCCCGCGGCCCCCGCGCCCGACCCCCGGCGTCACCGGATTCCACGAGGGTCAGTAGCGGGCGGACGGGAAGCGCGGCGCGCGCTTCTCGCGGATGGCCTGCACACCCTCGCGCACGTCCTCGCCCATGAACGTGAGCATCTCCAGCGCGATCGACTGGTCGAAGATGGGGCCGGCCAGGCGCAGCCAGTTGTTGAGGCTGCGCTTGGTCCACCGGATCGCCTGCTGGCTGCCGAGGGCCAGCCGGTCGGCGACCTCGAGCGCCCTGGGCATCAGCTGATCGCCGGGGACGCACAGACTCACGAGCCCGATCCGCTCGGCCTCGCGGCCGTCGATGAAGTCGGACGTGAGCAGGTAGTATTTCGCCTTGGCCATGCCGCACAGCAGCGGCCACAGGATGGCGGCGTGGTCGCCGGCCACCACCCCCAGCTTCGTGTGGCCGTCGGTGAAGCGCGCGCCCTCGGCCATGATGCTGATGTCGGCCAGCAGCGCGACCACCAGCCCGGCGCCCACCGCCACGCCGTTGATGGCCGAGACGACCGGCTTGTCGAGGTTGATGAGGTTGTAGACGAGATCGGAGGCCTCGCGCACGGTGCGGGCCAGCCGCCGCGGATCGCGCGCGTTGGCCTCCACCATCTCCAGGTCGCCGCCGGCCGAGAAGGCGCGGCCGGCGCCGGTCACCACCGCCACCCGCGCCTCGTCGTCGGCGTCGAGGGTGAGCCAGACCTGCGTCAACTCCCAGTGCAGGCGGTCGTTGGTGGCGTTGAGCACGTCGGGCCGGTTGATCGTGATCAGCACCACGCCGTGCGGCTTGCGCTCGAACGTCAGGTGCTGGTAGTCGCGATAGTCCATGGGGGCCTCCGGGCCCCCATCCTACCCCAGACGTGCCGGGCCGGCGGAAGGCCGGGCGCCACGCTGCGCCCAGGACCTCCGCGCCGCGCTCACACGTCCCAGCGGACGATGACCGCCCACCGGTCGGTGCCGTCGACCTCGGCCACGATCCACGGATCGACCTGCCGCTCCTGGTAGTAGGTCGGCGTCGCCACCCAGAACTTCGAGAACAGCCCGCTGCGGACCGCGTCGTCGTACTTGATCAGCGCCTCGTCCGGGATCGGCTCCCGGTACGTCTCGATCGGCTCGAGCGTCGCGCCCCGCACGTAGCCGAGCCGCCGCGGCAGGACCTCGCCCACCCGCTGCCGGATCTCGGCCAGCGAGTAGAGCGGTCCGTGGCAGAGGACGGCCATCTCCAGCCGCTCGCGGAGCAGCTGACCGGGGAGGCGGGCCCGGATGGCGCGCACGCGGGCGGCGGCGTCGGTCGGGGTCGCGTCGGGACGGGTGATCGCGCTGCTTGACTCCATGATGCACCTCCGGCCGCACCGGCGGTGCAACCGGAGGGCCACCGAGACGTCAGCGGACGCGGCGGGCCGTCCAGGCGAGGGTGGTCGGGTCGGCAGGCCGGTGCACATGGCCCTCGATGGCGTCGCCGGCCAGCCGGCCGCTGAACGAGAGCGGGCCGGCGGTGAAGGTGATCCAGTCGCCGGCCACCCGTCCATCCGCGACCGGCAGCTCGCGCCCGTCGAGCGAGAGCGTGCCGCTCAGGAGCTGGAAGCGCTGCACGAGGTTCAGGAGCGCGTCGCGCTCGCCGAGTCGCGCGCGCCAGATTCCCGCGGTATCGGCGGGAACGAGCCACAGGTACAGGCGGTGATTCCGCGCGGGGCCCTGCACGCGCTGGACGCGGTCGGGCTTCCAGTCGCCCATGTCGAAGTCGTGCGAGACGACGCGGCTGCCGGAGGCCAGCTCGCGCAGGAGCTTGGGCCGCAGCTTCAGATTCACGTCGTCGCGCAGGTAGAGCGTGACGACCGTCGCCGGCCGCAGATCGGTGGCGAAGAGGTCTTGCCACAGGAAGGTCGCGCGCTCGGCGACGCCGGCGGCGTAGGCGGCGTCTCGGCTCTGCTTGACCAGCTCGGCGTCGATCTCCACGCCCACGGCCCGGGCGCCGAAGTCGCGGGCGGCGGCCACGACCACGCGGCCGTCGCCGCTGCCGAGGTCGAACACGACGTCCTCGGGCGCGACCGCCGCCAGTCGCAGCATCTCGACGCTCACGGCCTCCGGGGTGGCGATGAACAGCACGTCCGGCCCCGGGAAGCGGGCCCGCAGCTCCGCACAGCCCCCCACGGCGGTGGCGAGCGCGACGACGAGCGCCAGCCGTCGCGTCACCCGGCCACCGGCGGCACCCGGCCGGGGCCGCCGCCGGTCCAGGCGAAGGCGTGGCGGGCCAGCGCGGCCGGCAGCGCGGCGGGCCCGCCGGCCGCCACGTCGGCGGCGTACCGCAGCACCTCGGTGAACGTGTTGACCTCGTTGATCCGGCGCAGCCAGAGGGGGCGGCCGTGCAGGTAGAGGAAGAGGACGTTGGCCTCGCTGCAGGGGCCCAGGCAGTCGGTGAACGCCAGGCGCAGCCCGTCGGCGCGCGCCTCGCGAAAGGCGCGCCGCATCTGGCGCTTGAGCGTGCCGGGGACGGTCTTCGGCCCGCCGCGGTCGAGGTGACCGCAGCAGCAGCCCATGCACGCGAGGATCAGGCCCGTGTCGGCGATGGGTCCAACGATACCTGATATAACACCCGGGTGCCCTCCGAACCCGCCCTCGGCGCCGCCTGCGCGCTCGGCGCCGCGCTCGCCTGGTCCGTCACCAGCCTGCTGGCGCGCACCCTGATGCCCCACTACGGATCGGTCACCATCAACGCCGTTCGCTCGGGCATCGCCGGGACGCTCCTGGTGGGCTGCGTCGTGACGCTCCACGGCCCCGCCGTGCTGGTGACGATGTCCGCCACGACCTTCGTGCTGCTGGCGCTGTCCATCGTCGCCGCCATCGGCGTCGGGGACACGGTGTTCTTCGAGAGCACCCGGGCGATCGGGCTGGGCCGCGCCATGACGATCGCCACCACCTATCCGATCGGCGCCGCCCTGCTGGCGTCGGCGCTCCTCGACGAGCGCATCACCACCGCCGTCGCGGTCGGGACGCTTCTCACGCTGGGCGGCGTGGCCCTCATCGTCAGCGTGCGCTCCGAGGGCGAGACCCGTCCCGCGCGTCTCGGGTTCGGCGTGGGGATGGCCGTGATCGCCTCGGTGGCATGGGCGGTGTCCACGGTGATGATGAAGGCGCCGCTGCACGAGATCGAGCCGCTGACCGCCCAGGCCGTCCGGCTGCCGCTGGCCTCCGTGCTGCTGTTCCTGACGCCGTGGGCCCGCGGCGCCGGCGCCGCGCTGCGGGAGGCCGGGCGCGGCCCGCTCGTGCGGATCGGCGTGCTGAGCGTGATCACCGCCGTCAGCTCGGTCCTCTTCGTGGCCAGCCTCAAGTACGCCGGCGTGACGGTGGGGGCGGTGCTCTCGTCGACGGCGCCCCTGTTCGCTCTCCCGCTCGGGGTGATCTTCCTCGGGGAGCGGGCGTCGCCGTGGACGGTCCTGGGCGCGCTGGTGGCCGTCGGCGGGATCGTCGTCCTGCAGCTGTGAACGGCGTCCTCGGAGCGTGTCGGGATAAAGCGGAGTGCCCCGGCTGAGCCGGGGTGCGACGAACGTTGGGGGGTAGGGGGGCCATGCCGGGGCCCCCCATGTCACTGGGCCCGGTCGGCGTAGACCGCGGCACGATGCGTGGCCGGGAGCAAGGCGTAGACGGCGTCCTGGCTGGGGTCGAATGCCAGGGTGTGCGCGCCCGCCTCGGTCGGCACGGTCTCGCGCCGGCGGAGTGGCGCCGTGGCGAAGACCTCGATGACGCCGGGATCGCCGATCGCGACGTACACGCGGCCGAGCGCGGGATTGAAGAACACCACGTCGGGCGCACCGGCGATCGGCTCGTCCGCCAGGACCGTGCCGTGATCGGCATGCAGCTCGACCAGGGTTCCGGCGTCGCAGGCGCAGAAGAGCCGGCGGCCGGCGACGTCGAGGTCCAGCCCGTGCGGTCCGGCGAAGGGCACGGCGACGACGCGCCGGATGCCCACGGGGTCGCCGGCGCCCACGACCACGATCCGGGGTGGATCGGCGATGTTCACGTGGAAGACGCCGGCCGCCGGATCGAAGACCGCCCACCGCGTCCGTCCCGGCACCACCAGGTCCGCGATCCGGCGCCGGCGGGCGACGTCGATCACCGAGACGGTGCACGAATCGGCGACGCCGGGCTCGCCGACGTGCGCCACCAGCAATCGACCGCGGCCGGGATCCCAGGCGAGCCCGTTGGGCCGGATCCCGACCGCGATCTTGTCCGCGGCGCCCGCCGCCGCCGGGCTGAAGATGCCCACGGTGTTCTCGCCACGGTTGGAGGTGAAGACGCGGTCGGGCGCCTCGGCGACCAGCGCGCCCGCCACCGCCGTCAGGCCGGCGACCGAGCCCACGTACCGCTGCGCGTCGAGGTCGACGACGTCGACCGCGTCGTTGGCGGTGTGGGCGACGAAGAGCCGCCGCGTCGGGCCGTGCACGGCGGCGTGATCGAAGCCGCCCGCCCCGGCGTGGGCGGGCAGCTCGATGAAGCCCCGGGGCTCGAGCGTCACGCCCTCACCGGCCCGCCAGCTCGGCCACGAGGCGCTCGACCCGCGCCACGATGCGGTCGCGCGCGGCCCCGTAGCCCTCGCTGACCGCCGGCACGTCGTCCCACCGCTCGACCGGCTGGCCGGCCGCCGGCGCGACGTCGCAGCCGA
The DNA here is from genome assembly GCA_036397135.1 of Candidatus Methylomirabilota bacterium. Classification (GTDB taxonomy): domain Bacteria; phylum Methylomirabilota; class Methylomirabilia; order Rokubacteriales; family CSP1-6; genus AR5. The sequence goes on from DASWJN010000110.1 coordinate 4,795, forward strand.
AGCTCACGATGCGGCTGGCGGCGGCGAGGTCGTGGAGGGTGACCGGGCGCGGGCGGGTCGGTCTGGGGGTCAGCCCCTCGCCGTCCAGGCCCTTGACCGCCGCCGGGGTCAGCTCGGCGTCGGGCTCCACACCGGCCGACACCGCGTCGGCGTCGAGGGCTCGCGCGGCCGCCAGCCGGCGGAAGTGGGCGGCGCCCACGACGCTCTTGGCGGCGCCGTGCAGGCAGACGAAGAGCACGCGCGGCCGCCGGGGTGTGGAAGCCACCTGCGCCTGGCAGAAGGCGTAGAGCGCGTCGTAGAGCGGGAACTGGCGCGCCATGTTCTCGCGGTCGTCACGGCTGATCGCCTGGAAGCCGGTGGCGGCGGCGTAGAGGCCCGCCGACTCCGGCATGAGGCTGCGCGCGTCGGTGTCGGCGCCGCGGACGATGGGGGCCAGCGCGGTCAGGGCCGGGTCGTCCAGCTCGTAGCGCTCCAGGAAGGCGTCGAACGAGCAGCGCGGTCCCCGGTGACCCAGCTCGACGCCGGGCACGTCGTAGGGGATCGCGCTCTCGCGCCGGGCGGCGGCGAGCACCTCGCCGGCGGAGACGAACAGCAGCTCGGGATCGGGATCGATGAAGCGGGTGATGAGCCAGGGACAGGCGATCCGGTCGACCCGCGCGCGCTCACGAGTGATCCATTTCATGGTCGCTCTCCTATCGCAGTGAGAAGACGAGGAAGCCCGCCGCGGCGCCGGCCGCGATGAGCAGGGGCTCGGGGACCTTGAACCGCCACATCACGCCGAGCGCCGCCAGGGCGATGAGCAGCGCCGGGCCGTCGACGATGGCGCGGCGGGCGAGGACGACGCAGGCCCCGGCGATGGCCCCCGACGCCGCGGCCGTGACGCCGCCCACGAAGGCCGTCACCTTCGGATTGCCGCTGATGCGATCGAACCACCGGAACGGAATGACGACGAAGAAGTAGACCGGCAGGAACACGCCGACGGCCGCCGCCACCGCGCCGGGGAGACTCCCCACGAGATAGCCGATGAACGCCACCGTGATGACGACCGGCCCCGGGGTCAGCATGGCGACTGCGACGGCGTCGACGAACTGCTGCTCGTTCAGCCAGCGGTAGTCGTGGACGACGCCGCCGTAGAGAAACGGGACGATCGCCAGGCCGCTGCCGAACACGAAGGCGCCCGCCTTGGTGAAGAACCAGAGGAGCTGCGCCAGCACGTCCGGCGTGACCGCCACCGCCAGGCACGCGGTCCGGGCGCGCCGGACGAAGGCGGGAGGCGCCTGGGCGATCACGGCGACCACGCCGGCCGCGATCATGAGCAGGGCGGACTCGGATTCGGTCCACGCCGTCGACGCCGCCATCACGGCGAAGATGCCCCACTGCAACCGATCCTTCACGACCGTCAGCCGGGCCAGCTTCCAGGCCGCCAGCGAGATGATGGCGATGACCGTGGCCCCCACCCCGTAGAAGGCGGCCTGCATCCACGGCATCCCGCCCAGCCGGACGTAGAGCCAGCTGATCGCCAGCGTCATCACGAACGAGGGCAGCACGAACGCCAGCGCGACGAGCGTGGCGCCCCGGACTCGCGAGTGCACGTAGCCGAGGCAGATGGCGACCTGGGCCGCGAGTGGTCCGGGCGCGAGCTGCGACAGCGCCAGCGACTTGAGGTAGTCCTCCCGGGTGAACCAGCCCCGGCGCTCGACGAGATCGCGCTGCATGTAGCCGACGAGCGCCACCGGGCCGCCGAACCCGAGGCTTCCGAGGTACAGGAAATACTTCACCAGCTGGACGATGGTCGGGCGCGTCGCTGCCTCAGCCATGGCACGTCTCCAATCAGCGCTTCGTGGGCGTGGTGGCGTACAGCCCCTCGAACAGCGTGAGACCGTTGGCGAGGACCTCGTGGTCGTCCGGGGAGGCGGCCAGCAGCGCCCGGACGGCGGCGTCGATGCCGCGCGCCTCCGCGTGCGGATACTTGCCGTCCCGCAGATCGGCCTCGTGCACGACCTCGGCGAGCCGGGCCAGGCGCCGGTCGCGCAGGCGCGCGCGCTTGACCAGGGTCTCGAACGTGCAGTCCTCGCCGTGGTGGCTCAGCTCTACGCCGGGGGCATCGAACGGGACGGCGTCGGCGGGGAACTGGCTCGGCTCCGCGAACACGAAGACGGCCTCGGGATCGATGAACCGCTTGATGAGCCAGGCCGACGCGATCCGGTCCACGTGGGGCCGGGGCCGCGTCACCCACCGCCGCCGTCGCAGGGTGCCGAGATCGAGCGCCGGCCGGTCGTCGCGACGGGTCGTTTCGGGACGTCGAGCACGCATGGCAATGGCCTCCTCGAGGCGGCGAACCTCGGCCCCGCCCGGGGCGTCGAAGAAGTCGATGTCGCGGATGCGCTGATGCTCCTTCTGGAGCCTCACCAGCTCGGCCTGGGCGCGCTCGCCGCCGGCGGCCGATTTGCGGTCCAGCGCCTGGAGCAGCTTGCGGTAGCGGACGGCCAGCTGCCGGTAGTCGGCGTCGCGGGGCTCGTGGAAGAGCCGGTCGACGTCGGCCGCCGTCAGGTTCTCGATCTGCTGGACCCGGATGAGCGTGGCCTCGCCCCCCTCGCGCTGGATCTCCTGCGTGAGCCACTGGAAATCCTCGTAGCGGTCGGGCGTGTCGGGTAGGAGGTAGGCCGAGCGCTTCAGCGCCACCGCCCCGAGCGCGCGGAGACGGCGCCAGACCCGGACCCGCAAGCTGGAGGGCGCGGGGGGCAAGCCGACCAGGAGAAGGAGGAGCGTCGTACTCATGTTGCTGCATGAAACAGTAGTTTCATTTCGCTGTCAAGCGGGAATTCTGGGGGAGGTGGCGGCGGCGGTCCGGGCGTCGGGCGGGGCGACGCCGGTCAGACGGCGGTGCGGAAGGCCACCTGGCCGCCGACGAGGGTGAGCACCGGACGGATGTCCGGGATGCGCTCGTCGGGACAGGTGAAGACGTCGTCGGAGAGGACCACGAGGTCGGCGCGCTTGCCGGGCTCGAGCGTGCCCAGGTCGGCCTCCTGGCGCGAGGCGTACGCGTTCCAGCTCGTGAAGGAGCGCACCGCCTCCGGGCGGGTCATCCGCTGCTCGGGCTGCCAGCCGGGCGCGTCACCCTCACGCGGGCGCCGCGTCACCGCGGCGTGGATGCCGTGGAAGGGGTTGGGGCTCTCCACCGGGAAGTCGGAGCCGCCGGCGATGACGACCCCCGTGGCCAGCAGCGAGCGCCAGGCGTAGGCGCCGCGCAGCCGCTCCGGCCCCAGCCGCTCGGCCGCCCAGACCATGTCGGAGGTGCAGTGCGTGGCCTGCATGCTCGGCAGCACGCCGAGGCGGTGGAAGCGGGGATGTCCCGGTCGGCGAGGATCTGCGCGTGCTCGACCCGGTGGCGATGGTCATGGCGCGGCGCCCGGACCAGCGCGCGCTCGAAGGCGTCGAGCACCAGCCGTTGGCGCGATCGCCGATGGCGTGGACGCACACCTGGAAGCCGAGCGCGCCGGCCTCCAGGGTCAGGCGCTCGACCTCCTCGCCGGGGACGAGCACGAGGCCGGTGTTGCCGGGGTCGTCGCAGTAGGGCTCGTGGGCGGCGACCGGCGGCGTCTACAAGTACTCGAGGACCAACCAGGCCTACAACGCCGCGTTCCGCTCCTGCCTCAGCGAGCGCGGCTACGCCGTTTCGGGCGAATGACTCTCGTGGAATCCGGTGACGCCGGGGGGGGCACGGGGGCCCTGCGCGCGCCACGGATGGCTCGCCGGTCGCCGTCCGCTCGCTCCGGGCTCGGCGAGCGCGAGCCCCCCATCC
>DASWJN010000111.1:0-11462 GCA_036397135.1 Candidatus Methylomirabilota bacterium
TGCTTCGCCGACGCGCTCGGCAATCTCGGCTCGCCCAACGTGAAGGGCTTCAACCAGTCGCTGCTCGTGCTGGCCGGCGAGCACGCCGAGGTGCTGCGAGCGGCGAAGTGGACGCGCCGCCAGGTGCAGGAGTTCCTGATCGAGCACGCGCGCCGTCGCGTCGCCGACCTCAAGCGCGCGGGGCGGCTGCCCGGGCCGGTCGAGGCGGCCGACGAGACGACGTGGCGCTACCTGTTCGAGCGGCCCGAGGACATCCTCCTCGCCTGCGCGGGCGGGCGGGCGGGAAGCTGGTCGGCGTGCCTGCCGGGCTGGGGCAACAAGTGGACGCGGGCGGTGACCACGCGAATCGAGACGGGGTGAACGCATGAAGCTCTTCGATCCGACGTCCAGGGCGGTGGAGCGCGCGGTCGAGGTCGCCCGGCGGCCGGCCCGCCTGGCGGGCCTGCGCCTGGGCCTGGTCGACAACACCAAGTTCAACTCCGACACGCTGCTCCGGAAGCTGGCCGAGCGGCTGGCCCGGCGCCACGGCATGACGGTGACGATCACCAACCGCAAGCGCTCGCCGAGCCACGAGATCGACGAGGCCGGCATCCGCGCGCTGCGCACGCAGGCCGATCTCGTCGTCTCGGGCATCGGCGACTGAGGGTCCTGCAGCTCGAGCAGTGTGCTCGACGCGATCCTGATGGAGCAGCACGGGGTGCCGGCGGTCGCCATCGTGACCACGCCGTTCCGCGATACCGGCGAGGCCATGGCCACGAGCTGGGGCAAGCCCGGCTATCCCTTCGTCGACACGCCCCACCCGATCGCCAACCTGACGGAGAGGGACCTCGACGCCCGGGCGGACGCCCTGGTGGATGCGGTGGAGCGCTGCCTGCGGGGCGACCGCCCATGAGCCCGCGATCGGCCTCCGGCTTCGACCTCGGCCCGCTCGCCCCGGCCGACCGCGCGCGGTTGGCCCGCGACCTCTCCGAGGAGGAGCGGCGCGTGCTCATCGACCACGGCACCGAGCGGCCCTTCTGCGGTGGCCTGCTCGACAACGAGCACGACGGCGTCTACGCCTGCCGGCTCTGCGAGCTGCCGCTGTTCCGCTCGCGCACGAAGTTCGAGTCGGGCACCGGCTGGCCGAGCTTCTTCGAGCCCTTCGATCCCGAGCACGTCAACTCCGTGCGCGACCGGAGCCACGGCATGGACCGCGTGGAGATCCGCTGCCGGCGCTGCGACGGCCACCTCGGCCACGTCTTCCCCGACGGCCCGCCGCCCACGCACCTGCGCTACTGCATGAACTCCGCGTCGCTCAGGTTCTACCCGGACGGCGCCGAGCTCCGGCGGGAGGCGCCGCCGGACCGGTAGCTCGCGCCCGGCGGGCGCCTTCTCACCCTGCTTGTTGACCTGCGGTGCGGCGGTCCTCTACTGTGTCGCCAGCATGTACCTCGCCCACTTCGGCTTCACGGAGTGGCCCTTTGCCAACACGCCGGACCCGCGCTTCGTCTACCTGAGCCCGCGCCACGAGGAGGCGCTGGCGCACCTGCTCTACGGCGTGCGCGAGCGGGGCGGGTTCGTGCAGCTCACCGGCGAGGTGGGCACGGGCAAGACCACCATCTGTCGCTACCTCCTCTCCCACCTGCCGGAGGGGGTCGATGTCGCGCTCGTCGTCAACCCGATGCTGTCCCCCGAGGAGCTGCTGGAGACCGTGTGCGACGAGCTGGGCGCGGCCTATCCGCCCGGGGCGCTCACGCGCAAGGCGTTCGTCGACGCGCTCTACCGCCACCTGCTGGCCGCCCACGGGCGCGGCCGGCGCACCGTGCTCATCGTCGACGAGGCCCAGAACCTCAGCGCCGACGCGCTCGAGCAGCTGCGGCTGCTCACCAATCTCGAGACCACGACCGAGAAGCTGCTGCAGATCGTCCTCATCGGTCAGCCGGAGCTGACCGCGCTGCTGGCGCGGACCGGGCTGCGGCAGGTGGCGCAGCGGATCACGGCCCGCTACCACCTCCGGCCGTTCGCCGAGCGGGACACGCGCGCCTACGTCTGGCGCCGCCTGCAGATCGCCGGCCAGCGGACCTCGCTCTTCGAGCCCGGGGCGCTGGCGGCGGTGCACCGAGCGTCGCGCGGGATCCCGCGGCTCGTCAACGTGATCTGCGACCGGGCGCTGCTCGGCGCCTACGCCGAGGGCAAGCGGACGGTCGGCGCGCGGACGGTGCGCCGCGCTGCCCGCGAGGTGGCGGGCGAGGGCGTGGCGGTGAAGCGCTGGCCGCGCGTGGGTGCGGCGGTCGCGGCGGCCGTCATCGCGCTGCTCGCGGTGGCGGGCGGGCTGGCCGGCGTCTGGCGCGTGTCGCCCGGCGAGGCCTGGCGCGCGCTGGCTCCCGCCGCCCGGCCCGCCGCCGAACCGCCGCCGACCGTCGCGGCGGCCGTGGCCCCGGCCGCCGAGCCGGCGGCCGCCGTCGCGCCGTCGCGGCCGCCCGCCGATCTGGACGCGCTGCTGGCGGCGATGCGCCCGCCGAGCGACCGGGCGGCCGCGCTGGCGCGCGTGCTCGCCCACTGGGGGGTGGTCGGCGCGCCGACCGATGAGCAGTGCCGCCTCGCGCAGCGCGCGGAGCTGGAGTGCTTCGACGGCCGTGGCAGCTGGACGGTCCTGCGGCGGCTCGGGGTTCCCGTCGCCATCAAGCTGCTCACCGCGGACGGCGCGCGGCACTGGGCGGCGATGACGGCGCTCGGCGGCGACACGATCACGCTCGAGCTGGGCGAGCTGGTCCAGACCCTGCCGCTGGCGGCCGTCGAGCCGCTGTGGGACGGGACGTTCTCGCTCGTCTGGCGCCCCTTGCCCGGAACGGCTCGGATCCTGAGCCCCGGCATGCAGGGCCCGGGCGTCGCCTGGCTGCGCCGCGCGCTCGGCGACGGCGCCGCCCGGGAGCCCGCCCCGGCGGTGTACGACCAGGCGCTGGTCGAGCGGGTCGTCGATTTCCAGACCCGCGAAGGGCTCGAGCCCGACGGCGTCGCCGGGATCGAGACTCTCCTGCGCCTCAGCGTGCGGCTCGACGAGCGCGCGCCGCTGCTCTCGGCGGCGCCGGCGGGGAGGTGAGCGATGTCCTACATCCTCGAGGCGCTCAAGCGGGCGGAGGAGCAGCGCGGCACCTCGCCCCGCGCCGTGCCGCCGCCCCGCGCGCTGGCGGCCGGCGAGCCTTCGCGGGCGCGCTGGCCCTGGATCGTCGGCGTCGTCGCGGGCGTCACGGCGCTGGCCGCGGCGGTGGTGTTCTGGACGATGGCCGTGCCGCCGGCCTCCCCGCCCGTCGTCGCCGGTGGGCCGCCGCCCGTGGTCGTCGCCCCGCTGCCGCGCGCGGAGCCGCCCGCGCGTGTGGAGCCGGCCCCGCGTGTGGAGCCGGCCCCGCGCGTCGAGCCCCGGCCACGACGAGCGCCCGAGCCCGTGCGTCCGTCAGCCGCGGTCGCGCGTCCGCGCCCGACGCCGCGCCAGCAGGCGCCCGCCGTGGCGCCGCCCGTTCCCGAACGGACGCGCGCCACGCCGCCGCGCGCGCCCGAGCCCGAACCCGCCGCCCCGGCCACGCCGGCCGCCGACATCAAGGCCCTGGCGGCCAAGCTCTCGCTCCAGGTCCTCACCTGGGCGCCCGATCCCAAGGACCGCTTCGTGTTCCTCAGCGGCCGCAAGTACGTCGAGGGCCAGACCATTGACGACAAGCTCCTCGTCGAGCGCATCACCGAGAACAGCGTCGTCCTCTCCTTCCAGGGCCAGCGCGTCACCCTGACGAGCCCCTGACCCGCGCCGGGGGCGAGGTGCGCACGGGGTGGGGTCTGCGGGACCCGTTCCCCGCTGCCTGTCACAGCGCGCCCCGCAGCCTGATGGAGCCCCGCCGTGGCGGGCACGAGGCGGACTCCAGCCTCGTGGTCCCGCGGACCCACCCCGTGCGCGCCTCGCCCATGCGCTGATGAGTCTCGTGAAACGTGGTGACGCCGGGGGGCAGGCGCGGTGGCCGTGGGCGCGCCGGCATGGTGAGCCGTCGTCGCCGTTGCCGCTCCGGGCGCGGCGAGCGAGCCGCCTACGAGTCGACTGGTCCGCGCCCCAGCCCCCTCCGGGGGGACCGAGCGAGCCGCGCCCGGCGCGAGTTACGGCGACAGGCGAGCCATGCCGGCGCGCCCACGGCCACCGCGCCTGCCCCCGGCGTCACCGGATTCCACGAGAGTCATCAGGCCTTCGACACCTTCACGGCGGCCAGCTGCTCGATGATCGTCATGGCCACGCTCGTGTCCATGTCGGCCAGGCCGGCGGCCATGGCCGCCTGCTGGTAGCGCTGGGCGACGTTGGAGAAGCTGACGGGCACGTGCAGCTCCCTGGCGATCGTGTTGAACGTGTCGAGATCCTTGTTCATCAGGAAGACCTTGAAGCCGGGCTCGAACTTGCGCGGGACGATCGCGCCGGGGATCCGCTCAAGCGCCTTGCTGCCGCCGCTGCTGGCCTTGACGACCTCGTAGATGACCATCGGGTCGAGGCCGGCCTTCACGCCGACCGCCAGGCCCTCCATCATCGCCAGCGAGTTCACCGACGCCATCATGTTGTTGATGGCCTTCACGGTGTTGCCGGCGCCCACCGGGCCGACGCTGAAGATGTTGGGGCCGATGGAACGGAGGACCGGCCGCGCGCGCTCCAGCACCTGGGGATCGCCGCCCACCATGATGGCCAGCGTCGCCGCCCGGGCCCCGGCCACGCCGCCGCTCACCGGCGCTTCCAGGAAGTGCACGCCCCGCGCCTGGGCGCGGGGCTCGAGCTTGCGCGGCGTGGAGGGCAGCACGCTGCTGAGGTCGATCAGGATGGTGCCGGGCCGGGCCAGGTCGACCAGCCCGCCGGGCCCGAGATAGAGGGCCTCGACGTCGGGGGAGGCCGGCAGGCACGTCAGCACGATCTCGGCGGCCTCCACGACCTCGCGCGCCGACTTCGCGGCCCTGGCCCCGGCCTGGACCAGGTTCTCCATCGCCTTCGGACTCTTGTCGAAGACGGTCATGGGGAAGCCGCCCTTGAGCACGTTGCCCGCCATGGGGTTGCCCATGTTCCCGACCCCGATGAAGCCCACCGAGACAGCCATGTCGATTCCTCCGCGCGGCAAGATGGCCGGATGATACCTCGCCTTGACGCTGCGGGGCCGATCGCCTACTTTCGGCGAACGGAGGTGTGACATGAAGAAGAAGAGCGGCGGCAAGAAGGCGACGAAGAAGCCCCGGATGCGGGACCTGAGTCCGCTCGACCGCGGCTCCCGCCGTGTCAAGGGCGGAGCGAAGCGACTGGGCCGGGCGGCGAAGAGGATCTAGCGCCGGGCCATTCGCCGGCTTTCTCCCGCTCTGGGGGGCGGGCTTCGCGCGCTCCGGACCGAGCTGGGCTCGGCCTCGGGCGAGCGCGTCCTCCGCCATGCCAGCGCCGTGGCCGGTCTGCTGGGCTGGGTGCGCCGGGCGCTGGCGCGCGCCCACCTGGTCGAGGTCGCCGCCCTCCTCCACCACGAGCTCGGCCTCGGGACGGAGGGGCTGCGGGCCCTGCGGCTTCCCGTCGATCTGCTGGTGGAGTTCCCGCGCTGGCGCGACGGCTCGACCGTGGGCTTCTCGCCACGGCGGCTGGGACTGACGCCGGTGCCCGAGGCCGCCGGACATCCGCTCCGGACGCTCCGGCTCCAGCTCTCGAGCGCGTCGGGCGGGACCGCGGTCGTCCTGGGCCTGGCCCACGACCTGCTGCATCGTCTCGATCCCGCCCTGCGCGTCGTCGTGTTGATGGATCCGGAGACGAACGCGACGGACGTCCGCCGGCTCGCGCGCGAGGCGCTGGGCCGCCAGCGCCGCCTGCGGCTGGCTCCCGTGGATTTCGCCACGATCTTCGCCCGCGACAACGCGCTGGCGGCGCGGGATGCCCGCGGGCGGCCCGTCCTGCTGGTGCCGCGGGCGCTGCGCACCGAGTGGGACAGCGGATCACCGCCGCTCGGCGGCTCGGCCGCGCGGCGCCTCGGCGTGCGGGTGGTGCGCTCACGCCTGTACTGGCACGGCGGCAACGTCCTGTTCGACGGCGAGGCGCTCGTGATCGGGGCCGACACGGTGGCCGAGAACGTCGCCCGCCTGGGCTTGTCCGGCGATGAGGTGGTCCGGCTGCTGGCCGCCGAGCTCGGGCGCGACGTCGTCGTCCTCGGCTCGCCGGCCCGCGCCCGGTTCGACGCCGACGGCCATCGGGTGACGCGCTCCGGGCAGGCGTCCTATCACATCGACCTCGACGTGGCGCTGCTCGGCCGCCCCGGCGATGGCCCCCCGGTGGCGCTGGTCGCCGATCCACGGCGCGGCCTCGCGCGGCTGCCCGCCGTGCTCGCGCACCGGAGCCTCGCGCTGTCGCCCCACCTGCCGCCCGCCCACGCCCGCCGGCAGATCGCGCGCGAGTTTCGCGCGGCGGCGCGCGCGCGGGAGCCGCTGCTGCGGGAGTACCGGGAGCGCCTGACGCGACTGGGGTACCGGGTCGTCGGCGTGCCCGAGCTGCGAACACGTTCCGGCCGCGAGGCGGTGCTGGGGGTCACCAGCCTGGACTTCGTCTACTGCAACGTCCTGCCCGGGCTGAACCGCGGCCGGGCGGCCGTCCACTATCTGCCCTGGGGCATCCCGGCGCTGGATGCCGAGGCCGAGCGCGCGTTTCGCGACGCCGGCTGCCGCCCGGTGCGCGTCTCGCGCACGGCGTACCTGGCCCACGCCATGATGCAGCGGGCCGCCGGGCTGCGCTGCTTCTGCGGCGCCATGCCATGAGCGCCGTGCCCGATCGCGCTGCCGGTATAATCGACGGCACGTCGCCGGATATTCCCGAGAGGCCGTGATCGCATGAGTGACTCCGAGGACTTCGCCGCGCTGTTCGCCCGCCACGAGGCCAGCCGCAGCCTCGAGGTGGGGCAGGTCGTGAAAGGGCGCGTCATCCAGATCACCGCCGAGCACGTCTTCGTCGACGTCGGCGGCAAGGGGGAGGCCTGGATCGACCGCGCCGAGCTGGCCGACGCCGACGGCCGGCTGGGCGTGGCCGTCGGCGACGAGGTCGAGGCCACCGTGGTGAAGACCGGCGACGAGATCCGGCTGTCGCACCGGCTGCGGCAGGGCGCCCAGGCACGGGAGGCGCTCGGGATGGCGGCGGAGACCGGCGTGCCGGTCGAGGGCAAGGTCGCCGCCGTGATCAAGGGCGGCTACGAGGTTACCGTGGGCGGGCTGCGGGCCTTCTGTCCGTTCTCGCAGATGGACCTGCGGCGCGTGGACTCCGAGCAGGAGTACGTCGGGCGCGTGCTGGAGTTCCGCGTCGCCCGCTACAGCGAGAACGGCCGCAACATCGTGCTCTCGCGCCGCGCGCTGCTGGAGGAGCACGCGGCGAAGGCGGCGGCGGAGACACGCAAGAAGATCGTCCCCGACGCGGTGCTGCCCGGCACCGTGACCTCCCTGACCGATTTCGGCGCCTTCGTCGACCTGGGCGGCGTGCAGGGGCTGGTGCCCATGTCCGAGCTGTCGCACTCACGCGTGGGGCGCGCCTCCGACCGGCTGCGCCTCGGCGAGGCGGTGACGGTGAAGGTGCTGCGCATCGACGAGGCGAGAGGCAAGCTCACGCTGAGCCTCAAGGCCCTCGACGGCGATCCGTGGCTGGCCGTGCCCGGCCGCCTCCGCGAGCGCCAGGTCGTGCGGGGGCGCGCCGTGCGCGCCACCGAGTTCGGCATCTTCGTCGAGCTGCTGCCCGGGGTCGACGGCCTCCTGCACGCCGGCGAGATCCCGCGCAGCCGCCAGGCCGAGCTGCGCGAGGCGGCCGCGGCCAGCGCCGAGATCGCGGTGATGATCGTCACGCTCGACTCCGGCAAGCGGCGGGTCGGGCTGGCCCTGGCGCCGGACGGCGCCGCGATCGGCGAGCAGATGGAATCGCGCGTCGCCGTGGGCGCGGTGCTCACCGGCACCGTCGAGCGGTTCGAGACGTTCGGCGTCTTCGTCCGGCTCGGCCCCGGGCAGACCGGGCTCGTGCCCAGCGCCGAGCTGGGCACCGCGCGCGGCGCCGATCCGCGCAAGCTGTTCCCGGCCGGCAGCGAGATGAAGGTGCTCGTGCTCGCCATCGAGGAGGGCGGCCGGCGCATCCGCCTCTCGCGGGAGAAGGCGATCGCCCACGAGGAGCAGGCGGAGACCCAGGCCTACCTCAAGGACGCCCGCAAGGGCGGGGGCTTCGGCATGACCCTCGGCGAGCGGCTGAACCGCCCTCCGCGGTGACGCGCGCGGCCGTCCTCACGATCGCGGTGGGCGTGGCGCTGTGCGCGGCGCCGGCCGTGGCCCAGCGCGCGGCGCCGCCGTCCGGCAAGTCACTGGCGGACCTGGCGGCCGACGTCACCCGCGCGATGGGGCAGTACCGGGCCGCCGTCGGGCGGTCGGTGCCGATCCACGAGGCCCGGGTCCAGGAGGCCACCAAAGCCGTGGAGGAGCGGCGACAGCTCCACGTGCTCGGGGTGCTACCCGCCGATGCCGTCGATCAGGCCGAGCGCGCGCTGGCCGCCGCGCAGCGCGAACGCGACGAGGCGCTGGCGGCCATCGACGAGGCCGACTGGCTCCTGTTCGAGGCCACGGTCCAGGAGCGGCTGGTCCGACTGGCGCCGCTGCGGCGCGGCGGGTACGAGGACACCGCGGCCCTGGTGCGGTTCAACGGCGCCTCGCCGTGGTCGCTCGGGGACGTGCCGAAGCTCCAGCGACAGTTCGCCGGGGTCTTCGGACGTGCGCTGCCCATCAGCTCCCTCGGCCAGACGAGCCTCCACGACCGGCTCGGCTTCGATCACCGCGCGGCCATCGACGTGGCCGTGCACCCCGACAGCGCCGAAGGACGCTGGCTGATGCAGCACCTGCGCGGCTCGGGGATTCCGTTCATCGGCGTGCGGGCGACGGTGCCGGGGACGTCGACGGGCGCGCACATCCACGTCGGCCCCCCGTCGGGCCGGTTGATGGCCCGGTGAGGGTGGGCGCGAGCGCCGTGTCAGCACTCCTGATCGTCCTTGCCGTCCTGGCCGCTGCCGGTTGTGGGGCGGTCGACTCCGTCGGAGTCGGCCGCATGACGGCGCCCCCGCACCCCGCGCCACCGGTCGCCCCGCCGACGTTCGCGCCGCCCCAGGTCTCCGAGCAGGCGATCGAACAGGCGGTGGAGGCCGGACTCGCCCGCAGCGAGGAGGAGAACTGGCGCCTGGTCGCGCGGTGCCTCACGCCGACGCGTTCGACGCTCGAGCAGATGATGCAGGGCGGCGGCCTCGCCGGCCTGGACCCGGCGAGGACGGCTTTCTCACGATGAGCGAGGTGCTCGGCCGTGAGGTCACCGGCGAGGGTGTGGTGGGGTTGACGCGGGCGTTCCTCTACGCGGGCGGCCGGGCGGCCGTCGTGAGCCTGTGGCCGGTCATCCGTTCTACTGGGCGCCCTTCGTCTTCTTCGGCGTGGCCTGAGAGGATGGGGCGATGACGTCCACTCCCTTCGACGGCTACCACCGCCGGGCGGTGCCGCCGCCCGATCCCGAGCTGACGCACGTCGGGCCCGGCACCCCGGGCGGCGAGTACCTGCGGCGGTTCTGGCAGCCGGTGGCGTTCGCGCGCGACATCGCCGCCACGCCGCTGCGCGTGAGGATCCTCGGCGAGGACCTCGTGGTCTTCCGCGATCGCGGCGGGCGGGTGGGCGTGCTCCATCTGCACTGTGCGCACCGGGGGACGTCGCTGGAGTTCGGGATCCCGCTCGAGCGCGGTCTTCGCTGCTGCTACCACGGCTGGGTGTTCGACGTCGACGGCCGGTGCCTGGAGACGCCGGGCGAGCCGTCCGGCAGCCGGCTGCACGAGCGCGTCTGCCAGGGCGCGTATCCGACGCACGAGTTCACCGGCCTGATCTTCGCGTACCTCGGCCCGCCGGAGCGCCGCCCGGCGTTTCCGCTCTACGACAGCTACGAGGTGCCGGGCCACCGGCTCGTGCCGGCGGCGAAGTTCACGCTGCCGTGCCACTGGCTCCAGGTGAAGGACAACAGCATGGACCCGGTGCACACCGCGTTCCTGCACGCGCTGAGCAGCGGCTACCAGTTCACCGCGGCGTTCGGGGCCGTGCCCGAGCTGGACTGGGTCACGACCGAGGCGGGCATGGTCTACATCGCCACGCGGCGGGTGGGCGACCTGGTCTGGGTGCGCGTGTGCGACTTCATGCCGCCCAACGTCCACCAGTTCACGCGCGAGATCGAGGAGGCGACGGAGCCGAAGCCGGCCAGCCGTCCGGTGATCATCCGCTGGGCCGTGCCCAACGACGACACGCACACGACGAACTTCGAGCTGGCCCAGGTCGATCCCGCCTGGGGGCTCACGGCCGCGCAGGTGGCGCAGCCAGGCTTCGGACAGTCCGACGACCGGCCGTACGCCGAGCGGCAGCGGTTTCCGGCGGACTTCGACGCCCAGTCCAGCCAGCGCCCGATCGCCGTGCACGCCCTCGAGCACCTGGCCTCGACCGATCGCGGGGTGATCATGCTCCGGCGCATCGTGCGCGACGGCATTCGCGCCGTGGCGGCCGGGGGCGATCCGGACGCCGCCGACCGGCCCGACGGCAAGGTCATCCGCACCTTCACCCAGGACCTCGTGCTTCGCGTCCCGCCGGCGCCCACGCCGGAGGCGGACCGGCGGCTGCTGCGGGCCACCGGCCGCCGGGTCGTGGAGTGACGGCGGCAGGGAACCGGACGCCCGGCTCGCGCGTTCATCGGGCGGCTCGGCGCAGTGTACCGCCCGCTCACCCCGCTGGAGGAACGCGCCATGGACACCGTTCGCGTGCTGCTCACCCTCCTCATCGGCCTTGGATCGGTCTCGGCCGCCCTGGCCGGCGACGACAGCCGGCGCCCGAGGTTCGCGACGGACCTGTCCGGCTACAGCGAGGTCCACTTCATCACGACCACCCCTACGGCGGCGATCCGCGGCGCCGTCTCGACGCCGGCCACGGGCAAGTTCAAGATGCGGATCGACGACCGGAAGGTAGTGTCCCGAGACTGGTGGAAAATGACTGGACCGCATGTTCCGGTTCGGTAGCATGCTCGATCACTGGATGATTTCGTCCGCCCGCGTCAGCACCGACGGCGGGATCGTGAGCCCGAGCGCTTTGGCCGCCTTCAGGTTGATGACCAGCTCGAACTTCGTTGGCTGTTCGACGGGCAGGTCGGCGGGCCTGGCGCCCCTGAGAATCCTGTCCACGAAATGGGCGGCGCGGCGGATGTTCTGGCGCTGGTCCGCGGCGTAGGCAATCAGTCCCTGATCCCGGACATATTCCAGGGCCGGATAGATGGCCGGCACCCGCAGCTTCGCCGCGAGGGAAACCAGCTCCGCCCGGCGGGTGAACAAATTTGGATCGATCAGCACGACCAGCGCCTCACAGCGCTCGCGCTCGCAACGGTCCGACAGTCGTCGGATCTCATCGGGCGAGTCCGCCCACGC
>DASWJN010000112.1:0-1686 GCA_036397135.1 Candidatus Methylomirabilota bacterium
GTCGTTGACGAGCACGGGAACGAGGTCCTGGCCGCTGACCTCGCGGACGATGCTGCGGTCGTCGACGGAGACCGCGACGTACTCGGCCGCGAGGTCCTTGTGGGCGAGCGCCAGCTGCACGCGCTCCATGTTGGTGGAATACGGGAATCCGTACAGACGCATCATCGGCACCGATCGATGAGAGACGCGGGTCAACGCTGGCCCTCAGCATACCCCGTCAGCTCGACGTAGCCACTCCCGCTGAGCGGCCCCCCGCCGGGGCCGCGGCCAGCAACGCTCACCGCCCCCTCCCAGTAGCGGAAGGCGAGGTCGAGCTCCTGTCCGGCGAGCAGCGGCTCGACCTCCAGGACGATGCCGTGAGCGGGCAACGACAGCGTCCAGGCGGCGGGGTAGCGGGTGCCGTCGATCGGGCTCGTCCAGGTGGCGCGGACCCGCAGATCGACGCCCGCCGCGTCCAGCCGCGAGACCGTCCGGTCGGCGCCGACCAGGGTCCCGCCGCTGGCTGGAGCGGCGCTGCCGTCGGCGCGCCGCAGCCGGTAGAACATCAGCTCGCCGCCGTCGTCGAGCTGCAAACCGAACCAGTCCCAGCCCACCAGGTCGCCCTCGAGCGCGCTGGTGCTCCACTCGCGGTCCAGCCAGCTGCTGCCCTCGACGGCGTGGGTCGCGCCGTCGACGACGATCGTGCCGGCGCTGCGCAGGCGGGTGTACGAGTAATAAAAGGAAGCGTTGCCGGGCGTCGGTCCCTTGCGGCTGAGGCCGCGGTCGCCGTGCAGCACCGGGGGCGCCAGCGGCGCGAGCTCCAGGTCGATGGCCACGGTCCCGCCGGCTCCGGGGCCCGCAGTCGCGGCGCCGGCGGCGGCCTCGGCGTCGACCGGGACTCCGCCCGGAGCTCCCGCCCCTATCGCGGGGCCGGCGCCATCCTCGCCGCCGGCGCGGGCCCGCAAGCGGATCGGAAACGGCCCGGCGCCGGTTTGCTCGAGACTCCAATCGTCCAGCCACACCCGCCAGGGCTGGCTGCGGGCACCCGCCAGGCCGAGCGCCTGGCGCTGGAAGCGGTCGAAGGCGAAGAAGCGCCCGCCGCCGGCGTCGGTGATCGCGAAGTGCGCCATCCACACCTGGTCGGTGGCCCAGGCCGAGGTGCGCGGCGGCGCCGCGCCGGGGGGGTGCAGGGCGGTGCGGAAGAAGGTGAGCTGGTAGCCGAAGCGCCGGCCCGCGGCCGAGCGGAGGTTGCCGGTGAAGTACCACCACTCGGAGCGGAAGCCGGGATGCGGCCCATGGTCGGCCGGGAAGGCCAGCTCGCGCGGCTCCAGGGCCCGCTCGAAGCCCGCCGCCGGCGCCGCCCCGAGAACGTCGGTCACCCGCAGCCGCGCCGCCGGCTCGACGGCGGGCCCCGGCTGGCAGGCCGCCAGCATGACGCCGGCAAGAACCGCGCCGATCGTCGTCCGGGCGGCCATCATTCCTCGCGAAGCGCCACGGAGGGCCGGGCTCGCGCCATCCGGAACGCCGGGTAGAGGCCCGCGGCGAGGGCGGCGAGCAGCGCCACGGCGAGCGCCTGCAGGAGGATCGCCGGGTCAATCTCCGTGCGCAGCGTCCAGCCGAAGGAACGGCGGTTGATCACCGAGATCATGATCGCCGCCAGCGTCAGGCCGACCGGTAGGGCGAGGGCCGCCGACACCAGGCCGATGA
>DASWJN010000113.1:0-18146 GCA_036397135.1 Candidatus Methylomirabilota bacterium
GGCTCGCTCGCCGCGTCCTGCGCTCGAACGGCGCCGACGGCTCGCCCTGACGGCGCGCCCGCGGCCCCCGCGCTCCATCCCCAGCGTCACCACGTTTCACGAGATTCACTGGCTTGGTCGGAAGCGAGCCGTCGGGACGCCGTGGCGTGCCGGGGCTTCGTGGCCGCTATCGAGGCGTCTGGTGGAGCTTCAGCGGAACGTGTCGCGCGTAGCGGGAGAAGTCGGGGTCGGTCGTCAGCAGCGGAACGCGGTGCCGGTGCGCGGCGGCGCAGATCAGCATGTCGATGTGGCCGCCGGTGATGCCGTTCGATCGACACCGGCTGAAGAACTCGGCGGCACGATCGTAGTCGCCGAGATTGATCGGCAGGCAGGGGACGTCGGCGAGGGCCGCCTGGAGGGCCCGAAAGACCTCGGCCTGGCGGATTCCCGACAGGATCTCCTGCCGGATCGGCCCGATCATCGACGCCCGCCCGCGGCGAACGAGTGCCGTCCACGCGCCGACCACCGCCCGTTCGGCCGCGTCCAGATCGGCCGGCCGTCGCCGAAGGGCCAGCGACCACACGGACGTGTCGACCAGCACCATCAGGAACGCCGGCGGCGCGCGGCCTTGTAGTCGTAGTCGTCGAAGTATTCGACCCGGCCGGCCCACTGCAGAATGCGACCCCGCCGGCGGGCCCGGACGTACTCCGCGAGCGCGGCGGTCACCGCCTCTTTCTTGGTCTTGTGCCCGCCCACCCTCACGGCTTCCTCGATGAGCCGGTCGTCCAGTGCGAGATTGGTGGCCACGATCCATCCTCCTGTCTCATGCTACACATCGCTGTGTGTGGAGACAAGGAGGCGGGGGTCGCCGACCAACTGGCCACCGGCCGCTGACAGCCGAGCGCGAGGCGGCGGCATCCGCCGCCTCGCGTTGCGCGGCCTGCGGGACCTACCGGAGCCGCACGCCGTTCACGGGGTCCATCTTGGACGGCGTGCCGATCTTCACGTCATTCACCGGATCGAAGCCGCCCCTGACGCCCGCCGCTTGCTTGTCCCCGGCCGGCAGGTCGCCCACCTTCTTCGGCTTTCGGTTCTTCGCCTGGCTCTTGCTCTGCATGTCCGGTCCTCCTTCTCGTGCTCGGTGCACTGCACTCGCCGGCCCCCGGCCGTAGCCCCGCCGCATTCGACGAGAGGCTCAGCGTTGCGTCGAGTCGTAGAGCTGGCCGTCGTCGATCACGGGTAGCCCCGGTTTGAGGCTCTTCGGCACCCAGACGTCCACTGATCCCGTGCAGCTCTCACCGCCGTGTTTCGTCGTCGTGAAGTGCAGCCGGTACACCCGGCCGTTGCCCGAGCCCGAGCGCTCGGCACGCAGGAGCACCTTCGAACCGTGGATCACGGCATCGGGACCCGTGTCACCGTCGCCGAGGCCGTTGACCGGCTCGTCCTGGGTGACGTGCGTGACGGTGGTTGTCATCCGGTGTGAGGGATCCCAACTGTGGTCGGTGATCGTGACGGGCACCAGCTTGTGATTGGGTGGCCAGAGCATCCGGGGGTGGGCGCGGGCCCGGTCGCACGCGGGTGGGTCGTTGACGTTTTGCACGAACACCGAGACCTCGTCGCTGGCGCTGCCGCCGAGGCCGTCGGAGACGAGCAGGCGGAAGACCAGAGTCGCGCCGCCGGCCGTCACGGGCGGCGCCACGAACGTCGGCGTCGCACTCGTGGAGCCGGACAGCGTGACCGCGGGTCCGCTCGACTGGGTCCAGGCGTACGTGAGCGGATCGGCGTCGGGATCGCTGCTGGCCGTGCCGTCGAGGGTGACCGTGGCGTCTTCGATGCGCGTCTGGTCGCCTCCGGCGTCGGCGGTCGGCGGGTGGTTCACGTTCTCGACGAGGACGGAGACCGAGTCGCTCGCACTGGCGAGCCCGTCGCCGACGGTGAGCGCGAAGGTGAGCAGCGCCCCGCCCTGGCTGACGGAAGGCGCCACGAAGGAGGGCAGGGCGGTCGTGGCGTCCGCGAGCGCGACGGATGGCCCGCCCGTCTGGGTCCAGACGTAGCTGAGGTTGTCCCCGTCGGGGTCGAAGCTCGCCGAGCCGTCCAGAGCCACCGGGCTCCCCTCGTTCACCACTTGGTCGGGCCCGGCGTCGGCGGACGGCGCGTGGTTGACGTTCGCGACCGTCACGTTGACGAACGCGGGGGCACTGGCCTGCTGGCCGTCGCTCACCACGAGCTGGAACGTGAGCGTGGCGCCGTCACGGGGCACCGGCGGCGCGACGAAGGTCGGCCGGGCGGGGTCGGCGAGGTCCAGCGTCACCGGCGGGCCGGCGGTCTGGGTCCACGTGTACGCCAGCGCGTCGCCCTCGGGATCGCTGCTGGCGGAGCCATCGAGCGTCACGCCGTCGCCCTCGTTCACCGTCTGATCTGCGCCTGCGTTAGCGGCCGGCACGGACGCCTGCGCGGTCAGGAATACGCCGGACTCCGAGGTGAAGGTAACGCCTGGAGGCAGCTCCAGCGAGAGCCCCGCGGTGCTAGAGAAGTCCGCAGTCGCGTTTGTAACCCTGTTGCCACCGGAGCCAAAAAATCCACCGCCACCAAGCATCAATCTAGTTCTCATCCGAAAAAATGGAGTGGGAAGGAAATCAGGATGGAAAGCTACCGGGATGTCGAAGAACTCATCAAATGGGGCGTCGCCCAGGAATCTGAGTATTACAAGCGATTGTGGGAGCTGGACGCCACTTGCAGGCGTCCCAAAAATCTCCACTTGAAGCGTGGAGGACCGTGCATTACCTCCCAGGTCCTCACCTGTAATTAAACCTCTCACGCGCGCGCGAACCCTGACGATAAAGTTTCCCGTGATGCTGGGTGAGACGTGGAGGAATACTGTGTCATCCAATTCCGCATGAGCGTTCGCACCCGTGTTGCTAGTCCCGCCGAAGGAGACATCGAGAGGCCCGCGAGCACTCGCGAACACCCCGAGCTGGCCAGCGGAGAGATCGGCGCGGGCTCTCGCTTGCGCTGTTCGGAGACCTGGGAAGGAAAAGGACCCTGCACCGGTGAGGCTGAGCTCACCGGAAGCACTGGATACATTCTCCCCTCCACCGAAAAAAGTCTGCCGGCATGGGTCTGGAAGTAGCATGTCAGGAGAACACACCACTGCGATCCCTACAACGCTCGCAGAAAACGGAAGCGCCGCAGGCGGAGCGAGCAGAAGCACCGCCAGGGAAAGCGCTACCGACAGGAGAGGGTAGGAAGCATGGCTCTTCGTGGAAGTGAGTGGGTGAAATCGGGGGCTTGCGGGTGCGGAGAGCCGCTCTGGGAGCGGGCGGAAACGCGATGGCGGCGGCGCCAGAATTGGGCAAAGAAGCTCCAGCCACGCTGCTCCGTTCATCAGTTGGAAATTGCGCTTCGCCCAGGTTCCCCACGCGATCGACAAGACCGCGAGGACGACTCGACAAAGACGCTGCATCGGGGATCGTCCGATCAGGGTTCTCATGGTCTCCATGGCTCTCCTCCTCATCTGGGTCAGCCGCGCTGGATCTCGAGCGGCATCAGGGTGTCCACCAGCGAGGCGCCGCCGTCGGCGTAGAGGAGCTGGCCCGTGATCCAGTCGGCGTCGGGTGAGCAGAGCAGCGACACGGCGTTGCCGATGTCGGCCGGCGTGCCCATGCGGCCCATCGGCGTCCAGCCGCTGGCGTGCCACGCGCGGGCGGTCTGCACGACGGGGTCGGGCAGCCCGTTGAGCACGCTGTCGTCGGTGAGCCCCGGGCTCAGGGAGTTGACGGTGATCCCGCGCGGCGCGAGCGCGACGGCGAAGTAGCGCACCAGCGATTCCATCGCCGCCTTGCCGGCGCCCATCGCGACCCACGGCTGCCAGGTGCCCTTCTGGGCGCCCGGCGCGTAGGTGATGGCCACGATGCGGCCGCCGGCGCCCATCAAGGGGACGGCCTGCTGCACGCCCACGAGGAAGGCCTTGCCCTGGGAGTCCATCGCCTGGTCCCAGGCCTCGAGCGTGATCTCCATCGGCTTCTGGTAGAACTTCGCGAGCTCCGGCCGGGCGTTGGCCACGAAGACGTCGAGCGTGCCGAACGCCTTGCGCACCTCGGCGAACATGCGGCGCACGTCCTCCGCCTTCGAGACGTCGGCCTGCACGAGGACGCCGTCGGCGCCGTGCTTGCGCACCCGCTCGAGCGTCTCCCTGGCCGCTGATTCGTTGACGTAGTAGTGGACGGCCACCCGGGCCCCGCTCTCGGCGAGCTTGAGCGCGATCCCCCGGCCGATGCCCCGCGACCCTCCCGTGACCAGCGCGTGCTTGCCCTTGAGCGTCATGGCGCTCTCCTTTCCGGACACCATTGCCGCGATCACGCGGCCGATGTCCTCGAAGCCACGGACCGGCGCCTTGCGGCCGGTCCTGACCCGCTCGACCACTCCGCGGACCTCGGCGCCGGCGCCGGAGATCCGCACCACGAACGTCCTGACGTCGTCCGGTTCGCGTCCCACACGCCCGTTGTACGGGACCGGGCGTTTGCCGCCCGTCACGGGCACCGTCAAATCTCGCGTCAAGGGGGGAAGTGATAGGGTGGGGACCCCGGAGGCGCCATGACGCAGTTGCGCTTGACCCTGCTCGGTGGCTTCCAGGCCCGGCTGCACACGGGCGAGGTCATGTCCCTGCCGGGCCGCAAAGCGCAGGCGTTGCTCGCCTTCCTGGCCCTGCCGCTGGGCCGCGCGCATCCGCGCGACAAGCTGGCCGCCCTGCTGTGGGGCGGCATCCGTGAGGAGTCCGCCCGGGCGAGCCTGCGCCAGACCCTGTTCGTCGTCCGCAAGGCGCTGGGCGAGGCCGAGGGCGTGGTGCTGCGGCAGGAGGGCGAGGCCCTGGCCCTGGCGCCGGGGGTGGTGGAGGCGGACGTCGCGGTCTTCGAGCGGGCGGTGGCGGACGGCACGCCGGAAGCGCTGGAGCGGGCGGCGGCGCTCTATCAGGGGGACCTGCTCGCGGGGCTGGTCCTGGCCGAGGCGCCGTTCGAGGAGTGGCTGCTCGGCGAGCGCGAGCGGCTGCGGGAGCTGGCGCTGGAGGCGCTGGCGCGGCTGCTGGCGCACCAGCGGAAATCGGGCGCCGTGGAGCTGGCCGCCGGCACCGGGCTGCGGTTGCTGGCGCTGGACCCGCTGCAGGAGGCCGTCCACCGCGCGCTCATGCGGCTCTACGCCGATCTTGGGCGGCGGGGGACGGCGCTGCGACAGTATCAGCAGTGCGTCGGCGTGCTCGGGCGCGAGCTGGGCATCGAGCCGGAGCCGGAGACGAAGGCGCTCTACCAGGAGATTCTTCGCGAGCGGCCGCAGCATCGCGGCGCGATCGCCGAGTCATTGCCGGCGCAGTCCGGCGCCGAGCCGCGGGCGCCCGGCGCCGAGCCGCCGCTGATCGGACGGGCGGACGATCTGGCGCGGCTTCGAGACCTGCTCGCTGCGGCGGCCGGCGGCGCCGGGCAGGTCGTCGCGGTGCTGGGCGAGGGCGGCATCGGCAAGAGCCGACTCGTCAGCGAGCTGGCGGGCGACGCCGCCCGGCGCGGGGTGACCGTGCTGCTCGGGCGCTCGTACGGGTCGGAGCAGATCCTGCCGTTCGGCCCCTGGGTCGACGCCTTGCGCGCCGGTCGCATCGCCGAGGACGCCGACCTGCTGGAGCGGCTCGGTCCCACCCTGCGCTCGGGCCTGGCGCGACTGCTGCCCGAGGCCGGCGGTAGCGCGCCCGCGGGTGGGACGACCGACATCCGCCAGATCTTCGAGAGTGTGGCGCGGCTGCTCGGGCAGCTCGCCGGACGCCAGCCGCTCCTGGTCGTTCTCGAAGACCTGCACTGGGCCGATGAGGTGAGCGCTCGGCTGGTCGCGTTCGTCGGGCGCCGCCTCGCCGACCGGCCGGTGCTGATGGTCGCGACCGCGCGTGAGGACGAGCTGGCCGACGCGCCCGCGTTCCGGCAGGCGCTGGACGATCTGCGGCGTGACCGCGGCCTGACGACGCTGACCCTGCGCCCGCTCTCCCGCCCCGACACGCTGGCCCTCGTGCGGACGGTCGCGCGGGGTGGCGACGCGGCGGCGGACGAGCGGCTCGGCGAGCAGGCGTGGGCCGCGAGCGAGGGCAACCCCTTCGTCGCCGTGGAGACGGTCCGCGCCCACGCCGAGGGCGCCGCGATCGCTCCCGGACACGGCCTCGCGCTTCCCGAGCGGGTGCGGGACATCGTCGGCCGGCGTCTCGAGCGGTTGTCCGAGCGCAGCCAGACCCTGGCCGCCGTCGCCGCGGCGATCGGCCGAGAGTTCGACTTCGCGCTGCTCCAGCGGGCCGGCGGGCTCGGCGAGGAGGACACGGCCGCCGGCTTCGAGGAGCTGGTCCGCCGGCGCGTCCTGCACGGGGTGGGTGAGCGCTTCGACTTCACCCACGACCGCATCCGGGAGGTCGCCTACGAGCGGATCCTGGCGCCACGGCGCAGGATCCTTCACCGGAAAGTCGCCGAGGCCATCGAGGCGTTGCACGGGGCAGACCTGGACGCCCACGCGCTCGCCCTCGGGCAGCACTACCGGCAAGCCGGGGCGTGGGAGCCGGCGGTGACGTATCTGTGGAAAGCCGGCCTCGACGCGTGGACTCGCGGCGCCAACCGGGAGAGCGTCGCCTGCTTCGAGAGCGCGCTGAGCGGGCTGGAGCATCTCGCCGACGGGCCGGCGAAGACAGGACTCGCGATCGACATCCGTATCGACCTCGAGCTGGCGCTCATGGGTCTGGGTGAAATCCCGCGTGGCTTCGAGCGCCTGCGGGAGGCCGAGGCGCTGGCCCTGAGGGCGGGCGACCGGCGGCGGCTGGGCCGGGTGTACTTCAGGATGACGTACGATCTCGGCTCGCTCGGCGACCTCGCGGCCGCGCTCGCCAGGGGGGAGCAGGCCCTGGCGATCGCCGCGGAGGAACAGGACCCACGAACGCTGAGCGGGTCCGTCGTGGTCGTCGCCCGCACGCTCTATGGTCTCGGGCAGTATCGCCGTGCGATCGAGGTCGCTCGGCGCAACGAGGACATCGTCCTCACCGGCGGCCCGAAGCTTCCGCCGGGGAACTTCGTGCCCCAGAACGTGGCCTTCTCACGTGGGTGGATCGTGCTGGCGATGGCCGAGGTCGGAGAGTTCAGGGACGGCGCCCTTCTGGGCGAGGAAGCGGTACGCATTGCCCGGGCCGAGCTCGGACCTCATCTTCACGTCTGGGCGCTGCTCGGCCTGGGTCGTCTGTACGTCGTCCAGGGCGCGCTGGAGCGCGGCATCGAAATCCTCGAACAGGCGCTGCCCCTCTGCCAGACGAGCGGCGACCTCGCCGTCTACTTCTCGCGCACGGCGTCCTCGCTCGGCGAGGCGTACGCACGCTCGGGGCGCCTCGCCGAGGGTCTGGCGCTGCTCCAGGGCGCGGCGAACCACGGCGAAGCGATCGGGTTCGCCTACAGCCACGCCCTGGTCCTTGGCATCCTCGGCAGCGTCCACCTGCTGGCCGGCGACGTCGAGGCCGCCGGACGATGCGCCGTGGAGGCGCTCGCGCTCGCGCGCCGGTACGGTCAGCGCGGCTGGGAGGCGTGGGCGCTGCGCCTGCTGGGGGAGGTCGCCGCGCGGCGGGACCGGCTCGACCTCACGGCGGTCGAGACGCACTTGCGCGAGGCGATGGTGCTGGCCGGCGAGCGGGAGATGCAGCCGCTGCTCACCCATTGTCGCCTCGGCCTCGGCGAGGCGTATCGACGCGCCGGCGATCGCGCGAGGGCACGGACCGAGGCTGCCGGCGCCCTGGCGGAGTACCGGGCGCTGGACATGCCGCACTGGCAAGCGCGCGCCGAGGCGGTGCTCGCCGGGCAGATGGGATAGACTCGACGGCGCCATGAGCTTCGTCAGCCACGTCGAGTGCACGGTCTGCGGCCACCGCCACGACGCCAAGCGCACGCTCACGGTGTGCGAGCGATGCGGGCAGATGCTGGCGGTGCGCTACGACCTCGAGCGCGTGAAGGCGGCGGTGACCAGGGACGCCCTCCGCCCGCGCCCGCCCGGGATGTACCGCTTTCGCGAGCTGACGCCGCTCGAGGCCGGCGAGGAGCCGGTCACGCTGGGCGAGGGCGGCACGCCGCTGCTCGAGCTGCCGCGCCTGGCGCAGCACTTCGGATTGCGTCACGTCTGGGGCAAGGACGAGGGTCAAAACCCGACCGGCTCGTTCAAGGCGCGCGGCCTCGGCATGGCGATCACCCGGGCGCGCACACTCGGCGCGCGCGGCTTCATCATCCCTTCCGCGGGCAACGCGGGCGGCGCCGCCGCCGTCTACGCCGCCCGCTGCGGCCTGCCGTGCGCGGTGATCGTGCCGCGCGGCACGCCGCCGGCGGCCATCGCCGAGGCGGCGATCGGGGGGGCCCGCGTCTTCACCATCGAAGGCTCGATCGCGACGGCGGGCAAGGTCGTGGGCGCGGTCGCGCCGCAGCTCGGCTGGTTCGATCTCTCGACGCTGAAGGAGCCGTACCGGCTCGAGGGCAAGAAGACGATGGGCCTCGAGCTGGCCGAGCAGCTCGACTGGACGCTGCCCGACGTGCTGCTCTACCCGACCGGCGGCGGCACCGGGCTCGTGGGCATTCCCAAGGGCTTCGAGGAGCTACGCCAGCTGGGCTGGGTCACGGGCCGCACGCGCTTCGTTGCGGTGCAGGCCGAGGGGTGCGCGCCGGTGGTGAAGGCGTTTCGCGACGGGGCCGAGACCACGTCGGCGTGGGAGCACCCGACCACCGAGGCGGCCGGCCTCCGCGTGCCGTCCCCCTTTGCCGGGCGCCAGATGCTGCGCATCCTGCGCGAGTCGGGCGGGGACGCCATCGCCGTCAGCGAACGGGCGATCGTGGAGGCCCAGCATCTGCTCGCGCGCCGGGAGGGCGTCTGGACCTCGCCGGAGGGGGCGGCCGTGGTCGCCGCGCTCGGCATGATGAAGGACAGGGGGCAGGTGACGGCCGACGCCCGGGTCGTCATCATGCTCACCGGCGCCGGCATCAAGTACGCGCCGCCCGAGATGCCCACGCCCATCGACCTGCGCGGCACCGACGAGGAGGTCGGGGCCCGGGTCCGCGGGGCGCTCGGGGCTTAACCCGGTCCCGGTTCGGTGGTAGCATTCGTCTCACCGCATCGCTTGTCCAGGAGGCCGGGTCCATGGCGATCGAAACGGGAAAGATCCGCAACGTCGGGGTCGTCGGTCACGGGGGCGTCGGCAAGACCTCGCTGGTGGAGTCCCTGCTCTACACCGCCGGCGCGCTGACGCGGCTGGGGAAGGTCGACGACGGCAGTACCACCACCGATTTCGATCCCGACGAGGTCAAGCGCAAGATCTCAATCAACACCTCGATCGCCTTCTGCGACTTCAAGGGCCACCGCATCAACCTGGTCGACACCCCCGGCTACGGCGATTTCATCGCCGACGCGCGGGCGGGGCTGCGCGTGGTGGAGGCGGCGGTGGTGGTGGTGGACGCGGTCGCCGGCGTGCAGGTGCAGACCGAGAAGGTGTGGAAGTTCGCCACCGAGTTCGAGTTACCGCGCGCGATCGTCGTCAACCGGCTCGACCGCGAGCGGTCCGACTTCTTCCGGACGCTGGAGGCGCTGGGCCGCCGGCTCAAGGGCCGCATCGTGCCGCTGCACATCCCGGTGGGCGAGGAGAGCGGGTTCCGGGGTTACGTCGATCTCGTGACCCAGAAGGCGACGGTCTTCGCCGACGGCAAGGCGAGCGAGACCGGCATCCCCGCCGAGGCGGCCGACCGCGTGAAGGAGTGGCGCGAGAAGCTGGTGGAGGCCGCCGCCGAGACCGACGACGATCTGCTCGCCAAGTACCTGGAGGAGGGCTCGCTGGACGAGGCCGAGATGCTGAAGGCGCTGCGGGCCGGCATCACGCAGGGCAAGATCGTGCCGGTCCTGTGCGCGGCGGCCACGCGGGGCATCGGCAGTCAGGCCCTGCTCGACCTCGTCATCCACGAGTTCCCGTCGCCGGCCGACCGCGCCGAGATCGGCGGCACCGATCTCAAGGCCAAGCAGGCCGGCACGCGGGCCGCCGATCCCAAGGCGCCGGTCAGCGCGCTCGTCTTCAAGACGCTGTCCGATCCGCACATCGGCAAGCTCTCGCTCTTCCGCGTCTACTCGGGCACGCTGCGCAGCGACTCGACGCTGTTCAACCCAGGCCGTGGCGCCCGCGAGCGCATGGGCCACGTCTCCTGGCTGCAGGGCAAGACCCAGAAGAACGTGGAGGCGCTCGGGCCGGGCGAGATCGGGGTGGCCCAGAAGCTCAAGGAGACCCAGACCGGCGACACGCTGACCGACGAGGCGCAGCCCTTCGAGCTGCCGCGCATCACCTTCCCGGAGCCGGCCATCAACTTCGCCGTCCAGCCCAAGACCCGCGGCGACGAGGACAAGATCTCCACCGCGCTCTCGCGCATCAGCGAGGAGGACCCGACCGTCCACCACCACTTCGACCCCGAGACCAAGCAGCTCCTGATCTCGGGCGTCGGCAGCCTCCACGTCGAGATGACGGTGGAGCGCATGAAGCGCAAGTACAACGTGGACGTCAGCCTGCTGCCCCCACGCATCCCCTACAAGGAGACGGTCAGGGGCCGGGCCGAGGGCCAGGGCAAGTACAAGAAGCAGACGGGCGGGCGCGGGCAGTACGGCGACACCTGGCTGCGCGTCGAGCCCCTGCCGCGCGGCGGCGGCTTCGAGTTCGTCGACGACATCTTCGGCGGGGCGGTGCCGCGCAACTTCATCCCCTCGGTGGAGAAGGGCGTGCGCGAGTGCATGAAGCGCGGCATCCTGGCCGGCTACCCGATCGTCGACCTCAAGGTCTCGCTCTTCGACGGCTCCTATCACGACGTCGATTCTTCCGATATGGCGTTTCAAATCGCCGCGTCGATGGGACTCCAGAAAGTGTTCATGGACGCGCACCCCATCCTGTTAGAGCCGGTGATGAACGTCGAGGTGACGACGCCGGCCGAGGTGGCCGGCGATATCATCGGCGACATGAACTCGCGGCGCGGGCGCATCGTGGGCATGGAGCCGGCCGGCGAGACCGCCTCCGTGCGGGCCACGGTGCCGATGGCCGAGATGCTGACCTACGAGTCCAGCTTGCGCAGCATGACGGGCGGCCGCGGCGGCTACTCGATGGAGTTCTCCCACTACGAGGAGGTGCCGGCGTTCCTGGCCGAGAAGATCGTGAAGGAAGCCAAGGCCGAGAAGGAAAAGGCCGAGAAGCACTGAAGCGGCGGTCGGGGCCGGGCGTAGAATAGGGCGCGCCATGATCTTCCAGCAGCTCGTCAACGAGGACTCCGGCTGCCTGTCCTACCTCATCGGGTGCGGGGAGGCCGGCCAGGCAATCGTCGTCGACCCCGGCCGCGACCGCGTGAACGAGTACCTCCGGCTGGCCAGGAAGAAGGGGCTCCGCATCGCCCACGTCGTCGAGACCCACACCCACGCCGACCACATCTCCGGCAACCGCGACCTGGCCGCCGCCACCCGGGCGGCGATCCACGTCCATGCCGCGGCCGGGGTCGCGTTCGAGCACGAGGCGCTCCGCGACGGATCCACCGTGCGCGTGGGCAACGTGGAGGTCCGGGTGGCCCACACCCCCGGCCACACGCCGGACTCGATCTGCCTGTTCGTGACCGACCACGCGCGCAGCGATGAGCCGTGGTTCGTGCTGACCGGCGACCTGCTCTTCGTCGGGTCGGTCGGGCGCCCCGACCTCGGCGGCGCGACCGCGGCCGAGGACATCTGGGAGAGCCTGCGGCGGGTGCTCCTGCCGCTCGAGGACAGCGTGGAGATCTACCCGGCCCACGGGGCCGGCTCGTCGTGCGGCAAGGCGATGTCGGCCAAGAGCGGGTCGACGATCGGGTTCGAGCGGCGGTTCAACCCCGCGTTCCGCCACGACGACCGGCGGGCGTTCGTGGACTTCATCATGGCCGGCATCCCACCCAAGCCGGCGGCCTTCGACAAGATCGTGGCGAAGAACCGGGGGCTGGTGGCGCTGGCGGCGGCCAAGCCGCGGCCGTACTCGGCCCGGGAGGCCCGCGAGGCCATCGCGCACGGCGCGTTCGTGCTCGACCTGCGCGAGGTCGCCGACTTCGGCGAGGGCCACGTGCCGGGCGCGATCAACGTCTGGATCGACGGGCCCCAGTTCGCCGAGCGCGTGGCCGGGCTGGCCCCGCCCGGCGCGCCCGTGCTCTTGATGGGCGCGCCGTCCGACGTCGACCGCGCGGTGACCGCGCTCTCGCGCGTCGGCGTGGACGACGTCGTCGGCTTCCTGCAGTGGGGCATGGTCGAGTGGCGGAGCGAGGGGCTGCCGGTGGAGACGCTGCCGCAGATCACCGTGCACGACCTCGCCGCCTGGCTCGAGCAGGGCCGCGACGTGGTCGTGGTGGACGTGCGCGAGCCCTCCGAGTGGGACGACGGTCACATCGACGGCGCGTTGCACCTGCCGATGTTCGAGGCGGTGGCGCGTCGCGCCGAGATCGCCGAGGGCCGGCCGAAGGCCGTGGTCTGTGCGGGCGGCCTCCGCTCGAGCGCCGTCATCAGCGCGCTCCAGCGCCAGGGGCTCGGCGGGTTCCACAATGTCACCGGCGGCATGGCGGCCTGGGCCAAGGCGGGCTACAGCGTGACGCGGCAGGGCCCGGCGCCCGCCGCCGCCGCCATCGAGCCGGCTCGTGCCGCCGCGCCCCTCGTGGTGGACTGCCGCGGGCTGTCCTGCCCATGGCCCAGCATGAAGGTGGCCAGAGCCATCACGGACGTGGCGCCGGGCGGCGTGCTGGAAGTCCTCGCCACCGACCCGGGCGCGCCGGGCGACCTCGAGGCCTTCGCGCGCCGCACGGGCCATCGTATCGTCGAGCAGTCGCAGTTGGGTGTCGTGCTCCGCTTCCTCGTCCAGCGCGCTCAGTGACCGCCGGCTGATGGGCCGGGCCCTCTCGGCGCAGTATGCCGCCGTCTTCGGCCGCCCCTGGCCCGTCTGGGGCGCGGCCGTTCTCGTCGCGACGATCAACGTCTTCCTCTTCGCGTTCGACCGGCCGTGGACCGCCTCCGATGGCCTGCGCAACTGGGGCGACTGGGCGCTCGCCGGCCTCGGTCTCGCCCACCGCCCGGACCTCCTCGCGCCCTGGCTCTACTCGGGCTCGCTGCTGAACCTCGGCGTGCTGCTCGGCGGTCTCACCGCCGCGCTGCTCAGCTGCGAGTTCGCCGTCCGCGTGCCCCCACGCGGCGAGATGGTGAAGGGCGCCGGCGGCGGTCTCCTGATGGGGACGGGAGCGATGCTGGCGTTCGGCTGCAACATCGGCGGCTTCTTCTCGGCGGTGAGCGCGCTGAGCCTCTCCGGCTTCGGCATGATGCTCGGCCTCGGCCTCGGCGCCTTCCTGGGGCTGCGCTACCTGGTCTGGGAGATGGAGCGACGGCCGGGGTGGTCGAGCGGCGCCGCGCGGGTGTACGGCGCGCCGGCGGCCGACACGCCGAGCCGCCAGCCGCTGGCCGGCCTGCTGCTCGTCGTCGCCCTCCTCGTCCTGCCGTTCGTGTACGCACGGACGGGGTACCACGCCCAGGGCGTGTTCCTGCTCTTCGGGGTCGTCTTCGGCGTGGTCTTTCAGCGCTCGCGCTTCTGCCTGGTCCGGGCGTTCCGCGAGCCGTTCATGACCGGCGACGCCGAGCACACCCGCGCCGCCGCGCTGGCGCTGGCGGTCAGCACGCTGGGTTTTGCGATCCTCAAGTTCGCCGACCTCAAGGACCGGAGCGACTGGGTGTTCCCGGGCGCCGGCATCGGCGCGCTGGCCGGCGGCACGCTGTTCGGCGTCGGCATGACGCTGGCGGGCGGCTGCGGCGCCGGCTCGATCTGGCGGGCCGGCGAGGGCCAGGTGAAGCTCTGGGTCGCGCTGGCCGGCTTCGCGCTGGGCGCCTCGCTCGCGCGGCTGGCCCTGGTGCAGGCGGGGGCGCTCGGCAAGCTGGGCTGGGCGGTCTTCCTTCCGTCGGCGCTCGGCTGGGGGGGGGCCCTCGTCCTCACGCTCGCGGTGCTGGCCGCCTGGGCGCTCCTCGCCACCTGGAACGAGGACGCCCGGATCGTCAGCGCGCTGGATTAGCGGGACGCGGACGTGTATTTTACCGGCGCACGGGGGGGAGGGGCTGCCATGGCGCGGATGACTCGCAGGGAGTTCCTGAAGGCGTCCGGGACCGGCGCCGGGGCGCTGGCCGTCGCCGGCGTGGCGGGCTGCGCGAGCACGCGCGGCGAGACCGACGCCAGGACGGGCCGGCGCGTCGTCGTCGTGGGCGGCGGCTGGGGCGGCGCCACCGCCGCCAAGTACGTGCGGCTGGCCGACCCCTCGATCGAGGTGATCCTGCTCGAGCCCAACCAGCGATTCGTCTCGTGTCCCTTCAGCAACCTGGTCCTCAGCGGCGCGCGTGGCCTCGGGGCCCTCACCTTCGGCTACGGCGGGCTGCGCGAGCACGGCGTCAAGGTGCGCCACGAGGCCGCCACCGCGCTCGACCCCGGCGCCCGTCGCGTCCGGGTGGGCGACGGCGACCTCGCCTACGACCGCCTGATCGTCTCGCCCGGCGTCGATTTCCTGCTCGACCAGGTCGAGGGTCTCGCCGCGGCCCAGGACAAGGTCTTGCACGCCTGGAAGGCGGGCCCGCAGACCGTGGAGCTGGCCCGGCAGATGCGCGCGATGGCGGACGGCGGCGTCTTCGTGCTCACGGTGCCGCCGGTCGCCTATCGCTGCCCCCCCGGCCCCTACGAGCGGATCTGCCAGGTGGCCTTCTATCTGAAGCGCCACAAGCCGAAGGCCAAGCTGATCGTGCTGGACGCCAACCAGAACATCGTCTCCAAGGCCGGGCTCTTCCGCGCCGCCTGGAAGGACTACCCGAACATCGAGTACCGGGCCTCCAACAAGGTCGTGAAGGTCGACCCCGGCGCGCGCGAGGTCGTGACGGACTTCGGCGACACGGTGCGCTACGACGTGATCAACCTCATCCCGCCCCAGCGGGCGGGCGCGATCGCCGTCCAGGCCGATCTGGTGGCCGCCGACAAACGGTGGTGCGAGGTCGATCACGTGACGTACGAATCGGTCAAGCACAGGAACGTGCACGTCATCGGCGACGCGACCACCGGACTGCCGGTGCCGAAGTCCGGCACGATCGCCAACGCCATGGGCAAGATCTGCGCGAACGCGGTCGTGAGCCTGATGAGCGGGCGGCCGGCGCCGCCGGTGCCGCCGGTCAACACCTGCTACTCGTGGGTCAACGACCGCGAGGCGATGGCGGTCGTCAACGCCTACAAGATCGAGAACGGCAAGGTGGTCCAGGTCGAGATGAAGCTGACGCCCGGCCACTCCCGGCTCTACGCGCAGCACGCCGAGGGGTGGGCCAAGAGCATCTGGGCGGACATCCTTGGCTAGCCCGGCGCGGAGGGGGGCGACCATGATCCGCGAGTCCGTGGTGCTCGGTGTGGCGCTCGCGCTGGTGGCGGGACTCGTCGGGACGGTGGCGGCGGGGCCGCTGGACGCGCCGGGCTATGCCCAGGCGATGACGTGCAGCGCGTGTCACGGCTTCGCCGGCAACAGCCGGGTGGAGGCGGTGCCCATCCTGGCCGGGCTCACCCCGGCCTACCTCAAGAAGGCGATCGAGGACTATGCCACGGGCCGGCGCGTGTCGCCGGAGATGGAGCCGTTCGCCAAGCAGGTGAAGCTGCTCGGCGTGGACGAGGTCGCCGCCTACTTCGCCGCCCAGCGGCGTGAGCCGACCCCGATCAGGGCCGACCGCGCCGCCGCCGAGCGCGGGCGCGCCGCCGCGACCCAGTGCGCGGCGTGCCATGGCCCCGAGGGGCAGGGGGATCCGGCCAAGCTCGTCCCGCGGATCGCCGGCCAGCCGCCCGCCTACCTCCGCAACCAGCTGCTGCTGTTCAAGGCGGACAAGCGCAGCCCCGGCGACGCCGAGCTGACGAAGATGAAGGCGGCGCTGAAGGCGATCCCGGACGAGGCGCTGGCGGACGTGGCCGCGTACTACTCGGGCCTGAGGTAGCATCCCGCCACGTGACTGCCGCGTTCCTGGGCGTGCTGGTGGGCCTCAGCCTGATCGGCGCCTTCCTGTCGGGCCTGGTCGGCGTCGGCGGCGCCATCATCATGATCCCGCTCCTGCTCTACGGTCCCCCGTTGCTCGGCGTCGGCCGACTCGACATGAAGACGGTGACCGCCGTCACGATGGTCCAGGTGTTCGTGGCCGCCGCCTCCAGTGTCGTCGTGCATCGCCGGCTGCGCGCCGTGAGCATGGACCTCGCCCTGGTCGGCGGCGCTGCCATGGCGCTGGGCTCGCTGACCGGGGCCGTCGCCTCGGCCTGGGCCAGCCAGTACTTTCTCCTGCTCGTCTTCGGGCTCATGATCCTGGCGGCCCTGGCGCTCCTGCTGGTGCCCGTGGAGACGGTGGGTCAGCCGATCTTCGCCGAGCATGTCGAGTTCAGTCGGCCTCGCGCGGTGGTCGTCTGCCTGGCGGTGGGCCTGATGGCGGGGCTCATCGGCGCCGGCGGCGCGTTTCTCCTCGTCCCGCTGCTCATGGTGTTGGTGGGCATTCCCATCCGGGTCACGATCGGGAGCTCGCTGGCCATCACCGCGGTGGCCGCCACGGCCGGGGTGGCCGGCAAGCTCGTGACCGGCCAGGTGCCGCTGGAGCCGACCATGGCGGTCGCCCTGGGAGCCGTGCCGGGAGCCCAGTTCGGGGCGCTGGTCAGCCGCCGGTTCTCGGGGCGCGCCCTGCGCCTCGTGCTGGTCGGCGTCGTCATGCTGTCGGCGGTGCGCGTCTGGTGGGACCTGCTCGTTCCGTGAGGGCGTGATCGCGTGCGGTACGGCTTCGTGATCGATCACCGGCGGTGCATCGGCTGTCACGCCTGCACGGTGGCGTGCAAGGAAGAGAACCGCGTGCCGCTGGGCGCCTTCCGCACCTGGGTGAAGTACGTCGAGAAGGGGACGTTCCCCGACACCCGGCGCTACTTCTCGGTGCTGCGGTGCAACCACTGCGACGACGCGCCGTGCGTGACCATCTGCCCGACGGTGGCGCTCTATCGCCGGGACGACGGCATCGTGGACTTCGACGGCCGCCGATGTATCGGCTGCAAGTCCTGCATGCAGGCCTGCCCCTACGACGCGCTCTACATCGACCCCGACACCAACACCGCCGCCAAGTGCAACTACTGCGCGCATCGCGTCGAGGTGGGGCTGGAGCCCGCCTGCGTGATCGTGTGCCCCGAGCAGGCGATCGTGGCCGGTGATCTCGACGACCCGCGCACGCCGATCGCCCGCCTGGTCGCCCGCGAGCAGGTCGAGGTGCGCAAGCCCGAGCAGGGCACGCGGCCGAAAGTGTTCTACGTCGGCGCCGACTCCTCGACCCTCACGCCGGCGCTGCAGCGCCCGGCCCCGACCTTCATGTTCGGCCAGCGCCCGGCCGCCGAGGCCGATCTGATCCGGATGGTGGCCGCTGCGCAGGCGCCGGAGCGCGGGGGCGACGGTGCGCTCGGCCGGCCCGTGTACGACGCGCCCCACGCGCCGCGGCCGTGGGGGTGGAAGGT
The DNA here is from genome assembly GCA_036397135.1 of Candidatus Methylomirabilota bacterium. GTDB lineage: Bacteria > Methylomirabilota > Methylomirabilia > Rokubacteriales > CSP1-6 > AR5. Next base: position 17,567 of record DASWJN010000113.1, read on the forward strand.
GTCCACCTACCTGTGGACCAAGTCGATCGCCGCCGGCGCCCTGATCGTGGCCGCCTGGAGCGCGCGCGTGCAGTCGATCGCCGGCGACCCGCTGCTGGGCGTCGCGGCACCGCTGGTGGCGTTGCTGTTCCTCGCGCTGACCACCGTCCTGCTGGTCCTGGACCTCAAGCGTCCCGAGCGCTTCCACTACGTGCTGCTCAAGGGCAACCCGCGCTCGTGGCTGGTCTGGGGCGCCTGGATCCTGATGGCCTACGGCGCCGTCAGCCTGCTGTGGCTGCTGATCGGCGCCGGCCGGCTGCCGTGGTCGCAGCACGTCCTCGTCGTGCCCGTGCTCGCGCTCGGCCTGGCGGCGGCCGGCTACAGCGCCTTGCTGTTCGGCCAGGCCGAGGGCCGCGACTTCTGGCAGAGCCCGCTCCTGCTGCCCCACCTGCTGGTGGCCGCCGTGCTGGCCGGCGCGGCGACCCTGACCATCGCCGGCGTGGCCGTCGGCGCCGACAGCGGGACGCTGGCTACGATCGCCATCGCGCTCGTGGTGGCGCTGGCGCTCCACGCCCTCCTCGTGTTCGCGGAACTGGGCGTC
>DASWJN010000114.1:0-6991 GCA_036397135.1 Candidatus Methylomirabilota bacterium
GATCCAGCAGGCAGTGCAGCTTGATCGCCCCCTTGGTGCGGCGAAACTTCGCCCAGTCGAAGAGTGTCGCGCACAGGTCGATCACCGTGGAGTCCAGACTCACCAGCTTGTTCTTGAAGCGGAACTTCTTGCGCCCCTTGGCCAGCGCCTGCGCGCGCCCGAGCCATTCCTGGAACACGGCACGGTAGAGCTGCCACGGCCGATGCTCGTTGGCATAGGCCAGCGTCGAGCGGGCCGGGGCCGTGATGCCCAGGTGCTTGAGCTTGCCCTCGCTGCTGCGCAGCCCGCCGCAGATCTCCCGCAGCGAATGGGCGCGGCCGAGCTGGCAGAACAACATCGCGACGAACTGCCCCCACCACGTGAAGCCGCGGGCATGGCGCTCGGCGTACGTCCGCTTCACCAGGGCCTGGAACTCCGTCCGTGGAAACAGCTTGAGGAGCTGGCTGAACATGCTGGAGAATCCACTCACGGGTGGGCCTCCCTTCTGATGGGGCGTCGAAGCTTGGCGGCCTCGACATCACCATACGGCAGGAGGCTCATCCGTTCTCAAACGTAATTTGGACAAGAGTGCGGCTAACTATATTTCGGCTGCAACGGCGTCATCCGCGGCCAGATGCAAGCATCCAAGTGTGGATGCGAGCATCTCTATGTAGATGGCGTGCGCCACCCGCATCGCCACATCTGCATGAAGATGCCTGCCGTTCGACCTCGGGCGTCCAGGACGCGACGCGCGATCTCCGCGCACCTTGCGCGACTTCCCCCTGAACACCGATCGCCGGGCTAGCCGACGGTCGGATCCGGCCCGACCTTCACGATCAGCTTGCCGAGGTTCTCCCCGCGCAGCAGGCCGATGAACGCCCGCGGCGCCTGGTCCAGCCCCTCCACCACGTCCTCGCGGTACTTCAGCCGGCCCTCGCGCACCCAGCGCCCGCAGTCGGCCAGGAACGCCGGCAGGCGATCGACGTGGTCGGACACGATGAAGCCGCGGATCGTCACCCGGTTGATCAGCACCGGGCCCAGGTTGGGGCCGGGCAGCGGCTCGGTGGCGTTGTACTGCGAGATGAGGCCGCACAGCGGGATGCGCGCGAAGGGATTCACCAGCCGCAGCACGGTCCTGAGCACCTCGCCGCCGACGTTGTCGAAGTAGACGTCGATGCCCTTGGGGCACGCCTCCTTGAGGGCGGCGAAGAGATCGTCCGCGCGGTGGCTGACGCAGGCGTCGAAGCCCAGCTCCTTCACGACGTACTCGCACTTGGCCGGCGAGCCGGCCACGCCGACGGCGCGACAGCCCTTGATCTTGGCGAGCTGGCCGACGGCGGAGCCCACCGCGCCCGCCGCCGCCGAGACGACGACCGTCTCGCCGGCCTTGGGCTGGCCGAGGTCGAGCAGCCCCACGTACGCCGTCATGCCCGGCATGCCCAGCACGCCGAGCGCCGTGGAGATCGGCGCGGCGGCCGGATCGAGCTTCAGCGGACCGAACGGTCCCGGCGTGGCGGCCGGGCGGGCGACGTGATAGGCCTGCCAGCCGCCGTAGCCAAGGACGAAATCGCCCGCCTGGAAGGCCGGGTGGCGCGAGTCCACCACCTCGCTCACGGTGCCGCCCACCATCGGCTGACCCAGCTCAACCGAGGGGGCGTAGGACTTCACGTCGTTCATGCGGCCGCGCATGTAGGGATCGAGCGAGAGATAGATCGTGCGGCAGAGCACCTCGCCGTCGCCGGGCGCCGGCAAGGGGGCGTCGGCGATCTCGAAGTCGGTCGGCTTCGGCTCGCCGGCAGGGCGGCTCCGGAGCAGCACGCGGCGGTTCGTGATGGCTGGCACGATGGTTCCTCCCCGGGCGGGATTGTCCGCCACGCCCCGCCGCCTTGCAACCGCGCAGGCCGTCCGTGTATCGTGCGGGCCATGACAGCCACCGCCCGCCTCGCCGAGTTCGTCGTCAAGACCACGCTGCGCGACTGTCCCGACGGCGCCATCGCCCAGGTGCGCCGGGCGGCGCTCGACACGCTGGGCGTGACGCTGGCCGGCGCGGCCGAGCCGGTCGCGGCCGGCGTGCGCGCCGTCGCCCGCGCCGAGGGCGGCACCCCACTGTGCACTGTGCTCGGCACCTCGCTCCGGACCAGCCCCACGTGGGCGGCGCTGGCCAACGGCGCCGCCGGCCACGCCCACGACTTCGACGACACGAACTTCGCGCTGATGGGCCATCCGAGCGTGCCGTTGCTGTCGGCCGCCCTGGCGGCGGCCGAGGCCGAGCCGGCCGGCGGCGCCGCCGTCGTGCTCGCGTACGTGGTCGGCTTCGAGGTCAGCGCCGCGCTCGGCTTGGCGCTGAACCCCGAGCTGTACACGCGCGGCTGGCACGCGACGTCCGTTATCGGCACGCTCGGCTGCGCCGCCACCGCCGCCCGCCTCCTCGGGCTGGACCTCGACCGGACGCGCCACGCCCTCGGCATCGCGGCCTCGCTCGCCTCCGGCCTCAAGGAGAACTTCGGCTCGATGACGAAGCCGTTTCACGCCGGGCACGCCGCCCGCAACGGCGTGTTCGCCGCCATGGTCGCGCGCGAGGGCCTCACCGCCTCCGACGAGGCGCTCGAGGGCCGGCAGGGCTACGCGGCGGCATTGAGCCAGGCCAAGCTGACGCCGGGCGCGTTCGACACCCTCGGCCAGCGCTGGGAGCTGCTGCGGTCCGGGATCGCGGTGAAGCCGTATCCCTCGTGCGCGCTGACGCACTCGGCAATCGACGCGCTGCTGGAGCTGCGCGCGGGACACCGGCTGACCGCGGACCAGGTGGCCGAGATCGAGGTGGGGGTGAACCACGTCGTCCCCGACGTGCTGCGCCACAACCGTCCGACCAACGGGCTGGAGCGGAAGTTCTCGATGCAGTTCTGCGCGGCCGCCGCCCTGGGCGCCGGCCGCGTGGACCTCAGCTCGTTCGCGGAGGGTCAGGTGGCCGACGCCGGCACCCGCGAGATGATGGACCGCGTGCGCATGGTCGTGGACCCGACGCTGCCCGACGGCCTCGAGCAGCACGCGTGGAGCCGGGTCACCGTCCGCCTGCGCAACGGCCGCACGCTGGAGTCGCCGCCCCGCGGCGCTTCCGGCCATCCCGACCAGCCGCTCACCGACGCCCAGCTCCGCGACAAGTTCCTGGCCTGCGCGGCGCCGGTCCTCGGCGCCGGCGAGGCGGAGGGCGTGGCCCTCCAGCTGGCGCACCTGGAGGACGTGCCCGACATCCGCGCGCTGACCTCACGCCTCGTCACGGAGAGGAACTGAGCCATGGGGGTCCTCGACGGCATCAAGATCCTGGAGCTGGCCCGGGTGCCGCCGGCCGAGATGCCCGGCATGCTACTCGCCGACATGGGCGCCGACGTGCTGAAGATCGAGACCCCCGAGCCGGGCCAGGCCCGTGACGAGCAGTGGGTGCGCCGCACGATCCACGCCTTCGTCAACCGCAACAAGCGCTCGATGACGCTCAACCTGACAGCGCCCGAGGGCCAGGCCATCTTCCGCAAGCTGGCCGCCGGCGCCGACGTGCTCGTGGAGGGCTTCCGTCCCGGCGTCATGGACCGGCTCGGCGCCGGCTACCAGGCGCTGCACGAGCTGAACCCGCGGCTGGTCTACTGCTCGCTGTCGGGCTTCGGCCAGGACGGGCCATACCGCAATTACCCCGCCCACGACATGAACTACCTGTCGCTGGCCGGCGTGCTCAACCTCATCGGCGACGCCGGCAGCAGGAAGCCGGTGATCCCGCTCAACCTCGTCGCCGACTACGCCGGCGCCAGCCTGCACGGGGCGCTCGGCATCGCGCTGGCGCTCTTCGCGCGCGAGCGGACCGGACGCGGGCAGCACGTCGACGTGTCCTACCTCGACACGACGCTCTCGCTGCTGGCCGCCACGCCCAACATGCGGTTCTTCTTCTCCGACGGCGTGGCGCCGCGACGGGGCGAGGGTTTTCTGGGCGGCTCCTACCCGTACTACGCGATCTACGAGACGCGCGACGCCAAGCTGCTGACGATCGGCTGCACCGAGCCGTGGCTGTGGGAGAACTTCTGCAACGCGATCGGCCGGCCGGACTTCAAGCGCTTCGCCCGCCAGCCGGACCAGTTCGTGCGCGCCGCCAACGCCGAGGAGAGCGCCGCTCGCGAGGCGATCGAGGCGGTCATCCGCACGCGCGATCGCGACGACTGGTACGAGTACCTGGTCAAGCACGACGTCTGCGTGGGCAAGGTCTACGACGTCGAGGAGATGGTGCGCGACCCGCAGATCAACCACCGCGGCATGATCGTGGACGTCGAGCACCCGACCCACGGCCGGGTGCGCCAGTTCGGGATCGCCATCAAGCTCTCCGACACCCCGGGCACCATCCGCACCGCGGCGCCGCTCGGCGGCGAGCACACCGAGGCCATCCTGAAGGACCTCGGCCTGGGCGCCGCCGACATCGCCGGGCTGCGCGAGCGCAAGGTCATCGAGTAGCCCGCTCGCCCGTGGAACGCTGGCGCCAGCTGGCCGTGCTGTCGCTGGCCGAGCTGCTCGCGCTCTGCGTCTGGTTCAGCGCCGCCGCCGTGCTGCCGGCGCTGCGGCGCGAGTGGGCGCTCGGCGACGGCGGCGCCGCCGGCCTCACGATCGCCGTCCAGGCCGGCTTCATCGCCGGCACGCTCGGCGCCGCGCTGACCAACCTGCCCGACGTCTGGCCCGCCCGCCGCGTGCTCGTCGCCGGCGCCGTGCTGGGCGCCGTCGCCAACGGCGTGCTGGCGCTCGTGGTGGACGAGCTGGTCTCGGCGCTCGTGCTCCGCTTCGTCACCGGCCTGGCGATGGCCGGCGCCTACCCGCCGGCCATGAAGATCATGGCGACGTGGTTCCGCGAGGGGCGCGGGCTGGCCATCGGCATCCTCGTCGGCGCCCTCACCGTCGGCTCGGCGACCCCGCACCTCATCCGCGGCCTCACCGACCTGCCCTGGCGCCACACGCTGCTGGTCGCCTCGGGACTGGCCCTGCTGGCGGCCGTCCTCGTGGTGGCGTTCGTGCGCGAGGGGCCCTACGCGTTCCCGGCCGCCCGTTTCGACCTCCGGATGGCGGCCGTGATCTTCCGCGAGCGCGGCCCCCGGCTGGCATGCTTCGGCTACTTCGGCCACATGTGGGAGCTGTACGCGATGTGGGCGTGGATCGGCGTGTTCCTGGCCGAGAGTCTGCAGGCGCGCGGCGGCGGCGACTACCTCGGCGCCAACGCCAGCGGCGCCACGTTCCTGGTGATCGCGATCGGCGCGCTCGGGTGCGGGGCCGGCGGCCTCGTGTCGGATCGCTGGGGGCGCACGACGCTGACGATCGTGGCGATGGCGGCCAGCGGCGCCTGCGCGCTCGGGATCGGGCTCACCTTCGGTGGGCCGCCCGCGCTCACGCTGCTGGTGGCCATCGTGTGGGGCGTGACGGTGATCGCCGATTCCGCCCAGTTCTCCACGGCGATCACGGAGCTGTCGCCGCCCGCCTACGTGGGCACCGCCCTCACGACGCAGACCAGCGCCGGCTTCGCGCTGACGACGCTGAGCATCTGGCTGATCCCGCCCATCGTGGCCGCCGTCGGCTGGCCGTGGGCGTTCACCACGCTGGCGGTAGGTCCCGCGCTCGGCGTCGTGGCCATGGCCCGGCTGCGGGCGCTGCCGGAGGCGCACCGCCTGGCCGGCGGCCGCCGCTGAGGTCGAAATCCTTGCATCGCACCGGGCCGCCGTCATAGCGTGTCGGTGGAAGCGATGGACCGCTACGATCTGGTCGTGATCGGCTCCGGCCCCGCCGGTGAAAAGGGGGCCGCGCAGGCCGCGTATTTCGGCAAACGGGTGGCCGTGGTCGAGCGAGAGCCGTACCCGGGCGGCGCCGGCATCAACACCGGCACGGTGCCGTCCAAGACTTTGCGCGAGACCGCCCTCTATTTCTCCGGCCTCCGCCAGCGCGGGCTCTACGGCGTCGACTACCACGTCAACACCGACCTGACGGTCAAGGACTTCATGTATCGCCAGCAGGAGGTCGTGCGCTCGCTCCGCCAGGTCGTCATCGAGAACATCGAGCGGCACCGGATCGACTTCGTGCAGGGCGACGCGCGCTTCGAGGATCCGCACACGATCCGGGTGAGCCGCGAGGGCCAGCCCGACCGCCTCCTGCACGGCGACGTCGTGCTCATCGCCACCGGCTCCGTCCCCACCCGGCCTCCGGACGTCCCGTTCACCGATCCCCGCGTTCACGACAGCGACGAGATCCTCGAGCTGCAGCGGCTGCCGGGCACGCTGGCCGTGGTGGGCGCCGGCGTCATCGGCTGCGAATACACGACGATCTTCGCCGCCCTCGGCATCAAGGTGAGCCTGATCGACGGGCGCGACCGGCTCCTGGGCTTCCTCGACGCCGAGATGGCCGACCAGCTGCGCCTCCAGATGGGCTTCCTGGGCGTGGACCTGCGGCTGGAGGAGCGGGTGGCGCGCTACGTCCCCGGGCCCGACGGCGTGCGCCTGGTGCTCAAGCGCGGCGGCAGCCTCACCGTCGACCAGGTGCTGGTGGCGGCCGGGCGGGTCGCCAACGTCCAGCGCCTGGCCATCGACCGGGCCGGCCTCGCCGTCGACGAGCGCGGGCTGCTCACCGTCGACGAGCAGTACCGGACCGCGGTCCCGCACATCTACGCGGCCGGCGACGTCATCGGCTTCCCCGGCCTCGCGTCCACCTCCATGGAGCAGGGCCGGCTGGCATCCTGCCATGCCTTCAAGGTCGCGCAGTCCACGCTGCCGAAAGTCATGCCCTACGGCATCTACACGATTCCGGAGATCTCGACCGTCGGCAAGAACGAGGAGGAATTGACGAAGGAGAACGTGCCCTACGAAGTGGGGCGCGCCTTCTACAAAGAGATCGCGCGGGGGCAGATTTTCGGCGACCTGGACGGACTCTTGAAGCTCATTTTCCACCGCGACACGCTGCAGCTCCTCGGCGTCCACATCATCGGCGAGGGCGCGACCGAGCTGAT
>DASWJN010000115.1:0-2649 GCA_036397135.1 Candidatus Methylomirabilota bacterium
GGTGTTGATCGGCGCGTCGTAGTCCGGCATCAGCCGGCGGTAGCTGTTCACGTTGGGCGCCAGCAGCGGCATCACCGTCGGCAGGTAGCGCTGCAGGCCGGCGATGTGGCTGCGGAACAGCGCGGTGTCCTTGCCGGCGCGCGTGGCGAAGAGGTTGCGCCCGCTCTTGGCGTCCAGCAGGCTCTGGTGGATGTGCATGGAGCTGCCCGGCTGGCCCTGCATGGGCTTGGCCATGAAGGTGGCATAGACCTTGTGGCGCATCGCCGCCTCGCGCACCGTGCGCTTGAACAGGAAGGCCTGGTCGGCCAGCAGCATCGGGTCGCCGTGGTTGAAGTTCATCTCCATCTGGGCGGCGCCGCCCTCGTGGGTCAGGGTGTCGATGTCGATGCCCTGGACCTCGCAGAAGTCGTAGACGTCCTCGAAGATCGGGTCGAACTCGTTCACCGCGTCGACGCCGTAGGCCTGGCGGCTGGTCTCGCGCCGGCCCGAGCGGCCGATCGGCGGCACCAGCGGGTAGTCCGGGTCGGTGTTCACGTCGACCAGGAAGAACTCCAGCTCCGGCGCCACCACGGGCCGCCAGCCCTCCTCCTCGTAGAGCGAGAGGATGCGCTTCAGGATGCGGCGCGCGGCGATCTGCACCTCGCTGCCATCGAAGTGATAGGCGTCGCAGATCACCTGGGCGGTCGGCTCGTCGTACCAGGGCACCAGGCGGATGGTGGAGGTGTCGGGGATCAGGTAGACGTCGCGCGTCGAGGCGCTGGTCACGTCGTCGCTGTCCTCGGGATAGTCGCCGTTGACCGTCTGGATGAAGATGTCCTCGGGGATGCGCAGGCCGTTCTTGCGCATGCCTTCGAGGAACTTCTGGGCCGGCAGGATCTTGCCGCGGGCGATGCCGGCCATGTCGGGGACGAGGCACTCGACCTCGTCGATGCGGTGCTCTTTAAGGAAGGTCTCGATGTCCTGCATGATTCCCTGCGCTTTGGGGCGCAGCGGAAATCGCAATGAAGGGGCTGGGGACACCGCCGCGCTGACGGTGGTTGAACCGCTAGCACGGCCCCCGCGCGGCTGGCAAGCTGGGCGGCGGCCGGACAACCCGGGCCGTCAGCCGCGCCCGAGCAGTTCGTAGAGGGCGACGGCGGCGGCGTTGGAGACGTTGAGGGACTCGATCGGCGCCCGGGTCGGCAGCTTCACCAGCAGGTCGCAGCGCTCCCGCGTCAGGCGCCTGAGGCCGCTGCCCTCGGCGCCGAGCACCAGGGCGACGTCCTCGCCGGGGTGGCTCGCGGCCAGGCTGCGCTCCGCCTCGCCGGCGAGGCCGAGGCACCAGAAGCCGGCGTCCTTGAGGCTGTCGAGGGCGCGCGCCAGGTTCACCACGCTGACGTAGGGGACCACCTCGAGGGCGCCGGAGGCCGCCTTGGCCAGGGTGCCGCTCTCCTCCGGCGCGCCCTTGTCGAGGGCGACCACGGCGAGGGCGCCGAAGGCCGCCGCCGAGCGCAGCACCGCGCCCACGTTGTGCGGGTCGGTCACCTGGTCGAGCAGCACGACGACCCGGCGCCGCGGGCCATCCTGGGGGAGGGCCGGCTCCGGCAGGCGGGCGGCGAAGATGTCCTCCAGCGCCGGCTGGTCGAGCGGGGCGGTGAGGAGGGCGAGGCCCTGGTGGACGCTGCCTTCCGGCAGCAGGGCGTCGATGTCGCGGCGCTGGACGGTCTGCAGCGCGAGGCCGGCGTGGGCGGGGTGGCGCTCGTCGCGCAGCCGCTGGCCCCAGGTCTGCGCCGCTTCGGGCGTGGCCAGCAGGCGCTCGGGCCGGCGCGCCGGGTTGGCCAGCGCCGCCAGCACGGCATGGACCCCATAGAGCCACAGCGGCTGCGGGCCCTGGCGGGTGGGGCGGAAAGCCGGCCTGGGGCGGCTGCCGGCGCGCTCGGCCGGCTGGCCGGGCGGCCCGGCGGGGCCACGGGAGCCCAGCTTACCCTTGCGTCTCGTCATCGCGGCACCTAGTATGCGGCCATTGAACATCAGGTTCCATGAGCGTTCCCCCGGCCGCTGCGGCGAATCGGTCGGATTGGGGGCGCTGTTGGCATGTTTAGAAGTTGACAGGCTGAATTAAATCAACATATTTCGCAACTCCATCGCACCGCCGGTTGCGACGGCTGGAGGGGTGCCCGAGTGGCTAAAGGGGACGGACTGTAAATCCGTTGGCACAGCCTACGTTGGTTCGAATCCAACCCCCTCCACCATCGTCACCCTCGCGGCCGTGGGATAGGGGCACAGCGGTCCAGCGGGATGGTTGAGCGGTGCGGGTGTAGCTCAATGGTAGAGCTCCAGCCTTCCAAGCTGGCTACGCGGGTTCGATTCCCGCCACCCGCTCCAACTTGAGCGGGTCCGGCAGCGGACGGTGCGGGATTTGGCTTTTGACCGGGGCGAACCGGGGCCGCTTGAGGCCGAAACGCAGGATCTGGAACGCGCCTGAGACGACGACGGGCCTGAGACGACGACGACGGGATTGATAGGGTAATGGCGAAAGCAAAGTTTGAGCGGACGAAGCCGCACTGCAACGTGGGCACGATTGGACACGTTGACCATGGCAAGACGACGCTGACGGCGGCGATCACGAAGGTGCTGGCGGAGACGGGCGGCGCCACGTTTTCGGCCTAC
>DASWJN010000116.1:0-24525 GCA_036397135.1 Candidatus Methylomirabilota bacterium
GCACGTTGGCGTGGATGAACACCGCGTGGAACGACACGAACACCAGGTACGCGTACACGGCCGGCGCCGAGAATCCCAGCACGTAGAGCGGAACGAACGACAGGCCGCGCGTGACCACGATGTCGACCAGGTGCAGCCGCGCGGAGGCCAGCCAGTCGAGCGCCCGGGCCGAGTGGTGGATCTCGTGGAACCGCCAGAGCCACGGCACCCGATGGAACGCGCGGTGCACGACGTACTGGGCGAGGTCGGCCACCACGACGATCTCCACGACCTGGAGGATCAGCGGCTGGCTCTGCACCGCCCGCTGGAGCGCCGGCCGCACCGCCCACGCGAAGAAGAGGGCGGCCGGCGCCAGCGTCAGCAGCACCGTGATCTGGACCAGCAGGTGGCTCACCGCGAAGTGCGCCAGGTCGGTCCGCCACCCGGACCGGAAGATCGGCTGCGCGGGCAGCCGGGCGAACAGCCGCTCCATGGGCACGAAGAGCAGCGCCAGCACCAGCACGTTGAGCAGGAACCAGTCGAGGCCGAGATAGCCGGCGGCGCCGCCGGCGTCACCGACCTCGGCGGTCGAGCCACCCAGCAGCGTGGCCGCCGTCGCCAGCGCCAGCGCCGTCAGCCCGAGTCGCTTGGAGCGGCGCAGGAGTGTCGAGAGCGTGCCGAGGCCGAACCCGGCCACCAGGAACGCGTAGATGAGGAACCGGACGACGCCGAGCGGATAGTGCCCGCGCGCGTCGGGCGTGGTCAGCAGCCAGGGAAAGAGCAGGCACAGCACCCCCCCGCCGGCGAGCGCGGCGAACGTCACGGCCAGCACGCCGCTGATCCATCCCGAGCCGAATCGGGTGCCGGTCCCCTTCCCCAGCGCTGGCGGGCTAGACAGCGGTGTACCCCCCGTCGACCGGCAGCGCGATGCCGGTGACGAAGGCGGCCTCGTCGCTGGCCAGGTAGAGGATGGCGGCCGCCACGTCGTCGACGTGGCCGAAGCGGCCGAGCGGATAGCGGGTGATCATCCGGGCGCGCCAGGCCGGATCGGCCATCACCGGCGCCGTCAGCGGCGTCTCCACGTGGCCGGGGCACACGCAGTTGACGCGGATCGCCGGCGCCCACTGCATCGCCAGCTGCCGCGTGAGGTTGGCGACGCCGCCCTTGGACGCCGCGTAGGCGGGGGACATCGAGCCGCCCACGAGGCCGTAGATCGACGCGAGATTGGTGATGGTGCCGTGACCGCTGGCCGCCAGCGCCGCCCGGGCCGCGCGCGACGGCAGCCAGGTGCCGGCGAGGTTCACGTCGACCACGCGGCGCCACTCCTCCGCCGGCGGCTCCGGGCCCGCTGCGCTCGTCACGCCGGCCGAGTTCACGAGCGTCGTCAACCCCCCGAAGCGGGCCAGCGTCGCATCGATCATCCGCGCGCAGGCGGTCTCGTCGGTGACGTCCGCGTGGACCGCGAACGCCTCCCCCCCGGCGCCGCCGATCGCCTTCGCGGTCGCCTCGGCGTGGTCGGCGGCCCGGTCCACGCAGGCCACGCGCGCGCCCTCGGCGGCCAGCCAGATCGCGGTGGCCCGTCCCAGGCCGGAGCCGGCGCCCGTCACGACTGCCGTCTTGCCGCGCATCCGCATCGGAGCGTCCTCCCGGGGCGTGGGCAAATCGCCGGCGCGAGCCGGCCGCGACGAGGATACAATCCCGGGTGCCCGGCACGCCAGGTGGCCGTGCGAGCCGCAGCCGAAGGCAGGGCGAGCCTGTAAACGTGGCCGTGCGAGCCGCAGCCGAAGGCGAGGCGAGCCTGTAAAGCGAGGAGAGCGGCGATGGAATTCGAGTACTCCAAGAAGACCAAGATGTACATGGAGCAGCTGACGGACTTCATGAACAAGTTCGTCTACCCCAACGAGGCGACCTTCCGGCAGCAGCTGGACTCGTCGGCCGACCGCTGGCAGGTGCCGCCCATCATGGAAGAGCTGAAGGCCATCGCGCGCGAGCGCGGGCTCTGGAACCTGTTCCTGCCCGAGAGCGAGCGCGGCGCCGGCCTCACCAACCTCGACTACGCGCCCCTCTGCGAGATCATGGGCCGCTCGCCCATCGCCCCCGAGGTCTTCAACTGCTCGGCGCCCGACACCGGCAACATGGAGGTGTTCGAGCGCTACGCCAGCCCCGAGCTCAAGAAGCAGTATCTGGAGCCGCTCCTCGAGGGGAAAATCCGATCAGCGTTCGCAATGACAGAACCGAAGGTTGCATCGTCGGATGCAACCAACATCGAGTCCTCGATTGTTCGGGACGGCGACGAATACGTGATCAACGGCCACAAGTGGTGGACCTCGGGCATCGGCGACAACCGATGCAAGGTCCTCATCTTCATGGGCAAGACGGACCCCAGGAACCCCGACCGCTACAAGCAGCAGTCGATGATCGTGGTGCCGCGCGAGGCGCCCGGCATCAAGGTCGTCCGCATGCTGACCGTCTTCGGTTACGACGACGCGCCCCACGGCCACGGCGAGGTGCTGTTCGAGAACGTCCGGGTGCCGGCCGCCAACATGCTGCTGGGCGAGGGCCGGGGGTTCGAGATCGCCCAGGGCCGCCTGGGGCCCGGCCGCATCCACCACTGCATGCGCCAGATCGGCGTGGCCGAGCGTGCGCTGGAGTACATGTGCAAGCGCGCGCTCAACCGGGTGGCGTTCGGCAAGAAGCTGGCCGACAACGACATCACGACCGAGCGCATCGCCCAGTCGCGCATCGAGATCGACCAGGCGCGCCTGCTCGTCCTGCACGCCGCCTACATGATGGACACGGTGGGCAACAAGGCCGCCAAGCAGGCCATCGCCGAGATCAAGGTCGCGGTGCCCAACATGACGCTCCGCGTGCTGGACCGCGCCATGCAGCTGCACGGCGGCGGCGGCGTGAGCCAGGAGTTCCCGCTGGCCTTCTGGTGGGCGCACTCCCGCACGCTGCGGTTCGCCGACGGCCCCGACGAGGTGCACCGCCGCCAGATCGGCCGCCTCGAGCTCCGCAAGCACAGCTGACGCTTCGGAGGGGGCCTCTACGGTCCCCTCCGATGCCTCCCCCAGACCAGAAGGCAGGATTGCGCCGGCAAAGCCGGCGCTCGAACATAGTCAATCAGATGCACGGCGAGGAGGAGTCCTGATGCGGATGACCGGGGGCGAGGCGCTGGCGAAGCAGCTTCATCGGGAAGGGGTGCGGGTGGTGTTCGGGCTGCCCGGCGTGCAGCTGTATGGGGCCATGGCGGCCTTGCGCGAGGAGAAGGACATCCGCTTCGTGCTGACCCGGCACGAGCAGGCCACGACGTACATGGCGGACGGCTATGCGCGGGCGGGCGGCGGCGTCGGGGTGGCGCTGGTGGTGCCGGGGCCGGGCGTGCTGAACGCCGGCGCCGGGCTCAGCACGGCGTACTCCTGCTCGTCGCCGGTGTTCCTGGTGGCCGGGCAGGTGCCCAAGCGCTACCTCGGCAAGAACGTCGGCGTCCTGCACGAGATCAACGAGCAGCTCGACGTCGTCACGCCGATCACCAAGTGGCGCAAGCGCGTGCTGGAGGTTGCCGAGATCCCGGGCGCCGTGCAGGAGGCCTTCCGGCAGCTCAAGACCGGGCGCCCGCGGCCGGTGCACCTGGAGATCCCGCCCGACACGCTGGAGGACGAGGGCGAAGCCGAGCTGCTGCCGCCCGTCACGGTGGCGCGGGCGGCGGCGCCCGCCGCCGACATCGAGCGGGCGGCGCGGCTGCTGCTCGAGGCCAGGCGGCCGATCATCTATGCCGGCGGCGGGGTGCACGCCTCCGGCGCCCACGAGGCCCTGGCGGCGGTGGCCGAGTACATCCAGGCCGGCGTCGTGCAATCGGCGGAGGGCAAGGGCGCGGTGAGCGACCAGAGCGACCTGGCACTCGGCGCCGCGCTGTGGCCCAAGAATCCGCTCCGCGAGTATCTCGACGCCGCCGACACGATCCTGGTCGTGGGCTCGCGCTGCGCGCTGGCCGCCTTCCAGCCCTCGCAGAAGATCGTCCAGCTCGACGTGGACGCCGAGGAGGTCGGCCGCAACCATCCAGTGGCGGTCGGGCTCGTCGGCGACGCGCGGCTGACGCTCGAGCGCCTGCTGGAGCGGCTGCGGACCGATGCGCCACCGCGGCCGTCGCGGAAGCGGGAGCGCGAGCAGCTCCGCGACGCGCTGGCCGCCCTCGACACCCAGGAGCCGAACCACTCGATCCTGGCCTCGCTGCGGGCGGGCACGCCGGAGGACGCCATCGTCATCGCCGGCATGACACAGATCGGCTATTATTCGCGGCCGTTCTGGCCGGTCTACCGGCCGCGGACGTACCTGACGTCGTCGTACTCCGGCAACCTCGGCTTCGAGGTGCCGACCGCGCTCGGCGCCAAGGTGGCGCGCCCGGAGCGGCCGGTGATCGCCATCACCGGCGACGGCGGGTTCATGTACAACTCGCAGGAGCTGTCCACCGCGGCCCGCGAGAAGATCAACGCGGTGATCGTCCTCTTCAACGACGAGGCTTACGGCAACGTCGCCCGCGACCTCGACGAGTCGTGGGGCGGCAGCCACGGCGCCGCCGTCACCAATCCGGACTTCATGAAGCTGGCCGACGCCTACGGGGTCGTCGGCCTGCGGGCCGCCAGGCCCACCGACGTCGGCGATCTCGTGCGCAAGGCCGTGGGCATGGACCGCCCGGTGCTCATCGAGGTCCGCGTCGGCCGCATGGCCCGCCCGGTCTTCTTCGCGCCGCTCAAGTCGCCCGCCAAGTACCAGCGGTGAACGGGATTGGGGCCACGACGGCCCCCCGATCCGTGCTACGCCGCGCGGTAGCGCGGCCCCTCGGGCCGGTTCGGCTGAGTCTCTTGCTCGGTCGTCGCTTGCCCCACCCGGAGCTGGTTGTTGACCTCGCGCACGCCCGACACCTGCTCGGCCAGGTCCTCGGCCAGCCGCTTGTCGGCGCGGTCGCGGACGGCGCCCTGCAGCGTGACCTCGCCGCTGACGACGACGATCTCGATGTCGCTGGCGTCCAGCTCTCCGTGCTGCGACATCCTGCTCGCAGATGTCTTCGGCGGCGCTCCGCGTCCTCGTCACCGAACCAGGAGCGCACTTCCTCGATCAGGCGTCCCATGAGACCGCGCTCGTCGCCGCGCCGGCCCCAGTCGCGCTCGCGCCCCGGCGTATCGTAGTAACCGCCGTAGTAACCCTCGCCGCGGTAGCGGCGACCACGCTCCCAGTCGCGCTCGCGGTCCCAGTCACGCTCCGCCATGTCTATCCTCCTTACAATCCTTGGCGACCTGGTCAGGGATTGAGATCGAGCAACGCCCGTGCCGACGGTTGTCGCCGCCAGGACGGCTTCCGACGTAGGCTCCCGGTATGCACGGCTGGACCATGCTGGCCCTGGTCACCCTCGCCCACGTGCTCGGCGCCCTCGCGGTCCTCTCGGTCGCGCCCCTGGCGCCGTTCCTCCTCGAGTCGCTCGGGCTCACGCGAGCCCAGGTGGGGCTGTTCCTGCCCGCCGTCTACCTGGGTGGCGTCGTCATGGCGCTGCCCGCCGGCTGGCTGACCGACCGGCTGGGCGTGCGCGCGACGCTCGGCCTCGGGCAGCTCGTCATCGGGACCGGTGTGCTCCTCGCCGCGGCCAGCTGGAGTCTGGCGTCATGTCTGGCCTTTCTCGTGCTCGCGGGCTTCGGCTTCAGCGTCCTGAACCCGTCGACAGGCAAGGCGGTCGTGGAGTGGTTCCCCCCTCGCCAGCGCGGCGTGGCGATGGGCATCAAGCAGACCGGGCTGACTCTCGGTGGTCTGCTCGGCGCGCTCACGCTGCCGCCGCTCGCCCTCGTCTACGGCTGGCGGCGCGCGCTCGTGGTCGCCGGGGCGCTCTCCCTGGTCTCGGCCGCCGTGGTGGCGCTGGTGTACCGCGCGCCCGTCGGCCCGGCGCCGGTGGAGCCGGCCGAGCGGGCGCGGCTCAGCGAGCTCGCAGTGTTCCTGCGCCGGCCGGGCATCCTGGTGGTGTTCGGCTCGGGGCTGGCGCTGTCGATGGCGCAGTCCTCGGTCCTCGCCTACCTCGCCCTCTACGCGCGCGACACCCTGGCGGTCTCGGCGGTGGCGGCCGGCCAGTTCCTGGCGCTCGCCCAGGTCGGCGGCACCGGCAGCCGGCTAGCCTGGGGCGCGATCAGCGACCGCATGTTCGGGGGCCGCCGCCGCCCGGGCGTGGTCATCAACGCCCTCATCGGCGCGGTCGCCTATGCGGCCTTCGCGCTCGGCGCGTGGCTGCCGCTGCCGGTGGCCGTTCCCCTGGCCGTCGTCGCCGGCGCCGGCGCCTTCGGATGGGTCGGGCTCTACCTCGCGCTCGTGGCGGAGATCGGCGGCGCCCGCTACGCGGGCCTGCTGACGGGCGCCGCCGTCACGTTCGCGTGGAGCGGCGTGCTGCTCGGCCCTCCGCTCTTCGGTCTCGTGCTGGAGGCGACCGGGAGCTACACGCTGCCGTGGCTGCTGCTGGCCGCGATCGGGCTCGGCGTGGCGCTGGCGCTGCCCCGCCCGCAGCCGCTGGTAGAGCGCGACCGGGCGGCGTGACGCTCGTCAACGTCGCCGTCGCGCTGCTGATGCTGGCGGGGCTGGCCGGGGCCGTGCTGCCCGTGCTGCCCGGCCCGCCGCTGATCGTCGCCGGGGCGCTGCTCTACGCCGTCGCCACCGACTTCACACCGGTCGGTCCCGGGCGGCTGGCCATCCTCGGCACGCTCGCCGTCGTGGGCGCCGTCCTCGCGAACGTCGCCGCCGCTGCCGGCGTGCGGCGCGCAGGTGGCAGCCGGTGGGCCGCAATGGGAGCGCTGGCCGGCGCGGTGCTCGGCCTGTTCGCCGCGCCGATCGGTCTCCTGGTCGGCCCGCTCGCCGGCGCCATCGCCGGCGAAATCCTGAGGACACGCCGGCTCGAGGGCAGCGTGCGCGCCGGCCTCGGCGCGCTGGTGGGGCTCGTGATGGGCGCGGTGGCCCACGTCGTCGTGGCCTTCGTGATGGTCGCGCTGTTCGCGTGGTGGGTCTGGCGAGGCTGAGCGGTGGACCGGCCGCAGGGCGAAGGATTCTCCGCGCGCGCGGGAGCGCGCGTTCGCCGTGGCGGCCGCGGCGCGGCTACGGACCGGAAGCGGTTCGCGCCGGCGCGCGCCCCGCCCGTCGCCGGGCGCCGCCGGCGGTCGCCGCGGCTGTCACGCGAGCCGGGCGATGTACCAGCTGGCACCAGCGCCGGTTGTCGTCGCCACCCGCCTCCGTGCTGCCCGACAGGAACGCCTCCGCCCGCACCGCGCCGTCCTCGGCGCCGTTCCACGCGGGCGTGTGCGCCGCGCACCAGCGGACGTCGAGAATTTCACGGCACGGATCGGCGTCCGGCTCACAGTCGGGGCAATAGGGACGAGCGACAGCGGGGGTGTCCGGCAGGAAGTCCGTCACCGGGTCATGGCGAGGATGTCCGTCGCCATCGTCGCCTCCCACTCTCGCATGATGAACCTGCCGCGACGAAACCTTTTCGCCGGGGACGGTCCTGCTCTTTCAACGCGGCCGGGCGCGGCGGCGTTCCCTCGGCGGCGGACGGGGCACGGCGTCGCGCGTGCTATCTTGCCGGCGCCATGGCGGGCGACCCCGACTTCTTCCGCGACCTCGCCCTCGTGCTCGTGGCCGCGGTCCTCGGGGCCGGGCTGGCGTGGCTGGCGCGCCAGCCGCTGGTGCTCGGCTACGTGCTCGGCGGCGTGGCGATCAGCCCGTTCACGCCGGGGCCCGCCGTGGCCGACCCCCTGCGCCACTTCGAGGCATTCGCCGAGATCGGCGTCGTGCTGCTGATGTTCGCCCTCGGCCTCGAGTTCTCGCTCAAGGACCTCCTGCGGGTGAAGTGGGTCGCGCTCATCGGCGGCCCGCTCGGGACCGCGCTGTCGATCGGCCTGGCGGTCGTGGTCGGTGGCGCGCTGGGCTGGCCGCCTGGGCAAGGGCTGATGATCGGCGTCGTCATCTCGGTGGCCAGCACGATGGTGCTCGCGCGGCTGCTGCTCGATCGCGGCGAGCTGCACACCCGGCACGGGCGCGTGCTCATCGGCATCAGCCTGGTGGAGGACCTGGCGGTGGTGGTGCTGCTGGCGCTCATGCCGGCGCTCGGCGCCGGCGCCCCCGATCGCCTGCTCGCCGTCGGCCGCGGACTCGCGACCGCCGCGCTCGTCCTCGTGCCGTTCGTGGCGCTCGGGACCCGGGTCGTCTCCCCGCTGCTGGCGCGGGTGGCGCGCACGCGCGACGAGGAGATGTTCCTGCTGGTGGCGCTGGCCCTCGGCCTGGGCACGGCGGCGCTCACCCAGGCCGTCGGTCTGTCGCTGGCGCTGGGGGCGTTCCTGGCCGGGCTGCTCATCAGCGAGTCGGACTTCGCCCACGAGACGCTGGCCCGCCTGCTGCCGCTGCGCGACACGTTCAGCGCGTTCTTCTTCGTGACCATCGGGGCCCTGCTCGATCCGCGGCAGGTGCTCGACCACCTGCCGCTGCTCGGCGCGATGGTGGCGCTCGTCGTCGCCGGCAAGCTGCTGGTGCGCGCCGCGGTGGTCTGGGCCTTCGGCGAGACGCTGCGCACGGCCCTGCTCACCGGCATCGGGCTGGCCCAGATCGGCGAGTTCTCGTTCGTCCTCGTGCAGGCCGCCCGCCAGGAGGGGCACATCGGAGCCGGCGTCTACCAGGTCACGCTGGCCGCCTCGCTGCTCACGATCCTCATCAACGCCGGGCTGGTGCGCGTGGCGCCCCGTTACCTGGGCGCGCTGTGGCTGGCCGGGCAGGCGCCGGCGGAGACCGGCCCGGCCTCGGGCGAGCTGCACGGGCACGTCGTCCTGTGCGGCTACGGCCGGGTGGGCAGCGCGGTGGCCGAGGCGCTGGACACCTTCGGCATCCGCTGGGTCGCCATCGAGAACGATCCCGACATCGTCCGCGGGCTGCGTGAGCGCGGCGTGCCCAGCCTGTTCGGCGACGCCGGCCACCGGCGGCTGCTGGAGGCGGCCGGCGCCGGTCAGGCCGCGCTGGCGGTGGTGGCCTTGCCGGAGATCGACCGGGCGCGGCGGGCGGTCGGCAATCTCCGCGCGCTCAACGCGACGTTGCCGATCCTCGCCCGCACCCACGACCGCGCGGAGCACGACCGGCTGCGCCGCGCGGGCGCCTCCGAGGTCATCCAGCCCGAGCTGGAGGCGGCGGCGACGCTGATCCGCCACGCCCTGCACAGCCTGGCCCAGCCGCGCGAGCGGGTGCTCGCCTACCTCGAGCAGTTCCGCGACGCGATCAACCTCGCCGGCGCGCGGACACCGGAGCGGGCCGGCCGGCTGCCGGAGATGCAGGAGGTGACGCTGGGGACGGGCGCGCTGGCCGACTCCACGCTGCGGGAGGCACGCGTGCGCGAGCGGTTCGGGGTGTCGGTGCTCGCCATCACGCGCGCAGACGGGATCCTCGAGGCCAATCCCTCGGCCGACACCGTGCTGCGGCAGGGCGATCGCGTGCGGCTGTTCGGGCTGCCCGAGCAGATCCGCGCGCTGCTCGCCTACGACGCGCGCGGCGACTGATCACCGCGGACGCCGGACGCGCCCCGCCAGGCGAGACGGAGCGTGTAGACTCCCAGGCCGAGCGACACCACGAGCAGCGCGCCGGTGACCACCCCGAGCGGCACCGGATTGCCCCGCCAGAGACGGGCGCGATGCAGGATCCGCCGGGGCAGCGCCAACGCGGCGGGCGGGTCGGGCGCGGTCGGGCTGGTCGCCGCGATCGAGGACCCCGCGCCAGCGACCGGCGGCCTCGGCCCGGGCGCCCCCTCACCGCAGCCCGACAACACGCTCGACAGCGCGAGAGCGACGATCACCCGTCTCATGCGCCGAGGTGCCGCAAAGCTCAGGCCGGCGGCGGAGCGCCCCCGGCAGGCGGCTTGCCCGAGCCGCCGCGCCGGCCGCGCCGCCGGCGGCGACGGCCGGGCGGGCCCGCGGGCGCCGCCCCCGACGGGGGCTCGGGCCGTGCCGCGCTGATCGGCGGCGGCTCGCGCCGGGGCTCGCTGGCGGGCCGCCGCTCGCCGCGGTGGCCGCGCTCCCGCCCACCCCCGCGCCGGCCGCCCCGGTCGTCGCGCCCGCGCCGGGCATCCAGCCGCGCGCGGCGCTCCTCGGCATAGCGGCGCCGTTCCTCGGCCGTGGGCCTGATCTCCGACAGGATCAGGTCGTCCTCGGGCCACTCGACGGGGATCTTCTGGCCGATGAACTTCTCGATCGCCTCGAGGTTCAGGGCGCTGGCCTCGTCGACGAGGGCGATGGCCTTGCCCCCGGCCCCGGCCCGCGCCGTGCGCCCGATGCGATGCACGTAGTCCTCGGCCTCCTGCGGCAGGTCCCAGTTGACGACGTGGCTGACCGCCTCGATGTGCAGGCCCCGGGAGGCGACGTCGGTGGCCACCAGCACCGGCAGCAGGCCCTCCTTGAAGTCGTTGAGGATGCGCAGCCGGCGCTTCTGATCGACGTCGCCGGTCAGCGCACGGGCCTCCCAGGCGTTGCGGGTGAGGCGGTCCTCCAGCCGGCGGGCCTCCTCGCGCGTGTTGGCGAAGATCAGGATGCGATCGCCGCCCTCGCGGCGCAGCAGCCCCAGCAAGAGGCCGAACTTCTCCTCGCGCCCGACGTGGTAGAGCAGCTGCTCCACTCGCTCGGCCGTCTTCTGCTGGGGCATGATCGTGATCTGGCTGGGGTTGTTCATGAACTCCCAGGTCAGCTCCAGCACCCGGAAGGACAGCGTCGCCGAGAACAGGAACGACTGACGCTTCTCGGGCGGCGGCAGCCGGCGCAGGATGAAGCGCAGGTCGGCGATGAACCCCATGTCGAACATGCGGTCGGCCTCGTCGACGACCAGCACCTCGACGCGGCGGGGCGACCACACGTGCTGCTTCAGATAGTCGATCAGGCGGCCGGGCGTGCCGATCAGCACGTCACAGCCGGCGGCGAGCGTGTCGCGCTGCTTGGCGTAGTCGATGCCGCCGTAGACCGCCTGGATCCGGAACGGCGTGAAGCGGCCGAGCTGCCGCGCGTCGGCCTCGATCTGCACCGTCAGCTCGCGGGTCGGCGCGATGATCAGCACCCGCGGCGCGCTGGGCGTCGAGGGGGGCGGCGCCGGGGTTCGCAGCAGCCGGGTGTAGGCGGCGATGAGGAACGCCGCCGTCTTGCCGGTGCCGGTCTGCGACTGGCCCGCCACGTCCTTGCCCTTGAGCGCCAGCGGCAGGGCCGCCTCCTGGATCGGCGTCGTGGTGACGAAGCCGGCCTCGCGGATCCCCTGGAGAACCGGCTCGGGCAGATCGAGCGCCGTGAAGTCCACTACCCGCCTCGCCTCATGCGCGCTCCGAGGCGGCCGGCTCGGCGGCCGGCGCCGGCCGGCGGCCGAAGATGCGCGCGCACACGATGCCCACCTCGTAAAGGATGATGAGCGGCCCCGCCATCAGCGCCTGGTTGAACGCGTCGGGCGTCGGCGTCAGGATGGCCGCGGCCACGAAGGAGCCGAGGACGGCGTACTTGCGGTGGCGGGCCAGCGAGCGGGCGGTCACCACCCCCATGCGCGCGAGCAGCGTGAGCGCCAGCGGCAGCTCGAAGACAATCCCGAACGCCAGCGTGAACTTCAGCAGGAAGTCGATGTGGTTCTGGATCGTGATCATCGGCCTCAGGCCGGGCCGCCCGTAGCCGAGCAGGAAGCTGATGGCGTACGGCGTCACCACGAACAGCGCGAAGGCGCCGCCGGCCAGGAACATGAGCGAGCCGACGATCACGAACGGCGCCGCGTATTTCTTCTCCTTCTGGTGCAGGCCGGGCGCGATGAACGCCCACACCTGCCAGAGGATCACCGGGGCCGAGAGGAACAGGCCGCAGAACAGCCCGACCTTCATCTGCACCCAGAACGCCTCGGCCGGCGCCGTGAAGACCAGCTCGTGGCCGAGCCTGGTCACCGGCCGGGCCAGCCAGTCCACGATCCGCTGGCTGAACGGCAGCGCGATCGCGGCGCCGGCCAGCACCCCGTACAGGCTGCGGACGATGCGGACGCGCAGCTCCCCCAGGTGCTCCATGAACGGCATCCGGTCGTCGACGGATCGGGCCATCGCTACCAGCGGGTGACGAAGTGGCGGAGGGAGCCCACGCCGCGGCCGGCCTGGAAGCCCTCCCGGATGGCCGCGGTCACGTACGCCTTGCCCTCGGCGACCGCGGTGACCAGCGGCTTGCCCCGGGCCAGGCCGGCCGCGATCGCGGCCGAGAAGGTGCAGCCGGTGCCGTGCGTGTTGTTCGACTCGAGCCGCGGCGCCGGGAAGCGCGTGAACGCGCGCCCGTCGTAGAGGAGGTCGGTAGCGCTGTCCTTGAGGTGGCCGCCCTTGACGAGCACGTGGCGCGGGCCGCGCGCGTGGATGCGCCGGGCGGCCTCCTCCATGTCGGCCTCGGTGGCGACCGGCAGGTCGGCCAGCACCGAGGCCTCGGGGAGATTGGGCGTCACGACCTCGGCCAGCGGCAAGATCGCCTCGATCAGCGCCGCCCGCGCGTCGGGCTGCAGCAAGGGATCGCCCGACTTGGCCACCATCACCGGGTCGAGCACCACCCGCGTCTGTCCGTGCGCGCGCAGCCGGACCGCCACCGCCTGGATGATCCCGGCCGTCGAGAGCATGCCGAGCTTCACGGCGTCGGCGCCGAAGTCGTCCAGCACCGCGTCGAGCTGCCGGGCGACGAATTCGGGGGGCAGGTTGTGCACGCCCGTCACGCCGACGGAGTTCTGCGCCGTGACGGCGGTCAGCACGGACATCCCGAACACCTGAAACGCCGAGAACGTCTTGAGGTCGGCCTGGATGCCGGCGCCGCCGCCGGAGTCGGACCCGGCGACCGTCAGCGCCTTGGGAACGCCCATAGACCTCCGCAGTATACGTGCGGGCCCCACCCCCCACAACTCACGGCCCCCGGTCAGCCCGGGATGACGACCGTGAACTCGCCGCGGACGCCGGCGGCCTCCAGCCGGGCGCGGTGCGCGGCCGGCGTCGCCCGCACGATCTCCTCGAAGTGCTTGGTCAGCTCCCGGGCCACCACGATCTCACGCTCGCCGAAGACCTCGCCGATCGCCTCCAGGGTGGCCAGGATGCGGTGGGGCGACTCGTAGAGGACGAGCGTCGTCTCCAGCTCGCGCAGCGCCCTCAGCCGGTTGAGGCGACGGCCCGGCTTGACCGGCGGGAAGCCATCGAACACGAAGCGGTCGGCCGGCACTCCGGCCGCCGACAGCGCCGCCGTCACCGCCGAGGCGCCCGGCACCGGGACCACCGGCACCCCGGCCGCCCGCGCCTCCCGCACGAGCAGGAACCCGGGGTCGGAGATCCCCGGGGTGCCGGCGTCGGTGACCAGCGCGACCGACTTGCCGTCCTCGAGCTGTCGAAGGATCTGCGGGCCCCGGGCGAGCTTGTTGTGCTCGTAATAGGACACGGTCGGCGTGTGGATGTCGAAGTGGGCCAGCAGCGCCCGCGTCCGCCGCGTGTCCTCGCACGCGACGAGATCGACCTCGCGCAGCACCCGGAGCGCCCGCAGGGTGACGTCCTCCAGATTCCCGATCGGGGTGGCGACGACGAAGAGCGTTCCGGTCACCGCGTCCGACGCTACGCGGTCTGTTCCTTCGCTTCCGAGATCAGGATGGGCCGCTCGTGGTTCAGGATGACCTCGCGGGTGATCACGCACTCCTTGAGCCCCTGGATGGACGGCAGCTCGTACATGATCTCGAGCATGACCTCCTCCAGGATGGCCCGCAGGCCGCGGGCGCCGGTGCCCCGCTTGAGCGCATCGCGGGCGATGGCGGCCACCGCGTCGTCGGTGAACTTGAGCCGCACCTTCTCGAGGTCGAAGTACTTCTGGTACTGCTTGATGATCGCGTTCTTCGGCTCCTTGAGGATGCGGACCAGCGCCGGCTCGTCGAGGTCGTGCAGGGTGGCGACGACGGGCAGCCGGCCGACGAACTCCGGGATGAGGCCGTACTTGAGCAGGTCCTCGGGCTGGATCATGGCCAGCAGATCGCCCACCCGCCGCTCCTCGCGGCTCTTGATCTCGGCCCCGAAGCCCATGCCCGAGCGGCCCACCCGCGACTCGATGATCTTGTCGAGGCCCACGAAGGCGCCCCCGCAGATGAACAGCACGCTGGAGGTGTCGACCTGGATGAACTCCTGGTGCGGGTGCTTGCGGCCGCCCTGGGGCGGCACGTTGGCGATCGTGCCCTCCAGGATCTTCAACAGGGCCTGCTGCACCCCCTCCCCCGAGACGTCCCGGGTGATCGAGGGGTTCTCCGATTTGCGGGCGATCTTGTCGATCTCATCGATGTAGACGATGCCCCGCTCCGCGCGTTCGACATCGTAGTCCGCCGCCTGGAGCAGCCGCAGGATGATGTTCTCGACGTCTTCTCCCACGTAGCCGGCCTCGGTCAGCGTGGTGGCGTCGGCGATGGTGAACGGCACCCGCAGCATCTTGGCCAGCGTCTGGGCCAGCAGCGTCTTGCCGCTGCCGGTGGGCCCGATCAGCAGGATGTTGGATTTCTGGAGCTCGACGTCGCCCGCATCACTCCCGGATTCGATGCGTTTGTAGTGGTTGTGGACGGCGACCGCGAGGATCTTCTTCGCACGCTCTTGACCAATCACGTACTGATCGAGCGCGGTCTTGATCTCGGCCGGCTTGGGAAGGCTGCGGATCTCCCGCGACTTCTCCTCCTCCCACTCCTCGGCGATGATGTCGTTGCACAGCTCGATGCACTCGTCGCAGATGTAGACCGTGGGTCCCGCGATGAGCTTGCGGACGTCGTTCTGGCTCTTTCCGCAAAACGAGCACTTCAAGGTCCCGTTGCCCTCACGCGTCCGCGCCATCCTGCTCTGGACTCCTTACTTCTGGACTTGCGCCAAGAGCGCCGCCGGCTCGCTGACCGCCCGGGTGGTGGGCTTGGAGGAGATCACTTCGTCGACGATCTTATAGTCCTTGGCCTGCTCGGCGGTCATGAAAAAGTCGCGGTCGGTGTCGCGCTGGATCTTGTCCATGCTCTGGCCGGTGTGGTGCACGAGGATGCGGTTGAGCTCCTCGCGCATCCGCAAAATTTCCTTGGCCTGGATGTCGATGTCGGTGGCCTGGCCCTGCACGCCGCCCAGCGGCTGGTGGATCATGATGCGCGCGTGGGGCAACGCGAAGCGCTTGCCCCGGGCGCCCGCGCACAGCAGCAGCGCGCCCATCGAGGCGGCCTGCCCCATGCAGATGGTCGAGATGGCCGGCTTGACGTACTGCATGGTGTCGTAGATCGCCATGCCGGCCGTCACCGAGCCGCCCGGCGAGTTGATGTACAGGTAGATGTCCTTGTCGGGGTCCTCCGCCTCCAGGAACAGCATCTGGGCGATGACGAGGTTGGCCAGCTCGTCCTCGATGAACGTGGGCAGGAAGATGATCCGCTCCTTGAGCAGGCGGGAGAAGATGTCGAACGCCCGTTCGCCGCGGGGCGTCTGCTCGATCACCATGGGAACGAGAGCCATCAGTGTCTCCTTGGCGCGTGACGGTCAGGCGATGACACGCGCGTGTTCGATGAGCAGGTCGAGCGTCCGGTGCTCGCGCAGGCCGTGCCGCAGGGAGTCCAGGTCGCCACTCTTCTCCATCATACGACGGACGGCGGCGGCCGGCCGTTGACTGGCCCGCGCGAACTTCTCCACCTCGGCCTCGACCTCGGCGTCGCTGGCGGCGACCTCCTCCTTGTCGGCGATGGCCTCCAGCAGCAGCGCCCGGCGCACCGCCTTCTCGGCGCCCGGCCGCAGTTCGCCCACGATCTTGGGGTAGTCCCACTGGACGCCGTCGGGGTCGATGCCCTGCCGGCGCAGCCGCTCGCGGGTGTGCTCGACCTGGTGGGCGACCTGCCGCATCACCATGGCGTCGGGCACGCCGAACTCGTGGCGACCCAGCAACGCCTCGACGAGCTTGCCCTCCAGCTCGTGCCGTGACTCGGCCTCCCGCCGCGCCTCCAGCTGGCGGCGCACCTCGGCGCGGAGCGCGTCCAGCGTGTCGAACTCGCCGAGCCCCTTGGCGAACTCGTCGTCGAGGACGGGCAGGAGTTTCTCCTTCACCTCGCCGAGCTTGAGCCGGGCGGTGCCCGCCTTGCCCCTCAGCGTCTCCATGCGGTGGTCGTCGGCGAAGCGCAGGGGGACCTCCCGCTCCTCGCCGGCCCGCATGCCGGCCACGGCGGCGTCGATCTCCGGGAGCACGGTGCCGCCGCCGACCAGGAAGTGGTAGCCGGTGGCGGTGGTCGGTTCGTGGCCCTCGGGGGCCAGCGTGTACTCGACGATGACGAGATCGCCGGAGGCGGCGGCCCGCTCGACGCTGTTGAACTGGGCATGCTGCTCGCGCATCCGCTCGAGCGCCTCGTCCACCTCGACGTCCGTCACCGGCTCCGCCGCGTGCCGGACCTCCACGCCCCGATACTCGCCCAGCGTGATGCTCGGCTTGACCTCGACGACGGCCGTGAAGGACAGCGGGGCGCCCTCCTCCAGCTTGAGATCGTGGAGATCCGGCTCGTTCACCGGGTCGATGCGCGCCTCGGTCAGCGCGCGGCGGTAGACGTCAGGGATGAGATGCTCGGCCACCTCGCGGCGCACGTCGTCCGCGAAGTGCAGCTTCACGAGCGAGCGCGGGACGTGGCCACGCCGGAAGCCCGGCAGGCTGGCGCGCTTCTGCACACGTCCGTAGGCCTTTTCCCACTCCTGCTGCACCACGTCCACCGGCGCCTCGACGGCCAGGCGCCGCTTGCACGCTTCGATCTCCTCGATCGCGACCTTCATGCAGTCTCAGTCCTCGATCCAGCCGGAAGTGGTGCGAGAGGGGGGAGTCGAACCCCCAAGGGCGTGAGCCCACCGGATCCTAAGTCCGGTGCGTCTGCCAGTTTCGCCACTCTCGCGGAAGTCCGCGTCGATACGGCCGGGCAACAGCATACCCGCCGGGCTCGGAGGCCGCAAGGCAGCCGCCGCCGGAACGCTCGCGCCCCCGCTTCCGGCGCTGCTTCGCTGGCACCCGCCTTGAACGTCCGCGTAGCGCGCCTCCGGCGCGATTCCAGGCATCACAGTCAGGGAGGACTTCATGGCAACTTTCACACGCGCGACTGCGCTCCTCGGCATGGCGGCCGTTCTGGTCTGGGCTCCCGCGCACGTCGCGGCGCAAACCCAGGCCGACTTCGACGCGTGCAACGAGCAGGCAAAGGCCAAGCTGTCGAGCCCCAGCGCCTCCGGCACCACCTCCGGTGGGCTGAGCGGCTCGACGTCCTCGTCGCCGAGCGCCAGCCCCTCGACCCCGGGTTCGTCGGCGAGCGGCACGACGGGCAGCAGCGGTTCGGCCGGGTCGGGGGCGACCGGCTCGGTTTCCGGGTCGGGGACGACGGACAGCAGCAGTAGCAGTTCGCCCGCCGGGTCGGGGACGACGGGCTCGGCCTCGGGGTCAGGCACGATGGGCTCGGGCTCCGGGTCGGGCACGACGGATTCGGGCTCCGGCTCGACGTCGGCGGCCGACGCCGGTGACGTGCAGCTCCGCGGCATGGCAGCGATGGGTCAGACCGACGAGGCCTACAAGCAGGCCTACCGCGACTGCATGAAGGGGCGGGGCTTCTAGCCCGGGGGCTCCACGGGTTGTGACGGGCGGCGGGGCCCTTTCCGACTGGAGAGGGCCCCGTCTCGGCTCGTCAACGGAGACGGGGACGTCAGGCGACGGCGTCAGACGGTGCGGTCGCCCGCACGACGGGCTTGGGCGACGGGTGCTTCTGTTCGAGGAATCGCCGATGCTCGATCCGAAAGCGCACGAGGCAACTCTCGCAGATGCCGTCGGTGAACCGGATGTTCCAGCCCCGCCACGAGGCCACACCACTCAGCCGCGGATACCCCCGATAGCGTTGATGCCACGCGCATCGACAGATCAGCACGTCACCCTCCCTGTCCCGCCAACGTCCCTGCCCGTGGGAGGGCAAACGGGCAGCAAGGGACGTGCCCCCGCCGATGCGACGGTCGGACGCTGACTTAGACGGCGGCGGCCCCACACCTCGCACCGTTTTTCCTGTGCGAAGTATGAAAAAGTCTTCCGGGCGGCGCCCGCCAGACGCGGCGGGCATAATGAACCATGATTCGCTGGCCGTGGCCCCTGCCCCTGCCGTCCGTACACCGGCTGCGGCTGATCGGGCTGGGCGCTGCCGGGCTCCTGGTGCTGCTCGTCCTCGGCCTCGCGGTGTATTCCTCGTTCGAGCTGGCGCGGTTCGAGCGCGTCGAGGCTCGGCGCGCGACCTACGTCTACGCGGCGCCTCAGATCCTGGCGCCGGGCGTGCACGTGGGCCGGGCCGACCTGACCGGGACGCTGGCGCGCCTCAAGTACGTCGAGTCACGCGCCGCCCCGGATGCGCCCGGACGATATCGCCGAGCCGGGACCGCGTGGGACATCCACCTGCGCGGCGGCGCCGGGACGGCGGCCCAGCGCGTGCGCGTCGAGCTGCGCGACGAGCGGGTCACGCGCGTCAGCCGCGACGGGCACGACCTCGGGGCGGTCACACTCGAGCCCGAGATCCTCGCCAGCGCCGACGACCGGCCCGGTGAGGAGCACCGTCCCGTGCGCCTGGCCGAGGTGCCGCTCGTGCTGCTCAACGCCGTGCTGGCGGCCGAGGACCACCGCTTCTTCGAGCACGGCGGCGTCGATACCCGCGGGCTCCTGCGGGCCGCCTGGACCAACCTCCGGGCCGGCCGGGTGTTGCAGGGCGGCTCGACCATCACCCAGCAGCTCATCAAGAACCGCCTGCTGGACGCGCGACGCACGTACTTCCGGAAGCTGAACGAGGCATGGCTGGCGACGCTGGTCGAATGGCGCTACCCCAAGCAGCAGATCCTCGAGGCGTATCTCAACGAGGTCTACCTCGGCCAGCGCGGCGGCCTGGCCGTCCGCGGCATCGGCGCCGCCGCCCGCGCCTACTTCCGCAAGGAAATCCACCAGATCACGGCCGGCGAGGCCGCCCTGCTGGCCGGCATGGTGCGGGCGCCCAACAGCTACTCGCCCGCCGTCAATCCCGAGCGGGCCCGCGCCCGCCGCGACGTCGTGCTGGCGCGGATGCACGAGCTGAGCATGCTGCCGGCTGCCGAGTGGAAGGCGGCCCGGGCGCAGCCGGTGCGCGTGCCACCGGCCGCGACGACGGGGGAGCCGGCCCCGTACTTCACCGACCTGGTGCGCGTCGAGCTCGAGCAGCGCTTCGGCGACGTCCGCCAGGCCGCGGACACCTCCGTCTTCACGACGCTCGACCTGGTGCTGCAGCGCCTCGCCGAGGCCGCGGTGGTGCGGGGTCTCGACCGGCTGGAGACACGCTCCCCACGTCTGCGGCGCGAGGAGCCGGCCCGGCGACTTCAGGCCGCCCTCGTCGCCCTGGATCCGGCCACCGGCGAGATCCGCGCGCTGGTGGGGGGCCGCGACTACCAGGTGAGCCAGTTCAATCGCGCCGCGCTGGCGCGCCGGCAGCCCGGCTCGGCCTTCAAGCCGTTCGTCTACCTGGCCGCGCTCCGTGCCGCCGGCGATGCCCCCGCGCTCACGGCCGCCTCGCTCGTCGACGACGTGCCGATCACGCTCCCGGTCGGCCGCGACACCTGGAGCCCGCGCAACTACAACGACCGTTACGAGGGCCGGGTGACGGTGCGCCGCGCCCTCGAGCAGTCGCTCAACGCCGCCACCGTCCGCGTCGCCGAGAGCGCCGGGCTGCCGAACGTCGTCGAGACCGCGCGGGCGCTGGGCTTCGCGGGTGGGCTGACGGCGGTGCCGGCGGTGGCGCTGGGCGTGTTCGAGGCGACGCCGCTCGAGCTGGCCCGGGCCTACCTGCCGCTCGTCAACGGGGGCCTGCGCCCGGGCGGCGCCGTCGCCGTGCGCGCGGTGCGCAACCGCGCGGGCGCCCTCGAGTCGGCCGCCGCCGCCGAGCCCGTCGCCGTCATCACGCCGGCCGAGGCGTATCTCGTGACGTCGCTGCTGGAGGGCGTGATCCGCTCGGGCACGGGAAGTGCCGCGCGGGGGCTCGGCGTGACGGGCGCGGTCGCCGGCAAGACGGGCACCACCAACGACGGCCGCGACGCGTGGTTCGTCGGCTACACGCCAGGGCTGCTGACGGTCGTCTGGGTCGGCTTCGACGGAGCTGACGCGCACGGGCTCAGCGGCGCCGACGCCGCGCTGCCGATCTGGGCCGACTTCATGCGCGAGGCCATGGCGACCTACCCGCAGCCGGAGTTCACCGTGCCCGGCGGCATCGCGGTGGCCGACGTCGACCTCACCAACGGCCGGCTGGCCAACCGCTTCTGTCCCCTGGTCGCCCGCGAGACGTTCCTGAGCGGCACCGAGCCCGGGCCCTGCCAGGAGCACGGCGGGGCGGGTGACCAGTTCATGGACTGGTGGCGGCGTGTCCGCGAGTGGTGGCGACGCTAGGACGGAGGGGGGTCATGGCGCTCGGCGTGCTGCTCCTCCTCGGAGTGGAGGGGTGCTCGACCGCAACCTCGACGAGGGCGCGCACGCCGTTCTCGCCGGGGCTCACGCAGACCGGGCGGGCGTCGTGGTACGGGCAGCCGCATCACGGCCGGATCACCGCCAGCGGGGAACGCTTCGACATGCACGCGCTGACCGCCGCCCACCCCACGCTGCCGTTCGGCACCCGGCTGCGCGTCGTGAATCTGAGCAACGACCGCGAGATCGAGGTGCGCGTGAACGACCGCGGCCCCTGGATCCGCGGTCGCATCCTCGATCTCTCCTACGCCGCCGCCCGCGCCCTCCACGCCGTCGAAGCCGGCGTCATCCCGGTCCGCCTCATCGTGCTCCCCGGCGACTAGCGGCCTTCGCGCCACCCGCAGACGCGGCAGTACCAGCCGATGACCGAGCCGCGCTCCGTCTCGGACAGGCCGCACTTCGGACACTGCTTGCCGGAGGCGGCGGCGGGCGGGCGCGGCGGCGGCGAGGTCGGGGACGGCCGGGCGGCCGGCGCCGCCACCACGACAGGAGCCGGCGGTATTAGTGACACGGGGGCCTCGACGGCGGCGAACGCGGCGACCGGCTCCGGGGCCGGCGCGAAGACCGGGGGCGCGAGCGGGAGCGCCGGGATCTGCCCGACCGCGACCTTCGACATCGCCCAGCCGGTGGCGAGCATCGCCACCACGAAGCTCGCGACGCCGAGCAGCACCGTCAGCAGCCCGCCCAGCATTCCCAGCGCCGAGGCCGGGTACGAGGTCGATAGGCTCAGCGCCACGAAGTTCGGGGGGGTGCAGATGACGATGGCCACGAGCGAGGCGACGAAGACGCGCCAGCTGACCTCCCACCAGATTCTGATCTGGCCGGTCAGCGTGGCGCCGTACCACTGCTCGGCCCACTGGATGGTCAGGCGGGGGATCAGCACGGCCGCCCAGATCGTGGCGAGGGCGAGGCCGAGGCCCATGACGATGGCGCTGAACGCGCCGAGGCCGACCTGGGCCAGGAGGAGGCCGACCAGCACGGGGACCACGACGGCGGGCACGACGCGGACCAGCTGGCGCCAGATCAGGTACCAGCCGGCGCGCAGGGCATCGACAGTGAAGAACCCGAATGGCGCGACGGCGTCCGATTCGTCCATCGTGTCCTCCGCGCGCATTCTGGGACGGCCGGGTGGTGAAAGTCAATTTTGGGCGGCTCTGGTATCCTCGGCGTTCATTCCCACCGAGGGGAGGCGGCGTGACCTCATGGAGGGCCGTCACCCATCGTTCCGGCCCGCGGATGCCACGGTGGTGGTCGACGGCACCGGCGCCATCGTCTCGTGCCTGCACCTCGTCTCGCAGACGTGGTCGTACGGTGGCGTCCCCATCGCGGTGGGGCAGCCGGAGCTGATCGGCACGCTGCCGGAACGCCGCGGGGGCGGCCTCGTGCGCGCCCAGTTCGAGGTGGTGCATCGCTGGAGCGCCGAGCGGCGCCAGCGGCTGCTCGCAATCACCGGGATCCCATGGTTCTACCGCCAGTTCGGGTACGAGATGCGATCGGGCGGGGGGGCGGCCCGCGCGTGCGGCTCGACACCCTGGCGCCGCTGCCGGCGGCGCCCAAGAACTGGAAGGTACGCCCGGCGACGCTGGGCGACGTACCGTTCCTGGTCGAGCTCTCGGCCGCCGCCGCGCGCCGCTCGCTCGTCTCGGTGCCTCGCGACGCGGCGCTGTGGCGCTACGAGCTCACGGGCAAGCGCGCGGACAGCGCCGCCCGCCGCGAGATCCGGATCCTCGAGCGGGACGGTGAGCCGGTCGGCTACCTGCTGCACGTCATCGAGCTCTGGGCCGGCGCGCTCAGCGTCACGGGGTTCGAGGTGAAGCCTGGCGTCTCGTGGCGGGAGGCGTGGGTTCCGGCGCTGCACTTCCTGTTCGAGGCCGGCGACGGGCTGGCCGGCGGGGGCGGGCGCTGCATTGCGCTGAGCTTCTGGCTCCTCGGCGCCGAGCATCCGCTCTACCGCGTCTATCGGTTCCAGGAGCGGGACGACGGTTATGCCTGGTACGCGCGCGTGCCCGACGTCGCCGGGTTCCTGGCCGCGGTGGCCCCCGCCCTGGAGCGACGCCTGGCCGGCTCGGTCTGCGCCGGGCACACCGGCGTCCTCACGCTGAGGTTCGATCGCGCCGGCGTGCGGGTGACGCTGCAGCGTGGCGAGGTCGCCGGCGTCGAGTCGTGGCAGCCCGACATCACGGTGCGCGGGCTCGAGTTCGGGCGCCCGTCGAGCGACCCGCGGCGGCCGCTCGCGATGTTCCCGGACCTCATCTTCCTGCAGCTCCTGTTCGGTTTTCGCTCGCTGGCGGAGCTGGAAGTGGCCTTCCCCGACTGTGTGGTGCGGACGAACGAAGCGCGCGCGCTCCTGAACGCGCTCTTCCCCAAGGCTCCGTCCGACGTGTGGGCGGTGATCTGAGCCGCTCGGAGTTCATGAACGGCTCGCGAGATCGAGGACCGTCACGGCTGCGCCGGGGCGGTCCGAGCGTTGGGGGGGCGTCGGGGGCCATGTCGGGGCCCCCCACTCGGTTATACGCTGAGCGGGGCGACGCGGGCGCCCGGCAGCCGGGTCAAGACCTCGGGCGACACCCGGACCTTCGACGAGCGGCTGCCGCTGCCCAGGATCACCCAGTCGTGGACGAGAACCTTGTCGTCGACGTAGATCGGCAGATCCGTGGGCAGCGCGAACACGGTCACGCCGCCCAGCAGCATGCCGGTCAGCGCCCGCGTCTCGTCGGCGGAGGCGAACGACACGCGGGAGGCGTCGAGCAGCCGCCGGACCGCCCGGTTGACGTCCAGTCGCGTGGTCGCGAGCACGACGCAGGCCGCGTAGCGCCGCGGCTCCTTCTTGGCGGCGACGATGAGCGTGTTGGCGGCCCGGTCCAGCGGCACGCCGTAGCGCTCGCAGTAGGCCGCGGTGTCGGCGAAGGCCGGGTCGATCGGCTGCAGTTCGTACGGCACGCCCAGCCGGTCGAGAACCTCCACGACCCGGCACTCGACGCCGGTCCCGTCGTCGCTCACGCCGTGCCCCGGCGGAAGACCGCGCCCAGCACCGGGTGCGGGGTGCGCGGCAACCCTACCGTCCGCGCGCTCGCGAACTCGATCGCCAGCGGCCCCTCCTCGGCCTCGGGATCCACCTCCACCGCGATGCGCATCGGCGAGTCCGGCCACCGATAGACGAACCCGCCGCCGGCGTGGCCACGGCGGCCGAGCAGCACCCGGCCCCACTGCGTGTCGGCCCGCTCGGCCGAGCGGGCCCGCGTCCGCAGGCCGACGATCGTCACCGCCGGCGGCGGATCGGGCGGGCCCGGCGGCGCCGGCCACGCCGGCCCCGGTGGGGACTCCACCGCCCGCGATTCGGCCAGCTGCACGACGACGCCGAGCGCCTCCTTGGGATGCAGGAACGCCTCCGCCCAGCGAGGATCCGAGTCGTCGTAGCCGACGATGCGGTAGCCGTGGGCCAGGGCGCGGTCGCACGCCTCGCGCAGGCTCGGCACGCGGAATGTCACGTGATGGATGCCGGGGCCGCGCGCCGCCAGGAAGCGATGCAGGAAGCTGTCCTCGCCGAGGGGCTCCAGGATCTCCAGCCGGCCACCGCCCGCGAAGCCCCACTGGGCCCAGGTGTAGGCGCCGGAGGGACCGCCGGCACCGGTGGGCATTCCGCCGAGCGCGTCCACGAGCACCGCCGGCGCGTCGGCCATGCGGGGCACCGCGATCGCGATGTGATCGAATTCGATCTCGCTCATCGTCCCGTCCTGGGCAGTCTACGCCATGGGTCCAGCCCGAGAGACCGCGCGGCCACGCCCGCCTGATGAATCTCGTGAAACGTGGTGATGCCGGGGGCGGGACACGGGAGCCCCGGGTGCGCCACGTCGATGGCGAGCCGTCGTCGCCGTTGCGAGCGCAGGGCTCGGCGAGCGCGCCGCCAACGATTCGACTCGCCGCGTGCCAGCCCCCTTCAGGGGGATGGGGGGCTCGCGCTCGCCGAGCCCGGAGCGAGCGTACGGCGACCGGCGAGCCATCC
>DASWJN010000117.1:0-3188 GCA_036397135.1 Candidatus Methylomirabilota bacterium
GACAGCGTGGTGAAGCAGAGCGTCAGCGCCAGAAGCGGCACGGCCGAACTCGCACGGAGCCGGGCGCGGCGGACGCCAGGGTTCATCGGCTCCGATACTGCCCGGATGCTGCGCGCGCCGTCAAGGCACCCAGGACGGGGCAGGCTGGCAGCGGTGGCGCGATTCGGCTACTCAGGGCTCCGGATTGCCCCTGCGCGACGGGCGCCGCCCTCCGGATCGTCCGGGAGACCGATGCCGGCGTGACCCAGCAAGGCAAGGTCGGGATGCACACCAGCCCCGCCCATGCGGAGGAGTCAGGGCGAGCCGTCGTCGCGTGCGCGAGCGCAGGACGGGGGCGAGCGCGCGATCGGCGATTCGACTCACCAGCGAGCCAGCCCCCTTGGGGGGATGGGGGGATCGCGCTCGCCCCCGTCCGGAGCGAGCATGCCGCGACCGGCGAGCCATGCCGGCGCCGCCGGCGGCCACGCGCCCCGCCGCCAGCGCCCGTCCACGCGCGGTGAACATTCGCGAATAATGCGCGCGAGGCGCGCTCGGTCTCGCCATGCCCGCGATCGATCTGATCCGTATTCGCGAACTGCCGATAGCGCCCCGGCAACCCGTCAGTCGGTGAGCGAGCGGTAGATCTCCACCTCGACGGCGCCCTCGGTCAGGCCTTCCTTCTCGCGGCGCTCGCGGTACGCCGTCAGGTGCGGCGCCTTGCGGTGGGCGTCGAAGGCGGCGTCGTCCCTGTACTGCTCGTAGAAGAGGAACAGGTCGGGATCCTTGGCCGACCGGTGCGGCCGGTACACGAGACAGCCCGGCTCGGCCTTCCGTACCACCGCCGCCTGCTCGGCCAGCAGGGCCGCCAGCGCGTCGCCCTTGCCCTTCGCCGCCCGGATCTTCGCCACCACCGTCAGCACGTCAGCCATGGCTCTCGCTCTCCTTGCTCAGGGAATCGGGACCGGCGCCACGACGTCCTCGTAGCGATGCCGCCGGGTGATCAGCCGCGCGTGCGCGAAGACGTCGAGCGTCGCCTCGAACGCCGGGCGCGTGATCTCGACGTGGGGGGTCCAGCAGCCGAGCGTCTGATAGCGGGCGATCGTCGCGGTGAGCACCGCGCGGTCGATCTCGGGGAAAAAGGAGGCCTCGGCCTCGGCCACCCGCGCCGCCGGCGTGGCGAGGAGCCACGCGCGCGCCTTGCGATAGGCGCGCATGAAGCGCCGGGCGGCGTCGGTGCGCAGCCACTCGCGCGTCGCCGCCAGGCTGGAAAACGCGCAGGGGCCGATGGCCTCGCCGACCGAAGCCACCACGTGGCCGGCCCCATCGTGCTCGAGCTGCTGGGGGGCCGGCCCCTGCTGGTGGATGTAGTCGCCCTGGCCGGCGCGGAACGCCCGGTCCATCTGCCCGCTCGGCACGTCGACGGCCTTGATCGCCCCGTAGTCGAGCCCTTGGCGATGGCACGCGTACTTGAACATCGCCAGCGGCTGGCCGCCGTGATCCACGAGGACGGCCTTCCCGCGCAGCGTGTCCCACCGGAAGGCCGGATCCGGCGCCCGGGCGGTGAGGAAGAAGCCGTCCATCTCGTTGATCTGGGCGAAGTGCACGGCCGGCGGCGCCTGGCCCTTCTCAAGCGGCCCGAAGCCCTGCGAGGGCGCCGACTGGCAGACGTGCACACTGCCGTCGAGCAGCCCCTCGATCGCCGACGTGCCGGCCGGCGCCACCGAATGACGCGGCTCGAACCCCTCCTCCTTCAGAAAACCGCCGGCGATGGTGGCGATCAGCGGCGTGTAGAACGCGGAGAAGCGGGTGAACTGGATGCTGATCTCGGTGCTCACGGCAACCTCCTCCCGCGCGGCGCAGCGTCGCGTCGAAGCATACACCCGACCGGCCGCGACGAGAGGCGCGGAGCGTCGAAGCCTCGGACCCGATCTCGACTATAGTCTCGCTCACGAGTCTCGCTCACGGCAGTCTCGTGCACGGCCAGGAGGAATTCCATGACGAGCGTCCCCCCGTTCCACGCCGACCACGTCGGCAGCCTGCTGCGCCCGCCCGAGCTGCGGGAGGCGCGCGCCCGCGCGAAGGCCGGCGCCATCACCGCCGCGCAGCTCCGCGAGGTCGAGGACCGCTGCATCCGGGCGGCCGTGGCCCGGCAGGAAGCGCTCGGCTTGCGCGCCGTGACCGACGGCGAGTACCGGCGCGAATTCTGGCATCTCGATTTCCTCCGGCAGCTCGACGGCGTCGGCCTCGCCCCGATCGTGGGGGTGAAGTTCCAGGCCGAGGACGTGCCGCCGATGCCGGCGGTCACCGGCCCCGTGCGCTGCGCCCGGCCAATCATGGTGGAGGACTTCGCGTATCTCCGCTCGGTGGCGACGGCCGTGCCCAAGCTCACGATCCCGGCGCCGGCGATGCTCCACCTGCGGGGCGGGCGGGCGGCGATCTCGCGCGAGCACTATCCCGACCTCGCCGCGTTCTGGGCGGACGCCGCCGCCGCCTACCGGACGGCCATCGGCCACATCGCCGCCGCCGGCTGCAACTACCTGCAGCTCGACGACGTCAGCTTCTCCTATCTCTGCGACCCCCGGGTGCGCGAGGGGCTGCGCGCCGCCGGCGACAACCCCGCCACGCTCCCCCGCGCCTACGCGGACGCGATCAACGGCGCCCTGCGGGACCGCCCGGCCGGCATGGCGGTGACCATGCACACCTGCCGGGGCAATTTCCGGAGCACGTGGCTCGCGGCCGGCGGCTACGAGGACGCGGTGGTCGAGGCGATGTTCTCGAGCGACGTGGACGCCTACTTCATGGAATGGGACAGCGACCGGGCCGGCGGCTTCGAGCCCCTGCGCCTGCTCCCCGCCGGCAAGACCGTGGTGCTCGGCCTCGTCACCACCAAGTCCGGCGCCCTGGAGCCCAAGGCCACCCTGACCCGCCGCATCGACGAGGCCGCCCGCTACGTCCCTCTCGAGCGCCTCGCCCTCTCACCCCAGTGCGGCTTCGCCAGCACCCACCACGGCAACACCCTCACCGAGGCCGAGCAGTGGCGCAAGCTCCAAATGGTCGTGGAAGTGGCCCGCGAAGTCTGGGGTCCCTGAGCCGGAGTACCGGGCGGCACCAGCACCGCGGCTCGCGGCTGGCCGGGCGGTGGCGGGTGGGGGTCTGCGACCCCTCCCCCGCCATGCTCGACGGGCGCATCGTATCGAAGTGCCATAGCC
>DASWJN010000118.1:0-10571 GCA_036397135.1 Candidatus Methylomirabilota bacterium
GTCGCGCACGCTGAAGCCCCGCTCGTACTCGCCGAACGGCATCAGGCCATGGGACTCGACCCAGCGGCGGGCGGCAACCAGATCCTCCAGGGTCGTGCCGACGTCGAACGCGATGTGGTAGAGCCCGGGCACACCCTTGGGCTGCGGCCCGGCGCCCTCGGCGCGCGCCAGCTCACAGGAGAGGTCGTGGTGGTGGACGCCGGCCGAGAAGAACACGATCCGCCCGTTCTTGCCGGTGTCCGTCTCCACGAGGCCGAGGACGTCGCGGTAGAAGCGGCGGGTGGCGTCGAGGTCGCGGACGAACAGCGAGACGTGGCCCAGCTCGCGGATGGTGAGGCGCCCGGGCGCGCCGGCGGCCCGCGCGGCTGGCTTCATGGCGTGGGTAGTGTACCATTGGCGGGTCATGGCTGATTCCAAGCCGGTGGCTCTGGACAGCGCCGCCGCCACCGAGTTCCTCGCCGCCCCCGAGCGCGTCACGCCGCACGTCAAGCTCATCGGCGTGCTGGCCCTCGGCCACTTCGTGATCGACGTGACGCAGGGCTCGCTGCCGGCCGTGCTGCCCTTCCTCAAGCAGGCGCACGCGCTCACCTACGCGCAGGCCGCGCTGATCATGCTGGCCGCGAACCTCACCTCGTCGATCATCCAGCCGCTGTTCGGCTACCTCTCCGATCGGCTCGCGCGGCGCTGGATCCTGCCGGTGTCCGTGTTCGTCTCCGGCGCCGGCATCGCCCTGGTCGGCCTGGCTCCCGGCTACACGGCGGTGCTGGCGCTCGTGATGGTGATGGGGCTCGGCGTCGCGGCCTGGCATCCCGAGGGCTACAAGACGGCGACCGGCGTAGCCGGCGACCGCAAGGCGACCGCGCTGTCGTGGTTCTCGCTGGGCGGCAACGCCGGCATCGCCGTCGGGCCGGCGCTGGCGGCGCTCCTGATCACCGGCCTCGGCACCCAGGGCACGCTGGGCCTGTTCGTGCCCTCGCTCCTGGTCGGCCTGCTGCTGGTGGCGGCGCTGCCGGCGTTCACGCGGGAGGCGGCCCGGCCGCGGACGGCCGCCCGGGGCCGGGGCGAGGGCGTGAACATGCCAGGCGCCATGGCGCTGCTGATCCTGGTCGTCACGGTGCGCGCGTGGACCTCGCTCGGGTTCACGACGTTCGTGCCGTTCTACTACGTCGACACGCTGGGGGCCGATCCACGCCTGGTCGGCGCCGTGCTGTTCGCGTTCCTGGGCGCCGGCGCGGTGGGCACGATGATCGCGGGGCCGATCGCCGACCGCGTGGGTGCGCGGCCGTTCATGCAATGGGTGCTGCTGGCGGCGCTGCCGTTCGGCGTCCTGTTCCTGCTCGCCAGCGGGCCGCTGGCCATCGTGCTGCTGGCCCTCTTCGGCGGCGTGCTGACGTCGAGCTTCTCCGTCTCGGTCGTGCTGGGGCAGTCGTACCTGCCGCGCAACGCCGGCATGGCCTCCGGCCTCATCGTGGGCTTCGCCATCGGCCTCGGCGGCGCCGGTGTGACGGCGCTCGGCTGGGTCGCCGACCGCTGGGGCATCCCGGCGGCGCTCTGGATCAGCGCGCTGATGCCGCTGGCCGCGTTCACGCTGACGCGCCGGCTGCCGGCGCCGCGCGACCTCGCCGCGTGAACGAGCGGCTCCCGTTCCAGGACGGTGAGCAGGTGCTGCTCATCGATCAGCGCGGCAAGCGCCACCTGATCTTCCTGCGCAAGTCCGAGACCTTCCACTCCGACCGCGGCTGGGTGCCCCACGACTCGGTCATCGGCCAGCCGGAGGGCTCGTGGGTGCGCTCCTCGATGGGCCTGCGCTACCTGGCGCTGCGCCCCACGCTCGCCGAGTTCGTGCTCGAGATGCCGCGGGGCGCCCAGGTCATCTACCCCAAGGACCTGGCCATGATCCTGTTCTGGGCCGACGTCTACCCGGGCTGCCGCGTGCTGGAGGCGGGCACCGGCTCCGGCGCGCTCACGCTGGCGCTGCTGCGGGCGGTCGGGCCGGAGGGCCGCGTCATCACCTACGAGCAGCGCGACGAGTTCGCCCGGCGCGCGCTCGCCAACATCCACATGCGTGCCGGCGAGGTCACCAACCTCACGGTGCGGCTCGGCCCCGTCGAGGACGGGATCGGCGACGAGGAACCGGTGGACCGCATCGTCCTCGACCTGCCGGAGCCGTGGAAGCTGACCGAGGCGATGGCCCGGGCGCTGCGCCCCGGCGGCATCTTCCTGTCCTACGTCCCCACGATCATCCAGTCGCACCAGATCGCGGAGGCGCTCAACCACGAGCGCACCTGGGCGCTGGTGGAGACGTTCGAGACGCTCGTCCGGCCCTGGAACATCGACGGCACCTCGGTGCGGCCGTTCCATCGCATGGTGGCTCACACCGGGTTCATCACCGTGGCCCGCCGGGTGGTGCCCGAGGAGGGCACCCCTCGCGGGCCTCGCCTGCCACTGCCCGAGCGGGAGGAGTAGCGGCCGCCGCCGGCAGGCGAGGCGGGCCTGGAGACAAGGAGTCTCGATGATCACGCTCATTCGTCGCTATCGCCGGGGCCTCCAGATCGGCTTGCTCGTCGTCATCGCCGCCTTCGTCGCCTCGCTGTTCTTGTTCGGCTCGAGCGGCATCGACCAGGGCGGCGCCCGCGCCGACACCGTGGCCACCGTCAACGGCGAGACGATCTCGCGCAAGCAGTACCAGAACCGCTACCAGGGCTATCTCGAGATGTACTCGCAGGGCAACCAGGGACGCCTCACGCCCGAGCTGGCCGAGCAGCTCGGCCTGCCCCAGCGGGTCGTCGA
Organism: Candidatus Methylomirabilota bacterium; assembly: GCA_036397135.1. Taxonomy (GTDB): domain Bacteria; phylum Methylomirabilota; class Methylomirabilia; order Rokubacteriales; family CSP1-6; genus AR5. The sequence continues at coordinate 2,791 of DASWJN010000118.1, forward strand.
CGAGCTGGTCACCGAGGTCGCGGTGGTTCACCGGGCCCAGGCCGAGGGGCTGGGGCTCAGCGACGAGGAGTTCAACGCCGCCGTGCACGCGATGCGCGAGTTCCAGGACAACGGCCGCTTCTCCATGGAACGATACCGGCGGTTCCTCCAGATTCGCGGGGTCGAGGCGGAGCATGACTTGCGGCGCTATCTGACCATGCGCAAGGTGCAGCGCTTGATCGTCGGCGGCGTGCGCGTCACCGACGCCGAAGTCGAGCAGGCGTGGGGCCTGCGCCGCGAGCAGGTGCGGGCGGCCTGGGCGCTGATCGAGCTGGCGCCCCTGGTGGCCGCCGCCACCGCCGGCGACGAGGAGCTCGCCGAGCACCTCAAGACCCACGGCGACGAGTTCAAACAGCCCGAGCGGCGCACGGTGCAGTACGTCACCCTGGTGCCGAAGGACTTCACGCCCACGGTGAGCGACGCCGAGGTGGAAAAGTACTACACCGAGCACGTCAAGGAGTTCGAGACGCCCCGCGAGGTGCAGGCCAGCCACGTGCTGGCGCGCGTCGGCGAGACGGGTGGCAGCGAGGCCGAGGACCGGGCCCGCGACAAGATCGCCGACGTGATCACGCGCGCGAAGGCGGGCGAGGACTTCGCCAAGCTGGCCCGCGAGATCTCCGAGGATCCGGGCTCCAAGGACCACGGCGGCGACCTCGGCTGGGTGAGCCAGGGCATGATGGTGCCCGACTTCGAGAAGGCGCTGTTCGCGCTCAAGAAGGGCGAGCTGAGCGCCGAGCCCGTGCGCACGCCGTTCGGCTTCCACGCCATCAAGGTCACCGGCGTCCGCGCGGGCTCGCGCCAACCGCTCAAGGAGGTCGCGCCCCAGCTCCGCGATCGTCTGGCCGCCGAGGCGGCCGACCGCGCCGCCCGGGCCAAGGCCGACGAGGTGAAGCCGGCGCTGCAGGCGGCCCCGGACTTCATGGCCGAGGCCAAGCGGCTGGGCCTCGCGCCGGTCGAGACGACGATGGCGAAGATCGGGCGCCCCCCCGGGATGCCGGCGAGCGCCGACACGCTGGAGGAGGCCGCGTTCGGTCTCGCGGTGGGCGGCGTGACGCCGCCGGTCAAGACGCCGGCCGGGTGGGTCGTCCTCAGGGTCACCGGCACGATCGCGCCCGGCGTTCCGCCGCTGGCCGAGATCCGCGACCGGGTGACCGCGGCCGTCAAGCGCCGCAAGGCGGACACGGTTGCCTCGGAGCGCGCCAAGCAGCTGGTCGACGGCGCCAGGGGGGGCGATCTCGAAGGTGCCGCCAGGAAAGCCGGCGCCACCTACGGCGACACGCCGCGCTTCTCGCGCGCCAAGCCGGCCGAAAAGCTGCCGGGCGACGTGCAGGTGGCTGCGCTGCAGACGCCGGCCGGAGAGCTGAGCCCGCCGGTGAAGACGGCCCAGGGCTACTACGTCGTCAAGGTGCTGGAACGCGCCCCGGCGGGGCCGGTCGAGCCGGGCGAGCGAGACAAGCTGCTGCGCGAGCTGACCGGCCAGAAGCAGAGCCAGGCGTGGGAGCGCTGGGTGCTGGCCGCCAGGGGCGACGCCAGGATCGAAGTCGTCGGGCAACCGGCGAGGCGAGGCTGATGCGCGCGTCTTTCTACGAGCGTCACCGGCGATTTCGCATCGGGGAGGCGCCGATGCCGGCGCCGGCGGCGGACGAGGCCCTGTTACGGGTGCGCCGGGTCGGGATCTGTGGGACCGACCTGCACATCTTCCAGGGCCACCTCGATCACCGCATCCCGCTCGGCGGCACCATCGGCCACGAGACGCTGGCCGAGATCGCCGAGGCGCCGGCTGCCTCCGGTTTCCGGGCGGGCGAGCGGGTCGTGGTGGAGCCGCTCAGGACGTGCGGCGCCTGCCGGGCCTGCCGCATGGGCGGCGCCTACCTCTGCTATCGCCTGCGAGTGCTCGGCGTCGAGGAGCCGGGCGGGATGCAGGAGTACTGGGCGGTGCCGGTCGCGAATCTCATCAGGGTCCCGGCCACGCTCGGCGACGACGAGGCCGCGATGATCGAGCCGCTGGCGGTGGCGACCCATGACGTCCGCCGCGCCGGGGTGAAGGCGGATGATGCCGTGCTCGTGCTCGGCGGGGGCCCCATCGGCGCGCTGATCGCGATGGTCGCCCGGCGGCGCGGCGCCCGCGTGGTCGTGAGCGAGGTCAACCCGTTCCGGGTGGAGATCCTGCGAAAGCTCGGCCTCGAGGTGGTGGGCCCCGAACAGGATCCCCGGGCGTTCGTCGAGACGTGGACGGGCGGCGACGGCGCCGACGTGGTGTTCGAGGTCACCGGCAATCCGGCCGCGGTGCGCACGATGACGGACGTGGTCCGCGTGTGGGGCACCCTCAGCATGGTCGCCATCCATGGCGAGCCGCTGCCCGTCGACCTCTATCGCTTCTTCGCCCGCGAGCTCACCATGCACGGCAGCCGCCTCTACTCCCGCCCGGACTGGGAGGAGGCCATTGACCTCGCCGCCTCCGGCGCCGTAGCGCTGGCACCGCTGGTGAGCCGGCGCATCCCGCTGGAGTCGCTCCAGCAGGGAATGGAAGACGCGTTGCGCAGCGGCCCCGTGATGAAGGTCCTGATCGACCTCGCCGGGTGAGGCTCGCGCCCCGGCCGGGCCTGGCCGGGCCGGGGCGCGCCTCGCTGACTCGGGCTACCTGGGGAGCGCCGACGGGGCGCCCGGGCGGGGCGATGGTCAGGTCGATCGTGACGGTGTCCCCCTTCTTGATGTGCCGCAGCGCCTCCGGGGCGATCTGGATCTCGAAGGAGTCGCGATCGGTCTTGATCTCCACTTCGCCGTCGGAGTCGACCTTCCTCGACCCGCCCGTGGAACGTCTGCCGGACGCCGGCGGGAACGGCCGCGCCGGGCGCCGGCGTGACCACGGCCGGCGGCGCCTGGACGACCACGGCGGCCGGCGGATTCACGGCGACGTACTGGCCGTCACGGAGCGCCACCACCTCGCCGGACTGGATCACGACGCGCTGCCCGGGACGCAGGGCCGCGATCGGCGCGGGCCGGTTGTCCACGACGAGCACCGTGCTGGGCGTGACGCGATACATCCGGCCGTCCTCGAGCGCGATCACGCTCGATTGCGGATCGATCCGAACGACGGTGCCGGACTCGCTCGACTGGGCCGACGCCACCGCCGCCGTGCCCAGCAGGAGCAAGGCCGCTTCCTCCCCTTCGCGCGACGTGAAGGCGGTCGCGCGACCGAGGCCTGGAGTGGAGCAAGGCCCCGGCCACCACGATCGCCGGCACGGGCCTTGCTACCGCCCTGCGCCTCGCGCATTCCCGGGCCCGTGTTAAGTTAGCCCGCATGGTGGTTCCGCGGACCCCGATGACGCGCGGCGGCTACGACAAGCTCAAGGAGGAGCTGGAGCGGCTCAAGCGCGTGGAGCGGCCAGCGATCACCCGCGCCATCGCCGAGGCGCGCGCGCACGGCGACCTGTCGGAGAACGCCGAGTACCACGCCGCTCGCGAGAAGCAGAGCTTCACCGAGGGCCGGATCAACGAGCTGGAGGGCAAGGTCGGCGGCGCCGAGGTGATCGACCCACCGCCCGGCGGCGACCGGGTGACGTTCGCCTCCACCGTGCGGCTCGAGGACGAGACGGGCAAGGAGGTGCGCTACTGGATCGTGGGCTCCGACGAGGCCGACCCGGGCAAGGGGCGCATCTCGGTGCTGGCCCCGCTGGCCCGCACGCTCATCGGCAAGCGCGTCGGCGACACCGTCACCGCCCAGCTCCCGGGCGGCAAGAAGACGTTCGAGATCCTCGAGGTCAACTTCCCCTGGAACGAGTGAGGGCCTGATGCCGACCGCCGCCGCCGCCGACGGAACCAAGCTGTACTACGAGGAGGTCGGGGCCGGCACGCCGATCGTCTTCGTCCACGAGTTCGCCGACGACCTCCGGGGGTGGGCGCCCCAGGTGAAGTTCTTCGCCCGCCGCTACCGCACCCTCGCGTTCAATGCGCGCGGCTATCCGCCCTCCGACGTGCCGGCCGATCCCGCGCACTATTCGCAGGCCCAGGCGGCCGAGGACATCAGGGCGGTCCTCGATCACCGGCGGATCGACACGGCGCACGTGGTGGGCCTCTCGATGGGCGGCTACGCCACGCTGCACTTCGGCCTCATGTTCCCCGAGCGCGCGCTGTCGCTGACCGTGGGCGGCGCCGGCTACGGCAGCGGCACCGAGCGCGCAACGTTCCACAAGGACACCGACTACCTCGTCGGGCAGTTCGACAAGGGCATGACCGCAGTCGCGGAGTTCTACTCCCGGGGGCCCACCCGCGTGCAGTTCATGGCCAAGGACCCGGTCGGGTGGGGAGAGTTCCACGACCGGCTCGCCGCCGGCTCTGCCCTGGGCCACGCCAACACGCTGCGGGGCGTGCAGCGCCAGCGCCCGTCCGTCTTCGAGCTGGAGGCCAAGCTGGAGCGGCTGGAGGTCCCCACGCTCATCATGACCGGCGACGAGGACGAGCCCTGCCTGGAGCCGGCCATCTTCATGAAGCGCAAGATCCGGACGGCCGGGCTGGTCGTGCTCCCCAAGTCCGGCCACGCGATCAACCTCGAGGAGCCCGACCTCTTCAACCGCGCCGTGCTCGACTTTCTCACTGCCGTCGACGCCGGCCGCTGGCCGTCTCGCGACCCCGCCTCGCAGACGGGCTCGGCCACGCTGCCGGCCGACCGCACCGCCGGCCGCTGAGGCCGCGGTGGGCGTCGAGTTGATCGACGTCCCCGGCGATCTGCCGGTCCGTGGGGCCTTCCATCCGGCCGCCGGCTCGGACGGCCTCGTGCTGACCCACGGCGCCGGCGGGAACAAGGACGCGCCGCTGCTCGTGGCCGTGGCCGCGGCGTTCGCCGGCCGCGGCGTCGGCGTCCTGCGCTGCGACCTGCCCTACCGCCAGGTCCGCCGGCGCGGCGCGCCGTCCCCCGCCGGCGCCGCCCGCGACCGCGAGGGCCTGCGCGCCGCGCTCGCCGTGCTCCGCCAGCGCGTGCCCGGGCGGCTGTTCATCGGGGGCCACTCCTACGGCGGACGCCAGGCCTCGATGCTCGTGGCCGAGGGCTCCTCGCTCGCGAGCGCGCTGCTCCTGCAGTCCTACCCCCTCCACCCGCCGGGGAAGCCACGCGACCTGCGCACCGCCCACCTCCCCTCCCTGCGTGTGCCCACCCTCTTCGTCCACGGCACCACCGACCCCTTCGCCACCCCCGACGAGCTCGACAAGGCGCGCGCCCTCATCCCAGCGCGGACACACGTGCTCTCCGTAAAGGGCGGTCACGACCTTGGCTGGGGCAAGAAAGCGACGGAGAGGACATTGCCAGAGCGGATCGCCACCGCATTCCTGGAACTGGTGGGGAAGCGGTAGGCCGGTCACTTCGAGCGGCGGCTTTGCCTGAACTAGGGGGAGGCAGGAGGAGCGCGCCGAGAGGCGCGCGACGACCGCCGGAAGGGGGACGAAGTCCCCCTCCGGGTCTACCGCAGCGCCTCCCGCAACTCCCGCGTGAGCGCGTCGACCGTGCCGCGCGTTCCGCCGGCGAGCTTGAGCTTCCACTCGCCCTCGGTCTCGAAGCGGCGGTCCCGCAGGCGCTCGCCCCAGGGCTTGACGGCCTCGCGGATGGCATTGAGGTCGTAGGCGTCGCGGCGCACCTCGCGGGCGCGCGCCATGACGTCGGGGGCGGCGCGGACGAAGGCGCGCAGGGCGGCCCCGGTCTTGATGGAGTACTTGCGGCCGGCCCACGCCGCCGGGAACGTGGTGGACAGCGCCTTGATGTAGTTGAGGAAGAACCGCTTGGCGTGCGAGCGCACCTCCTGGATCTTGGCGCCGCCGCCGACCTTCTCGACGGTCTCCAGGAAGTCGACGATCTCCTCGGCCAGCGGCGCCTGGCTCACCCGCCCGCGTCCGGTGCCGAGCATCTTGATCTCACCGTGCAGCGGCGAGGTGTCGTCCTCGTTGAGTGAGCGGATCACGTCGTGGGCGAGGGCCTGGTTGGGATCGGGATAGAGCTTGCGGCCGCTCAGGCTGATGATGTGCGAGGGGTTCAGCCGCGTGTGCTTGGCGTTGATCGTCACGAACAGCTCGACGATCTGGCGCGCGTCGAGCGAGTCGAACAGCACCGCGGGCACCTCGATCCCGGCCGCCTCGCCGTTCTGGCTGAGCGCGTGAAGCGCGAGCAGCCGGTGCTGGCCGTCGAGCACGCGCAGCACGCCGTGCTCCTCGGGGATCTGCAGCAAGCCCAGGTCGTGGTGGCCGGCGACCGGCGTGAACGTGAAGCGCTTCTCCGAGGTGATGATCACCGCGCCGGGGATGGCCGGCAGCGTCGCCGCGTCCTTGCACTCACGGTAGTAGGCGGCCAGCTCGTCGATCTTGCGGCGGATCACCGGCCGCTGGTAGGCGGCCTCGCTCTCGCTGATCCGCTTCTCCAGCATGTCCCAGTTCACGCGCGCGCGGGCCGCGCTGCGCTTGGCCTTGGGCGTCTCGGCCTGCGGCCCGCCGCTGTAGCCGAGGACCTCGAACTTGACGAGCCGATCGATGTCCTTGGCGTTGATGCCGGCCTGGTAGAACTCGACGCCGAATTGTTTGACGCGGCGCGCAGGCACGCTGATCATGGGGTGACACTGTAACTGATCGGCAAACCCCTGTCAACAGAGGGGTTTTCGTATCATCCGAGGCCGAACGTCTCTCCGGCCAGGGTTGCGATGTGACGGCCGATCGCCAGCGACGCCGTCGCGGCCGGCGAGGGCGCGTTCACGACGTGAATGGAGTCGGGACCGGTCGCGATGCTGAAGTCGTCCAGCAGCGAGCCGTCGGGGCGGACGGCCTGGGCCCGCACCCCGGCGCCGCCCGGCACGATGTCCTCCGAGTTGAGGTCGGGAACCAGCCGCTGGAGCGACTCGACGAACTTCTTCTTCGAGATCGAGCGGTGTACCTCGAAGGCGCCGACCCGCCAGTACTTGCGGGCCATGGCCCAGAACCCTCGGTAGCCGAGCGTGCCCGCGAATTCCCGCGGGCGGAAGCTCGTGAAACGGTAGCCCTCCCGCGCGAAGGCCAGCACCGCATTGGGCCCGGCCTCGACCTCGCCGTGGATCGTGCGGGTGAAGTGCACGCCCAGGAACGGGAACTCCGGGTCCGGTACCGGATAGATCAGGCCGCGGACGAGGCTCTCGCGCTCCGGGCGCAGGAAGTAGTACTCGCCGCGGAACGGGATGATCTGCACCTCGATGTCGGCCCCGGCCAGCCGGGCCACCACGTCGGAGTACAGCCCGGCGCAGTTGATCAGCTTGCGAGCGGTGATCGTGTGCTGCTTTGTGCTGACCGCGAGGCCGCCGCCGCGCACGCGGGTGATCGCGCTGACCGGGAAGTTGTACTCGATCGTGACGCCCTGGGCGACCAGCTCCTTGCCGAGCGCCTTGACCACCTCGCCGTAGTCGACGATGGCGGTGTTCGGCGAGTGGATGCCGGCCACCGCGCGCACGTGCGGCTCGATCTCGCGCACCCGGGCGGCGTCGATCCTGGCCAGGCCCGGCACGCCGTTGGCCGTCCCGCGCTCGAAGAGCGTCTCCAGGCGCGGCAGCTCCTCCGGCGAGGTCGCCACGATGACCTTGCCGCAGCGGTCGTACTTGATGGCGTGCGCCTCGCAGAACTCCACCATGAGGCGGGCGCCCTCCACGCACAGGCGCGCCTTGAAGGAGCCGGGCTTGTAGTAGATGCCGGAGTGGATGACGCCGCTGTTGTGGCCCGTTTGGTGCTGGCCCAGCTCGGGC
>DASWJN010000119.1:0-6518 GCA_036397135.1 Candidatus Methylomirabilota bacterium
GTTCGAGTCGATCTGGGGGGTGGAGCATCACTTCACGGATTACACGATGTGTCCGGACGTGCTGCAGTTCCTCACGTACATGGCGGGGCGCACGGCGCGGGCGCAGCTGGGGTCGATGGTGGTGGTGCTGCCGTGGCACGACCCGATGCGGGCGGCGGAAGAGATCGCGATGCTCGACACCATCGCGGATGGGCGGCTGATCCTGGGGCTGGGGCGCGGGGCCGGCAAGGTGGAGTTCGACGGGTTCCGGCTGGCGATGGACGAGTCGCGGCCGCGCTTCGTCGAGTGCGCGGAGATGATCTTGCAGGGCCTGGAGACGGGGTACTGCGAGTACGACGGCGCCTACGTCAAGCAGCCGCGCGCGGCCATCCGGCCGGCGCCGTTCAAGTCGTTCCGCGGGCGCACCTACGCGGCGGCGGTGTCGCCCGAGTCGCTGCCGATCATGGCGAAGCTCGGCGTCGGCATCCTCATCATCCCCCAGAAGCCGTGGCACGAGGTGGCCAAGGAGCTCGAGACCTATCGCGGCGTCTACCGCCAGGTGAACGGCGTCGAGGCGCCGCCGCCGATCTCGGCCGGGTGGACGTTCTGCGACGCGGACGCCGGGCGCGCCCGCGAGCAGGCGCATCGCTGGATCGGCGGCTACTACCAGACGGTGCTCGACCACTACCAGTTCGCGGGCGACCATCTCGCCCACACCAGGGGGTACGAGTACTACGGCAAGATGAGCGACAAGATCGCCGAGTACGGCACCGACAGGGTCGTCGACTACTTCGTCAACCTCCAGGTGTGGGGCACCCCGGAGCAGTGCCACGACCGGATCGTGGACATCCACCGGCGCACGGGCAACAGCCACTACGTCGGCGTGTTCTCCTACGCGGGGATGCCCTACGACGAGGCCGAGCGCAACATGCGCCTGTTCGCCGCCGAGGTGATGCCGGCGGTGAAGAAGCTGTCGGCGGCGGCGCCAGCGCCCCCCGAGCCCGCGCCGGCCGGCGGCGGGGAGGGCGTCCGCGCGCTCGGCTTCTGAGCATGGCCTTCGAGACGCTGCTCTACGAGGTGGCCGACCGCGTGGCCACCATCACGCTGAACCGCCCCGACCGGCTCAACGCGGTCAACACCACCGTGATCCGCGAGCTGGTGGAGGCCTTCGACCGCGCCGACGGCGACGACGACGTGCGCGCGGTGATCGTCACCGGGGCCGGCCGCGCCTTCTGCGCGGGCGCCGACCTCGGGGGCGGCGGCAACACGTTCGGCGCGCGGCCGGGCGGCAGCGAGCGCCCCGAGGACCATCGCGACGGCGGCGGGCTGGTGACGCTCCGGATCTTCGAGCTGAAGAAACCGGTGATCGCCGCCATCAACGGCTCCGCCGTCGGCTTCGGCGTCACGCTGACGCTGCCCATGGACGTCCGGATCGCCTCCAGCGCCGCGAAGCTCGGCTTCGTGTTCGCCCGCCGGGGGGTCGTGCCCGAGGCGTGCAGCACGTGGTTTTTGCCCCGCCTCGTCGGCATCGCGCAGGCCGCGGAGTGGACCTACACGGGGCGGGTGTTCTCGGCCGAGGAGGCGCGCGCGGGCGGGCTGGTCAGCCGAGTCGTGGCGCCGGAGGCGCTGCTGCCGGCCGCGCGCGAGCTGGCCCGGGAGATCGCCGGCAACACCTCCGCCGTCTCCGTCGCGCTCATCCGCCAGATGCTGTGGCGGATGCTGGGCGCCGGCCACCCGGGCGACGCCCATCGCCTGGACTCGCTCGGCATGTGGTACACGGGGCGGTCGCCCGACGCCCGGGAGGGCATCACCTCGTTCCTCGACAAGCGCCCGCCGCGCTTCACCGGCCGGCCGAGCAAGGACATGCCGCCGTTCTATCCGTGGTGGACATGACGACCCCGCTGAGCGTGCACCTGCCGTTCAACCGCGACATCCTGGGCGCCGACTTCGCGCCGGCCAAGCGCGGCGACAAGCCGGCCGACGAGCGCGGGCACTGGCTCCTCGTCCAGGGCCAGAATCTGCTGGCCGTGCCCGAGGACGCGAGCTTCCGGCTGCCGGCCGGCGAGTGCCCGATCCCGCTCGGCGACACGGCGCCGTTCTGGCTCGGTACCTATCGCGGGCAGCCGGTGTGGGTCGTACCGGTGGCGGCGGACGCGCCGGCGCCCGAGGGGCTGTCCCGCGAGACGCTCGTCCCCATGCGCGGGGCGCGGATTCCCGACGAGCTGCTCTCGCTCGGTGGCATGGCCATGCAGGCGCTGTGGTGGGAATCCACCAGCGGCCACTGCCCGCGCTGCGGCGCGCCGACCGCGCGCATCGAGAACGAGTGGGGCAAGCGCTGCCCGGACTGCCGTTACGAGCACTACCCGCACCTGCACCCCGCCACCATCGTCCTCGTCCGCGACGGCAACCGCGTGCTGCTGACGCGCAAGGCCGAGTGGGCGCCCAACCGCTACGCGCTGGTGGCGGGGTTCGTGGACAACGGCGAGTCGCTGGAGGGCTGCGTGGCCCGCGAGATCAAGGAAGAGGTCGGCGTCGACGTGACGGACATCCGCTACGTCGGCAGCCAGAACTGGCCCTTCCCGAGCCAGATGATGATCGGCTTCGTCGCCACCTACGCCGGCGGCGACGTCGTCATCGACCACGAGGAGCTGGAGGACGCCCGCTGGTTCCCCTGCGGCGCGCTGCCCAACCTGCCCTCGCGCCACTCCATCTCGCGTTACATCATCGACCACTTCGCGCAGCCGTAGCTGCTCGGCGGACGATCGACCTGGCGGTTGGTGGTCAGACGCGGCAGACGTAGATGGTGTTCTGGGGCCCGGGCGCGTCGACCGCCTCGACCGAGGTGAAACCGGCCTCGGCCAGATATCGCCGGGCCGTGTGTTCACCCCAGGCGGTGCCGAGTCCGGCACCTCCCTCGGCCAGGGAGACCGTCATGCAGTGCAGGACACTCACCCCGTAGATCCAAGGCGCGAACGGGTTTCCAACGTTCTCCTCGAGGCGACTGGACGCCTTCGGCTCGACCACGAGGTAGATCCCATCGGGAGCCAGCGCCGCCGCGGCGCTCCGCAGGACGGCCGCGGGGTCGCGCTGGTCGTGGATCGCGTCGAACGAGGTGATGAGGTCGAACGTGCGCTCGTCCGGGAGGCGGGTCACATCGCGGATCTCGAAGCGCGCGTTCGGCAAAGCCATCGCGTGCGCTTCCGCGCGGGCCCGCTCGATCGCGTCCGCCGCGATGTCGCACCCGACGAAGTCGGAGCTCGGGTATTCCTTCGCCATCACGTTGATCGCGTGCCCGGTTCCACATCCGAGGTCGGCGACGCGAATGCCGGCCGCCAGGCGCTCGGGAAGCCCCTGGGCTGCCGGCAAGAAGCCCTTGATGAGCAGGCCGTCGTAGAGCAATCGCCACGACGCGTCCATGAAGTCCGTGAAGTCAGGCCGGAACTCCGAGTACGGCACGCCCCCACCGGTCCTGAAGCACGTGGTGACGGCCGCCAGCCGCTTGGCGAGCATCGCCAGTCCTTGGCTATTTCCCGCCAGGTTCCGGCTGGACGTGCCCGTGAGGCAGACCGCGTGCTCGGCCGGCAAGACGAAGCTCCGCGAGCCCGGGTCGTACTCCATGATGCCGCCGGTCGCCATGGCGCCGAGCCACTCGCGGACGTACCGCTCGTCGAGACCGGCTCGATCAGCGATCTGCTGGCTGGTGCCGGGCCCCTTTGCCGCCGCCTCGAAGAGGCCGGTCCGGTGACCGATGTCCACCATCAGCGTGAGCATGCCGCTAGTGTAGTGGCCGAACAACCTCCGGGCGAACTCCTGTACTCGCTTCCGATCAGGCGCCTGTTCCATCGCTGGCTCCTCGGTGGCGACTGCTCGAAGGTTGCGCCTGTTCCGCCGAGCGCTCGCGGGTGGCCGGCACCGGCAGGATCGCGCCACACGCCCTGCACGTGCGGAGGGCGGGGCTGGCATTGATGCGCTCGATGATGGCTTTCAGCTCGCGCTCGATGTCGGCGCAGGCGAAGGTCTCCTGGTGCAGGAGCGCGCCGCAGCCCTCGCAGAACCAGGCGAGCGCGTCCAGCTCGTCGGGCCGGCGCTTGCGCTCGATGACCAGCCCCCAGGTGCCGGCCGGGCGGATCGGGCAGTGCGGCGTGCCGGCCCGCACCAGCATCGCCTCACCCTCGCGCACGGGCACGTCGCGCAGGCGGCCGCCGGCCTCGCGGCAGCGCACGGTGATGTCGCCCTGGAGCTGGAAGAAGATCTCGTCGCCGGGATCGATGTGGAAGTCGTTGCGCGCGTTGGGGCCGCGGACGATCTGGTAGATGAACTCGCTCTCGGGGAAGACTTCCTTGTTGGCCACCGGTGGCGTGAAGGCGTGCCGGTTCGCCTCGATCCAGCGCATCAGGTGAACGGGCTCCAGCTCGGCCACCGGTCTCCCCCATGACGCGAGTGACGCCACCACGACCACCGGCCCCTACGCTGGTGGAAGGTACCACTATCGCCGGGCGCCCGTCAGGCGGCTTCGGCCGCCGGCCCGGGTCCAACGGTGCGCACACGCAACGCGAGGACGGCCAGCAGGGCGGCGGCGAGCAGGAACGGCGCCACCAGGTGGATCGCATCGGCCAGCGCGCCGAACACGAGCGGCCCCGCGATCATCCCGGTGTCCGTCACGGTGCGCAGCCAGCCGATCGCGACGCCCTGGAGCGGCGCCGGCACCCGATCGCCGATGACCGCGGCGGGAATGGCCGCCACGACGCCCGCGGCCACGCCCATCAGGAGGCTCCAGAGTCCCAGCGTCACCGGGCGGCTGACGAAGCCCAGGCCCCCGAGCAGGGCGGCGTAGCCGAGGAGCCCGGGGACGAGGACCGCCGTTCGACCCCAGCGATCGGACAGGCCGCCGCCCCACCAGAGGGCGAGGAGCCGGCCGAGCACGGTGAGGCTCACGAGATAGCCGACGGCCTCGGCACCCAGCTGCGCGTGCTCCGCGAGATAGAGCGGAAACAGGAAGACCATGATGCCGGTCTGGATCGAGGTCAGCGCCCCGCTCGCGAGGCTCATGACCCCGACACCGGGCACCGCCAGGACGCTCCGCAGGCGCGCTCGATCGCCCCGCGCGCCGGGCCCGCGCGGACGGGACGCCGGCGCCGCCATCGGCCACGCCACCGCGACCGCGGCGACCACCATGCAGGCGGCCTCGAAGACGAACGGGCTCGCGATCCCGGCGCGCGTGTAGAGCACGCCGCCGGCCGTGCTGCCGAGCAGCAGGCCCAGGGTCTCGCAGAGCAAGAGCAGGCTGATTGCGCGCCCCCGACGCTGCCCGCCCGGTTGAGCGACCACCGTCGTGAGGGCCACCGTCCCGAACATTGCCCACCCGACGCCGCCGAGCCCGCGCAGCCCGAGAAAGGCGCCGTACGCCGGGGTGACGGCCGAGGCGAGATCGATCGAGGCTATCAGCAGCAGCCCCGCCACCATGAGGGGTGTCCGTCCGACCCGGTCCAGGAGATAACCCGCCGGCAGGCTGGCGATCCACTTGCCCGCGCCGAACACGACCGGGATCAGCGTCACCATCCGGTAGTTCGCCGCGAACACCTGCTGGAGGTACAGGGGCAGCGCGGGCCGGAGGACGCCCTGGCCGAGATTGAAGAGGAACGCGGCGCCGAGCACGGCGACCGGCGGGTTCACCGGCTCGCCGCGCTCTCCTCGACCTCGAGACAGCGGCACTGCCGCGGGGGTGGCTGGCGAGGACCGCCTTTTGCCCGATGGACGGTGTCGGCCGCGTCCAACCGCTCCAGCACGCGCTCGAGCTGGCGCCGGAGCAGGTCCAGCTCGGCGATCCGTCGCTCCACGCTGTCCAGGTGGGCGCGGATGACGCCACGCAACCGGGGCGGAAGCGACCCGGCTGGTCCGCGCTCCAGGGCCTCGGCGAGCGGGCGGAGTTGCCGGAGCGGCAGGCCCAGGGCCCGTGCGCGGCGCAGGAAGCGCAGCCGCTCGACGGCCTGGGGCGTGTAGGTCCGGTAGCCTGCGGCGGTGCGGGAGGGCGGCGACAGGGCGCCGGCCTGCTCGTAATAGCGGATCGTCCGCGCCGGCACGCCCGTGGCCTCGGCCAGCCGGCCGATCGTGAGAACAGCCCCCATCGTCGTGCCCTCCTGCGCAGGGACCATAAACCTTCCAGGTGCTGGAAGGTCAAGCGACGTGGGCGAGCCGCGCATGGGTGGGGTCCGCGGACCACGAGGCTGGAGTCCGCCTCGCGCCCGCCACGGCTGGGCTCCATCAGGCTGCGGGGCGCACGGTGACGGGCGGCGGGAACGGATCCGCGGACCCCACCCATGCGCGCCTCGCCCACGTCCGTCTACCCTTGCGGCCTTCCGACCAGGACCACTAGCCCAGGGGGCGCGGCGACGGGGGGCGGAAGGGGGAGAGGAGCTGCCGGAACCAGCCGTCGGGGACCGGATCGCCGGCGAGGCCGTACGCGTCGGGCCAGCGGCCGTCCGGGAAGTACACGGTGCCGAAGAGCCGGTCGATGACGGGCAGGTGGATGGCGAAGTTGC
>DASWJN010000120.1:0-3796 GCA_036397135.1 Candidatus Methylomirabilota bacterium
GTGCCACCGTGGTCAAGGTGGAGGCGCTGGAGGGCGACTCGTTCCGCGAGCTGCCCGGCTTCTTCGGCTGGAACCGCGGCAAGCGCTCGATCGCCCTCAACCTCAAGACGCCCGAGGGCCGGGAGATCGTCGAGCGCCTGGCCGGCGGGGGCGACGTCCTGATGGAGAACGGGCGGCCCGGCGTCGCCGACCGTCTCGGCGTCGGCCACGCCCGCCTGTGCGCGCTCAACCACCGATTGATCTACTGCTCGGTCACCGCGTTCGGGGCGACCGGGCCGTACGCCGACCGGCCCGGCTTCGATCCGATCCTCCAGGCGCTCGGCGGGCTCATGACGCTGCAGGGCTTCGGGGGCCCGCCGAAGTACCTGCGCACGGCGCCGACCGACTACTACACCGCCGCGCTGGCCACCCAGGCCGTGCTGGCCGCGCTGTTCGTGCGCGAGCGCATCGGGCACGGCCAGCGCATCGAGACGTCGCTGCTGCAGGGTGTGATGGCGCTCCAGTCGGGGATCGCTCTCGACTATCCCGGCAAGCCCACCCTCATCCGCGACAACCCGACGTACCGGCTCTACCAGGCCGGCGACGGCGAGTGGTTCTTCCTGGCCTGCGGCAACCAGTCGTTCTGGGTGAAGCTCTGCACCGCGCTCGGCATGGAGGAGTTCGCGAATGACCCGCGTTTCGCCTCCTGGCTGCTGCGATTGCAGAACAACGAGGCGCTGCTGCCGATCATCGAGCAGCGCTTCGGCGAGAAGCCGCGCGCGGAGTGGCTGGAGATCCTGGCCGCCCACGACATCCCGGCCGGCCCCGTCAAGACCGTCCAGGAGTTCATGGACGACCCCGCCGTGCGGCATCACGACCTGGTGCACGAGTACGATCATCCCGAGGTGGGTCGGCTGCGTGTCATGGGCCAGCCCCTCGTCTTTGCCGGCACTCCGACCCGCGATCCCGGCCCGCCGCCCACGCTCGGGCAGCACACCGACGAGGTGCTGAAGGAGCTCGGCTACGACGCGGCGGCCATCACCGATCTCCGCGCCAGGAAAGTGATCCGATGAGCACGAGCTACGAAGCCATCCGGTACGAGACCGCCGGCGGAGTCGCCACCATCACGCTGAACCGGCCGGACGTCCACAACGCGATGAACGAGGCCATGCGCCGCGACCTGTGGAGGTGCTTCGAGGGCCTCATCACGGACGACGCCGCCCGGGTCGTCGTGGTGACCGGCGCCGGCGGGCGGGCCTTCTCGGCCGGCGCCGACATCCGCGAGTTCACGGCGCCCCAGGTGCCGACGGTGTTCCGCGAGCACCGGCGCCGGGTGGAGTTCCGCTCGCTGATCGAGCGCTGCCCCCAGCCGATCATCGCCGCCATCAGCGGCCACTGCTTCGGCGGCGGCCTCGAGCTGGCCCTGGCCTGCGACATTCGCATCGCCTCGGCCGACTCGCGGCTGGGCCTCACCGAGATCGACCTCGCCATCATTCCCGGCGGCGGCGGCACCCAGCGGCTGCCGCGCGTGGTCGGGCGCGGCAAGGCACTGGACATGATTCTCACCGGCGCCCGCCTCGACGCCGCCGAGGCCCTGCGCATCGGTCTGGTCGAGCGCGTGGTGCCGGCCGGCGAGGCGCTCAAGGCCGCGCAGGAGCTGGCGTCGACGCTGGCCGCCAAGGCGCCGGTGGCGCTCCGGTACGCCAAGGAGGCCGTGGTCAAGGGCCTCGAGCTGCCGCTGGCCGACGGCATCCGCCTCGAAGGCGACCTCTCCACGCTGCTGCGCACCACCGAGGATCGCCTCGAGGGCGCCCGGGCGTTCCTGGAGAAGCGCGCACCGCGCTGGCAGGGGCGATAGGCGCACCGGTGGCCGGATGCCGTTCGCGTATTACGCGCGCCTGACGCGCGCCCAGCAGGCGGTCTACCGGAAGAGTGACGAGATCAAGGAGGTCCGGCTGACGAACCCGGCCATGCTCCATCCCACGGTCGACACCCTCACGGAGGCGCTCGCCTCCGAGGACCGCGGCGCGGTCCAGCGGGCCACGGAGCGGTTGATCCGCGGTCTCACCGACGCGCTCGGCGTGCCGCCGGTCCGCGTCGACGTGCTGGCGGCACGGCCCCACGCGCGCTGGGGCGAGCTGCACGGCCTCTACACGGCCGAGCGCGGCAAGCCCCCGAAGATCCAGCTGTGGATGCGCACGGCCAAGCAACGGCGCGTCGTCGCCTTCCGGACGTACCTGCGCACGCTGCTGCACGAGGTGGGGCACCACCTCGACTACGCGCTGCTCCGCCTGCCCGATTCCTTTCACACCGAGGGGTTCTACAGGCGTGAGTCGAGCCTCTTCCACCAGCTCGTCGCCGCACCGCGCACCCCGTGGCCCACGGTGGACGCCTGGTTCCGGCGGGCGCCCGACGAGCGCCTGGCGCGTCTGGCCCGGACGCCCACCCAGATCGCCACCGCCCTCCACGGCCGCCACGAGCGGCTGCTCGCCCGCCGGCCCGCGCCCGACGCGTGGGCCCCGGTCGAGGTGATCTGCCACCTGCGCGACGCCGAGGAGGTGTTCGGCGAGCGCTTGGCGGCGATCCTCGCGATGGACGAGCCCGTCCTGCCGGAGATGGGGCCGGCCGACCGGTGGGCCGAGGAGCGTCAGTACCGGCGCCACGACCCGGGGGCGGCGCTCGCGCACTTCCGCCACCGCCGCGGCGAGTCGCTGGAGACGCTCGTCGCGCTGGCGCCCGTCGACTGGCAGCGCGGCGGCGAGCACGCGGTCCGCGGCCGCCTGACCATCGACATGCTGGTGGCGCTGATGGCCTGGCACGACGACAATCACCTGGAGCAGCTCACCCGCGCCCTGGAGGGACGATCCTGATGCCGACCATGGAGGAGTACGCCAAGCAGCCCCGCGAGCAGCGCATCCAGCGTCTCACCCGCACCGCCGATGAGCTGGCCGCCGCCATCAAGAGCCAGAGCGAGGCCGTGCTCTCCCGCCGGCCCGACGGCAAGAACTGGGCGGCCAAGGAAGTGGTCTGCCACCTGCGCGACACCGAGGAGGCGTTCGGCGTCCGCTTCGAGCAGATCCTCGCCATGAGCGTCGATCCCGTCCTGGGCGGGGCCAACGCCGACCGCTGGGCCGAGGAGCGCCAGTATCTGAGGAACGACGCGACGGAGGCGCTGGCCGCTTTCCGCCAGCGCCGAGCGGACACGTTGGCGACGTTTGCCAAGCTCACGCCCGCCCAGTGGGACAAAGGAGGCATCCATCCCGTGCGCGGCCGGATGACGATGGACACGTTCCTCACGCTGATGGCCTGGCACGACGACAACCACCTCGACCAGCTCACGCGCGCGCTGGAGGGTCGGGCCTGACGCCCCGGATTCCTCGGTGACTTCCGCTGGCTCCCGGGGCCACGAGCGCCCGAATCTCGTAGCAATAGACGCCCTCGGGTTCACGCCACCACGATTCCTCGGGAATCGGCAACATCTCCGTTACCTGGATCGCGCCGTGGCGGCGGACCCAGCTCGCGAAGAGGTCGAGGCTCAAGTAGCTTTCCAGATCGATGAAGACCGGTTTGTGATCCTTGTGCCGCCCCATGAGCTTTGTCGGGCCCAGCCGTCCGGCCGCCGGGCGGATGAACACGCGCCGCGGCAATCCTCGGGCGGCTCGAAGCCGCTCGACGGCACTGAGCAACCTCACGTCGGCGCCGGCAAAACGAAGTCCGCCGAGGTCCTCTCCCCCCACAATCCATGTCCGGCGCTGAACGATACAGCGCCCGAGTCGCATCCGGGGCGATTCGGGTCTCACCTCGAAGAAGAACGGAT
>DASWJN010000121.1:0-4893 GCA_036397135.1 Candidatus Methylomirabilota bacterium
CCCAGCCCCCTCTGGGGGATGGGGGGCCGCGCTCGACCCCGACCGGAGCGAGCTGCGGCGTACAGCCGAGCCATCCGCGGCGCCGCCGGGGGCCGCGCCCGACGGCCGGACCCGCCCCAAGGCGCGCCACGCGTTCATGCATGGCCCATGCTTAGTGGCCGGCACCGACGCGCCTGAACGCCTCCGGCAGCGCTTCGATCACGTCTCCGGCGACGAGCGATTCCTGGCCGACCCGCTCGGCGGCGACGTCGCCGGCCAGACCGTGCAGGTACACGGCCGCGGCGACCGCGGCGCCCGGCGCCAGACCGCGGGCCAGGAACGCCCCCAGCACACCGGTCAACACGTCACCGGTGCCGCCGCTCGCCATGCCGGCGTTGCCCGTCGGATTCAGCAATACCGTGCCGTCGGGCAGGCCGATCACGCTGGTCCCGCCCTTCAGCACGACATGGACGTCCCAGGCCGTCGCGAACTGGCGCACGGTTGCGATGCGGTCGCGCTCGATTTCGGCGACCGTGGCGCCGAGCATGCGGGCCATCTCGCCGGGATGGGGTGTGAGACAGCGGGCCGCCGGCGCGCCACGCAGATGGTCGAGGTGGCCGGCCAGGGCGGTGAGCGCGTCGGCATCGGCGACCATCGGCTGCCGGAGCTCGAACACCAGGCTTCGGGCCAGCGCCTGGGTGTCGTCGTCGAGGCCGAGGCCGGGCCCCATCGCCACGGCGTCGCGACGCTCGGCCAGCTCGCCGAGCCGTCCGCGCGCCTTCGACGCGATCGTGCCGGACGGCGTGTCGGGCATGGGCTCGGTCATCGCTTCCAGGAGCAGCGAGGCCACCACGGGCTGCGCGCTGGCGGCGGTGGCCACCGTCACCAGGCCCGCGCCCGATCGCATGGCGGCCCGCGCGGCGAGCGCGGCGGCGCCGGTCTTGCCGACCGAGCCGGCGATGACCAGCAGGTGGCCGTAGCTGCCCTTGTGACTGTCGCGCGGCCGCCGCGGCAGATGGCGGGCGACGTCACCGGCCTCCAGCACGAACGTGGCGGCGTCGCGCTCCACCTCGGCCGGCGGCACGCCGATGTCGACGACGGCGACGCGGCCGGCCAGCTCGACGCCCGGGCCGCTGACGAGCGCGCGCTTGAGCCCGGCGAACGTCGTGGTGAGAGCGGCCCGGACCGCCGGGCCCTCGGGCATCCCGCCGTCGGCCGGCAAACCCGACGGCACGTCGAGCGCGACCACCGGCCGGCCGCACGCGTTCACCTGCTCGATCGCGCCGGCCACCAGCGGCTCCGGCTCGCCGCGAGCGCCGGTGCCGAGCATGGCGTCGACGACCAGCTGGGCGGCCGGCAGCGCCCGCGCGAGCACGGCGGCGTCGTCGAGCACGCGGGCACGGAGGCCGCGGCGCTCCATCTCACGGAGCTTGAGGCCGGCATCGCCCCGCACCTCCTCCGGCCGCGCCAGCAGGAACACCTCGACCCGATGCCCGCCGCGCTTGAGCCAGCGCGCCACCACGAAACCGTCCCCGCCGTTGCCGCCCTTGCCGCACACGACCGCCACCCGCACCCCGCGCCGCGGCAGTCCCAGCGCCGGCAACGACGCCTGGATGCACGCGGCGGCGCCCCGGCCCGCGTTCTCCATGAGGGTCGCGCCCGGGATGCCCAGCTCGCGGATGGCCCGCTGATCCACCCGCCGCATCTCGTCCGCCGTGAACACCGGCCGCACGGCTATCGGCCGGCGGGCAGCGACACGGCTTGCGCGATGAAGTCGGCCAGGATCGTCGTGTAGGTCTCGCGGAAGTCACGGCGGGCGCACCGGGGCAGCTCGATGTGCAACGCGCGCTGCGGCAGGCGCAGGATGCCGTCGCGCTTGGCGCCGGAGGCGCCATAGGTGACGGCGTCGGCCGGCTCGATCAGCACGTCGAGTCGGTCGATCTCCGGGTTCGTTCGCAGGTGGGCGTCGCGGATGAGCTCGGCCAGTGCGCGCAGGCGCAGGGCCAGCTCACGATCGACGCCGACCGTGGCGATCTCGATCTGCCCGGCGCACTGCCGGCGATTGTTGCCGTGGATCTCCGCGTAGAAGCGGAGCGGGCCCTGGGCGGCCTCGCGCACGCGCTGCTCGTAGGCCTCGTAGACCCTTCGCGCGGCCTCGGTGACGACGTGCTCGGAGGCCGGCCGGCCCGGGACGCCCTCCAGCGGCCGATTGACCTTGTAGCGCCGCCCCCCGCGGGCCCGCGCCTCGGCCTCCAGCGAGAAGCCGGTGGCGACCACCAGCCCGAAGCCGGTGCGACGGGCGATCTCGACGGCGATCTCGTCGGAGTTGGCGTCGCTCGAGCCGTGGGGCGCGGCGACGACGAAGCCCGGCCGGCCCGGCCGCACGGCAATGTGGCCCTGGACGGGCGCCGACGGAAGGTCCACGGGCCGGGCCGCGCACCCGGAGAGGACGAGGAACCCGGTCACGCTAGCGCAGCGCCGGATCCGCGACGACAGCCGGATCATCGTCCACCAGCAGCGCCTGGGCGAGCGCGTAATCGCCGTCGTGGCTGAGCGCCAGGAGCATGCGGCGCCCGCCCCGGGCCAGCCCCAGCTCCCGCGAGCGGCCGTGCAGCTCCAGAGTGGGCGCCTGGCCGCGCTCGCGCCGCACCTCCAGCTCGCGCCACTTCACCCCGAGCCGGAGGCCGGTGCCGAGCGCCTTCATGCCGGCCTCCTTGGCGGCGAAGCGGGCGGCGAAGTGGGGCACCGGGTCGCGCCGTGCCCGGCAGTAGGCGATCTCGGCCTCGGTGAAGACGCGCGTGAGGAACCGCTCGTCCCACCGCGCGATGACCTCGCGCAGGCGCGGGATCTTCACCAGGTCGACGCCGACGCCGCGGACGGCCATCAGCGCTCCAGCTCGGTGCGGATCGCCGCGGCCAGCTCGTCGGCCATCGCGCGGATGCGCCGGTCGTCGGCGCCCTCGATCATCACCCGCGCCAGCGGCTCGGTGCCGGAGTAGCGCACCAGGATGCGGCCGGCGCCGTTCATCTCGCGCTCGAAGGCCTGCAGGCGCGCGGTGAGGCCGGGCAGCGTCTCGATGGGCGGCTTGCGCGACACGGCCACGTTGACGAGCACCTGCGGGAACTTGCGCAGGCACGTGGCCAGCGACGCCAGCGTCTCGCCGGTCTCGCGCATGACCGCCAGCAGCGCCAGCGCCGACAGGATGCCGTCGCCGGTCGGCGCGTGGTCCGGAAACAGCAGGTGACCCGACTGCTCGCCGCCGAGGTTGGCGCCGAGCTTGAGCATCTCCTCGTGCACGTAGCGGTCGCCGACCTGCGTCTTGACGACGCGGATGCCGGCCGCCGCCAGCGACTCGTCGAGACCGAGGTTGGCCATGACGGTGGTGATCACGGTGTTGCCCTTGAGCCGCCCGCGGCCGGCCATGTGGCGGCCGGCGATGGCCAGCGCGTAGTCGCCGTCACGGATCTCGCCGAGGTGGTCCACCGAGATCAGCCGGTCGCCGTCGCCGTCGAACGCGAAGCCCACGTCGGCGCCGGCCGCCCTCAGCCGGCGCCGCAGCCCCTCCGGATGCAGGGCCCCGCAGTCGGCGTTGATGTTCGTGCCGTCGGGCCGCGTGCACAGCGTGATCACCCGGGCGCCCAGGCGACGGAAGACGCTCGGCGCCACGCGGTAGGTGGCGCCGTGAGCGCAGTCGAGCACGAGGGTCAGGCCGGCCAGGTCGAGCGGAAAACAGCGGGTGAGGAAATCGACGTAGTACTTCTCCGACCGCTCGTAGGTGGTGAGCCGGCCCAGGGCCGCGCCGCGGGCGCGCGGCGCGGTGTCGGGGCCCGCCAGCCGGCTCTCGATCTGCGCCTCCCAGGCGTCGGGGAACTTCGTCCCCTCGGAGGAGAAGAGCTTGATGCCGTTGTCGGCGAAGGGGTTGTGGGAGGCCGAGAGCACGATGCCCCCCTGGGCCTCCAGCGCGCGGGTGAGCAGCGCGATGCCCGGGGTGGGCAGCACCCCGACGGCGAAGCAATCGGCGCCGGCCGAGAGCAGGCCGGCCACCATCGCCGCCTCCAGCAGCGGCCCCGAGCGACGCGTGTCGCGGCCGATCACCACCCGCACGCGCTCGCTGCCGTGCTGCTCGGCCAGCGTCGCCACCAGCTCGCGCCCGACACGATAGGCCAGGTCGGGCATGAGCGGCGGCTCGTTGGCCACCCCCCGGATGCCGTCGGTGCCGAACAGCCGGCTCACCGGCGCGCTCCCGCTGAAGACTGCTCCTGCATCGCTTCCTCCGGTCGGATGTCCACGGTGATCTCGACCGTGCGCCGGTCGACGGCGTACACCGAATCGGGCAGCGCCAGACCCACTGTCCGGGTCACCGCCTGGCGCTGCCCCGACACGTCCACCGGGAGCGCGTCGACGGCGCTCCGCCATTCGATTGTAGTGCGAGGCCCCTTGATCTCCACACTCGCCGGCTCCGCCACCACCCGGCGCAGCACATGGCCCGGCGCGGGGCTGCCCTGCACGTGCGGCACGACCGCGACCCGCTTGGTCGCCGCCCGCACGGCCCGCACGGTCGCCCAGGCGGGCGCCACCCGGGTCACCCGGACCCCGGGGGGGACCTGCACGCTGTCGGGCATCAGCTGCACGAGGTTGTCGCCCTCTTCCAGCCCGGCCACGTCGATGCGGACGCGGACCGAGGTCGGGCTCACCCGCTCGGCGGCCCAGCGCGTGGCCCGGACGAGGACATCCACGGTCTCCCGCTGGGGGCCGTCCAGGGTCATTGGCCCCTCCAGTCCGACGTACTCCACCGGCACCGCGAGCGCGATCTCGCTGCGCTGGGCGCTGGCGACGAACAGCCAGAGGGCGACGGCGAGGATCACCGACAGCAGCTTCAGTTCCCAGTGCCCGACCAGCGCGCGCCGCAGCATC
>DASWJN010000122.1:0-2154 GCA_036397135.1 Candidatus Methylomirabilota bacterium
CGATGGCGGTCTCGGGCGGCGGAGACGGGCAGTCTACAGCACGGGGGGCGCGCGGTCAGCCGCCCGCTGCGAGGTCGTCGAGCGACACGCCGAGCGCCGCGGCGATGCGCCGCAGGGTCTCGAGGCTGCCCTCGCGCTCGCCCCGCTCGATCTGCGAGAGGTAGGCGGGGCTGATGCCCGCCGCCTGGGCCAGCGCGCGCGCCTTGAGCCCGCGATGGGCCCGCCACACCCGCACCGGGTTGTCGCCCGCGAGCAGCCGGTCGGCGATTGCGGCCGGGACCAGCTTGTCCTCGCCGGCGGCGAGCCTGTGCCGGGCCTCGTCATAGGCGCGCACGTCCTCGGCCTCGGCCGCCGCCGCCCGCAGCCGCTCGTATTCGGCGAGCGGGATGACGGCGAGGCGGTCGCCCTTGGGCGTCTTGATGATCTGCGGATCGCTCATGATCGCTCCTTCATCGGTAGATGCCGCCGCGCGGGCCGATGTCGAGGATGGCCAGCGTGGTTTCGTCGCGCTCGAAGATCACCCGCCAGTCGCCCACCCGGAGCCGGTAGCCGTCCCGGCCCCGCAGCCGGGCGACGTTGTTTGCCTGCGCTGCCGGGTCCTTCGCGTAGGCCTCGATCTTCGCCCGGATGCGCCGCGCCTCGTTCACCGGCATGCGCCGCAGGGCGCGGATCGCGTGCCGGCTGAAGGCGATCCTCAGCATGGATGAATATTTGCATTCCGCTATCAATTGTCAACCAGAAAAGATAGCTAATTGCAAATATTTCTCCCGCAAACCGCTACAGCAGCCCCAGCGACTTGAAGCTCGCGTGCCCCGTGCGGCCGACGATGACGTGGTCGTGGAGCACCAGGCCGAGCTTGTTGGCGGCCGCGGCCAGCGCCTCGGTCATCTCGACGTCGGCGGCCGACGGCGTGGGGTCGCCCGAGGGGTGGTTGTGGACCACGATCAGGGCCGAGGCGCCGAGCTCGAGCGCGCGCTTCATCACCTCGCGCGGGTAGACGGGGGCGTGGTCGACCGTGCCCGACTGCTGGACCTCGTCGGCCATCAGCACGTTCTTGCGGTCGAGGTAGAGCACGCGGAACTGCTCGGTCCTCTCCCGCGCCATGCTGGCGTGGCAGTAATCCAGCAGCCGGCGCCAGTCGGTGAGCACCGGGCGGTCCATGAGCTCGTCCTGCATGAGGCGGAGCGCCGCCGCCTGGACGGATTTCAGGGCCACCACCACGGCCTCGCCGGCGCCATCCACCTTGCGGATGTCGGCGGCGGGCGCGGCGATCAGCTCGGCGAAGGTGCCGAAGCGCTTGAGCAGCGCCTTGGCCAGCGGCTTCACGTCGGTCCGCGGCAGGGCGCCGAACAGGATGAGCTCGATGAGCTCGTAGTCCGAGAAGCCGGCGCCCGAATCCTTGAGGAAGCGCCGGCGCAGGCGCCGACGATGGCCGTGGTAATGGGGCGTCTCGGCCATGGCGATCCCCTCCGCCCGTCTCCCCCGGTTCAGGCCGAAGGCCCGCGACACGCCCACTCGTCATTCCGGCCGCGACCCCCCGGCTTGACCGGGGGGTCCGCGAGCCGGAATCCAGCGATCACAGCACGCCTCGGGCTCATGGATTCCGGCTCGCAAGGCTCGCGGTCCGGAAATCCTTTGGATTTCCGGGCTCGCCTAACGGCCGGAATGACGGCGTGAGAATCATGGTCCAAAGCCCGGCGCGCCCACCCGCCTGCCGCCTCAGCCCTCATAGGGCGGGCGGGTATGGCCCTTGGGCGAGAGGGTGAAGACCTCGCAGCCGTCCTCGGTCACCCCCACCGTGTGCTCGAACTGGGCCGAGAGCGAGCGGTCCTTGGTCACCGCCGTCCAGCCGTCGGCCAGCACCTTCACCTCGGGGCGCCCGGCGTTGATCATGGGCTCGACGGTGAAGATCATGCCGGCGCGCAGGCGCAGCCCCTCGCCGGGCCTGCCGAAATGGAGCACGTTGGGCGGGGTGTGGAAGACGCGCCCGGTGCCGTGGCCGCAGAAGTCGCGCACCACCGAGGTGCGCCGGGATTCGGCGAGCTCCTGGATGGCGTGGCCGACGTCTCCCAGGGTCGCGCCCGGGCGCACGGCGGCGATGCCGCGCATCAGGCACTCGTAGGTGGTCTCCACCAGCCGCTGGGCCTTGAGGCT
>DASWJN010000123.1:0-31502 GCA_036397135.1 Candidatus Methylomirabilota bacterium
GAGCCGTGGCGCTCGATTGTTGAACATGGGGGCCCCGAGATGGCCCCCAAACCCCCAACGCTCGGAGCGCCCCGGCGGAGCCGTGGCGCTCCTCGATCACCCGCGCGGGCCTCGAGATGGCCCCACCCCCCAGGCGGCCCCGCACGCTCGTCGCGTTCCCGAGTCGCTGCGTTACTTCTCGGCGCGGTGCAGGGTGATGACGACCGGCGTGTCGGCGTTCGGCAGGGTGCCGACGAGCTTGTCGTCGATGAGCGTGAAGGCGGCGGTCATCTCCGCGGGCGAGGTCCGGTGCCTCATCCACGCGTCGCTCCCCGAAACCCGGTAGACGAGCCGCACCCCCTTCGAGCCCTCGAGCCGCATGACCCATGGCACTCCAGCCGCGATCGTGTCGTCGAGGACGAGGTGGGCGATCCCGATCGGGCCGTGCTGAACGAGGGTGGCCTCCGCCGAGCTCTGGCGCAGCGAGTCGAAGAGCCCGATGCCCTTCCACGTCCCGACCCAGCGGCCCGAGAGGTCCACGGGCGGCGCCGGCGGTACCAGGTGACCCCACCAGGCCTCGTTCTGCGCGAGCGCGACGTCCTGATCGCTGATGACGGGATCGAACCCGTTGCCGTTCGTGTCGCCAGGGTCTTGACGCATGGAGAAGGTGAAGTGGCCGCCGGAGGCGAAGTGGGTCGGGTGGTCGCGCCAGAAGGCCCAGTCCTGGGAGGAGGCGCAGCCCGACATCGAGAACATCACGGCGGCGATCAACAGGAACCACCAGCGCAGACTTTCCATGTAGCGGGCCTCCCTGGGAGGGCCAGGAGGAGGGACCCTGCCGAGGGTCCGCTTCCCTTTGGGGCGTCGACCCGAAACGGGCCGCGGGCAGGGATGTGCAAGCCCAGGACCATGGCGCTTCCCGTGGCAAGTCCGCGTCGAGGCGGGCGATCGCTTGACGCCGCGCGGCCAGGCTGTCTCGCTCGTGACGTCGTTGTTACCCTTCTGGCATGACACGCCTGGTTGCCACCGCGCTGTCCCCGGCGCTCATCGAGCAGCTGAGCCAGCGGGACCTTGAGCGGCGGCTCGGGGTCGGCCTGCCCTTCGTCACGCAAGACGGGGAGGGCCGGCCTCACCCGATGCTCCTGTCATACCTGGAGCTGCGCGCCTACGACGCCCGCACGGTGGGCCTCGTGATCCAGGCGGCCAGCGGCAGTGGGCGCAACCTCGCCCGGCGCCGGGTGGGAACGCTCATCATGGTGGAGCCCGAGGCCGTCGTCTACGTCAAGACGCGCGCGCTGGACGGGCCGCTTTCGGTCGAGGGTGGCGAGCCGTTCGGGCTGGGCTACTTCTTGCTGGAGGTCGAGCAGGTCCTGGAGGACTCGGCGACCGAGTGGGAAGGGGGCATGCGCATCACCGAGACGATCCGCTATGCTCCGGCACCCACGCTGGCCGAGCCGTGGGCGCGGGCGACGCTGGCCGCCCTCGCCGCCCCGCGCGCGAGGGCCTGACTACTTCGTGGGGGGGTCCGGCTTGGCGGGTGACGCGCGCTCCGCGCGGTCCTTGTAGCGCCCGATCGTCAGCTCGATCTCCTTCTGCTCGCCTCCGCGGAGCACGACCATGCGCACGCGCTTGCCGACCGGCGTCGTGGACACCACGCGCTGCAGGTCGCGCGGCGCGTCCAGCGGCGTGCCGTCGAGCGCGATGATCACGTCGTCGGCCATGACACCGCCCTGATCGGCCGGCTCGCCCGGCATCACGCCCCGGACCAGCACGCCCTTGGCCTCCCGCAGCTTGAGGCGGTCCAAGTCGTCGTCGCCGATCTCGGTGATCGAGACGCCGAGCCAGCCCCACTCGACCCTGCCCCTGGTGGCCAGCTGCGGCACCAGCAGCTTCACGAGATTGGACGGGATGGCGAAGCCGATGGACCCGTTGCGCGCCGCCATGCTGTTCACGCCCACGACCTGGCCCGCCATGTTGACGAGCGGCCCGCCGGAGTTGCCGGGGTTGATGGCGGCATCGGTCTGGATGAAGTCGAACCCGGGAGCCGCCACCGTGAGCGGCGATCCCTTGCGGCTGACGATGCCGAAGGACACCGACTGCTCGAGCCCGAACGGGTGGCCCAGCGCCAGGACGAACTCGCCCACGCGCACCCGGTTGGAGTCACCGATCGGCAGCGTCGGCAGGCCGGATGCGCCCTCGATCCGGACCAGGGCGAGGTCCACGCGGGCGTCCTGACCCACGACCTTGCCGGTGAAGCGCCGGCCGTCGGCCAGCCGGACCTGCAGCCAGTCGGCATCCTCCACCACGTGGGCGTTGGTGACGATCAGGCCGTTGGGGTCGATGATGAAGCCGGAGCCGCTGCTGCGTCGCGGCTCGCCGGGGCTCTCGTCGTCCCTGTCCTTGCCGGGCGCGCGGCGGACGCGGACGTGGACCAACGCGGGCTTGAGCTGCTCGGCAAGGTCCGCCAGCAACAGGTTGAAGCGCGAGAGCTCGGGCGGCGGGGTGACGGCCGCATCCTCACGCCAGTACCTGGTTTCCTGCGCGGTGGTCGGGGGCACCGCCGGAGCCAGCAGCGCGGCGGCGAGGAGCAGGGCAAGAAGCGCCGGGCGACAGGAGCGCGACATACGGTCCTCCTTGGTGCGCAACAGCGCCCCAAGTATAGCGCGCGTGTCGAGGGTGAGTCAGCGGCCGACTTCGCGGACGAGGTGGCCGAGCTCGGGGAGCAGGAGCTTCTCGAGGGCGAGCCGGCAGGCGTTGGGCGAGCCGGGGAGCGAGACGACGATGCGCCGGGCGTGCACACCCATCTGCGCCCGCGACAGCATCGCGGCGGGGCCGACCTGCTCGTACGAGAGCATGCGGAACAGCTCGCCGAAGCCCGGCAGGCGCTGGTCCAGGAGCGCCTCCACCGCCTCGAAGGTCGAGTCGCGTGAGGTGATCCCGGTGCCGCCGGTCAGGATCACCACCTGCACGCGCACGTCGGCGCACGCCTGGCGCACGAGGCGGGTCACCTCGACCGGCTCGTCCCGGACGATCTGAGCGCCCACCACGGTGTGCCCGGCCCCGGTCAGCAGCTCGCGAATCACGGTTCCGCCCGTGTCGGTCTCGGGCGTCCTGGTGTCGGACACGGTCAGCACGAAGCAGCCCACCGTGGAGGGCGCCGACGCCTTGTGTTCATCGGGTGTCGAAGTGCGCGACTGCTTCACCGCTTGCCGGTGGCGGCCCTGCCGCCGCCACCCTCGCTCGAGCGGGAGGCATCGGCGGAGGCCGTCGACATCCCCGACGAGCTTCGGTCGAGGATCTCGACGAGGTGGAGCACGGGCAGGTCGAGACCCCGAGCCCGCAGCCCCGCCTGGATCTGCAGGATGCACCCGGGGTTGGCGGTGACGACGGCCTGTGCCGCCGTCGACTCGATGTTGCGCACTTTACGGCGCAGCAGGCGGCCGGCCATCTCGGGCTGCGTCAGGTTGTAGATCCCGGCCGATCCGCAGCACCAGTCCGCTTCCGGCAGGTCGACGACGCGCAACTCGGGGATCTGGGCGAGCAGCTCGCGCGGCTGTCGGCGGATCTTCTGGCCGTGCACCACGTGGCAGGGATCGTGGTACGTGACGGTGAGCGGCACGGGCTGCAGGGGGCCCCTCAGGGTCTCGCGGGCCAGGAACTCGGCGACGTCGTGCACGGTGCGCGCGAAGCGGGCGGCCCGCTCGCCCCAGGCCGGGTCGCCCGCCAGCAGGGCGCCGTACCCCTTCATGTGGGCGCCGCAGCCCGACGTGTTGACGATCACCGCCTCGGTACCGGCAGCCTCGAACGTCTCGACCGTCCGCTTGGCCATCTCGACGGCGCGCGCGTGATCACCGCCGTGGGCGTTCAAGGCGCCGCAGCAACCCTGCGCCGGCGCCACGACCTCGCACCCGTTCCTCGCCAGGACGCGCGCCGTCGCCCGGTTGTGGGCGCCGAAGACGACCGACTGCACGCAGCCCGTCAGCATCGCGACGCGGGCGCGCCGGGGACCGACCGCGGGGGTCAGCAGGGGCAGCGGCGCCCGGTCGGCGGCGGACGGCAGCCGCGGCAGCAGCGCCTCCCACGCCGCCAGCGTGCCCGGGAAGAGCCGGGTCAGGCCGGAGCGCCGCACGAGAGATTGCAAACCGCCCGCCTGGTACAGCCGTAGCGCTGCCGCGGCGGCGGCGAGCACGCGCGGGCGGCCGAGCAGCAGCCCGAAGTTCAGCCAGCGGAACGCGCGGCGCGCGGGAGTGCCGGGACGTTGCCGCTCGATCTCGGCCTTGGCGGCCTCGATGAGGCGGCCATAGGGGACCCCGGCCGGGCACACGGTCTCGCAGGCCCGGCAATCCAGGCAGAGCGACAGATGCTCGACCGTCGCGTCGCCCAGGCCGATGCGCCCCTCGGCGAGCGATTTGATGAGGAAGATGCGGCCGCGCGGCGAATCCATCTCGGTGCCCAGCTCGGCGAACGTCGGGCAGGACGCCAGGCAGAGCCCACAGTGCACGCACTGGTTCACGCCCTCCACCCCGAGGCCGTGCAGCGCGAGCGGACCCGGCGCGGTGCCCGGCGGGTCGGCGGCTGCGGGCGCCATGATCCGCCGCTAGATGCCGGCCACGAAGCGGCCGGGGTTGAGGACGTTGTGCGGATCGAGCTGGGCTTTGATCCGTTGCATGACCCGGCCGGCGGGACCCGCGTCGTCCCAGACCGGCACCTGCGATTTCACGGCCAGCGGCGCCCAGGCCAGCGTGGCGAACCCGCCCCCCGCCCGGGCGATCGCGCGCCATTCGGCCAGCACGGTGACCACCGCCGCCGCCTCGCGGCTGGCGTCCAGCGCGCCGGTGACGGCGCCGACGCCCGCGTGGGCGGTCCACGCGCTGGCGAGCCCGCGCTGGCGAGCCGCCGCGGCCGCCTGCTCCATCGTGTCGACGACCAGCGTCGGCAGCACACTGAACGTGACCACGGAGGCCGGTGACGCAAACGCTGCGCGCGCGAGCGCTGACAGCCGCGCCCAGCCCGCCGGCGGCACCCCCGCGACGTTGCGCCCCCCGAACGGGCCGAGGAGCGTGGCCAGCTCGGAGGCCTGCCACTGCACCTGTTCGGCCAAGCCGTCGAAGCCGACGACGAGCGTGGCGGCGCTCTCCAGACCCATCGCGGCCGCCGATGCGCCGTCGAGCAGCTCGACCGCGTTGGGAAGCAGATCGCTCGCCAGCAGCGCCCGCGCGGCGGCACCGGCGTCCTTGAGCCGGTCGAACCGCGCCGCCACCAGGCGCTCGTCGTCGGGCAGCGGGCGCAGCTTGAAGGTCGCCTCCACCACGACCCCCAGCGTGCCGTAGGAGCCGATGAAGAGCTTGGGCAGGTCGTAGCCCGCGACGTTCTTGACGACTCTGCCGCCGCCGCGCACGACGGCGCCGCCCGCGGTGACCACGGTCAGCCCGATCAGCAGGTCACGGACGGTGCCGTAGAGATGGCGCCGCGGGCCGGAGGCGTTGGCGGCGACGAGCCCACCGACGGTCGCCCTCTCGGCGTCGGGCGCGTCGAGCGAGAGCCACTGCCCGCGCCCCCGCAGCGCGGTCTGCAGCCCGCCGAGCGTGAGTCCGGCCTGGGCGGTGGCCGTCAGGTCGCCCGGTTCGTGCTCGATCAGCCGGTCGAGGCGGCGCAGGCCCAGCACGACGCCCGCGCGCGGCTGCGGTTCGCCGACGGCGATGGCGGTGCCGCCACCCCACGGGATGATCGACGCGCCGGCCGCCGCCGCCTGCTGGACGACGGCGGCCACCTCGTCCACCGTGCCGGGGAAGACGGCGGCCGCGGGCGTGCGTCCCTCCACCACGAACGGCGAGAGGTCGACGCCGGTGAGCACGCCGGCGGCGCCGACGGTCGCGCGGAGCTTGTCGAGCAGCGCCTCCACGGCCCGGTCCGCCCGCTCAGAAGCGCTGAGCGAGGCCCCGCTCTTCGATGGCGTGTGGCCGATACGCCACCGGTCCGGCCTCACCACAGGATTTCCGCGTGGGGAAGACCTTGCCGGGATTGCACAGCCCGGTCGGGTTGAACGCGGTCTTGAGCCGCTGCATGAAGTCGAGGTCGGCGGCGGAGAAGATGAACGGCATGAAGTCGGCTTTCTCGAGCCCGATGCCGTGCTCGCCGGAGATCGAGCCGCCCACCTCGGCGCAGACTCGCATGATCGCCGCTCCCGCCTCCACGACGCGCGCCTCCTCGCCCGGCGTGCGCGGATCGTAGAGGATGTTGGGATGGAGATTGCCGTCGCCGGCGTGGAACACGTTGCCGACGCGCAGGCCGTGGGCGGCCACGATCTCGTTGACGCGCCCCAGCACGTAGGGCAGCCGGGTACGGGGAATGACGCCGTCCATCACCATGTAGGCGGGCGACACTCGCCCGTAGGCCCCGAACGCCGACTTGCGCCCCTTCCACAGGAGCTGGCGCTCGGTCTCGTCGGCGGCCATCCGCACCTCCCGCGCGCCCGCCTCGCGGCAGGCGGCCACGATGCGCTCGGCCTGGAGGTCCATCCCGGCCCGCAGTCCGTCGATCTCGATGAGCAGCGCGGCCGCCGCGTCGCGCGGATACCCGCACCCGAACGCGTCCTCGACGGCCTGGATCGTGAGCTGGTCGATCATCTCGACGGCGGCGGGCACCAGGCCCCGCGCGATGATCGCCGAGACCGCCGCGGAGGCCTGATCGATCTGATCGAACACGGCCAGGACCGTCGTGACCGCCTGGGGCTTCTTCAGGATGCGCACGACGATCTTCGTCGCAATTCCGAATGTCCCCTCGGAACCGACGAAGACCCCGGCCAGGTCATAGCCCAGGGCATCGCGCGTCTTGCCGCCGAGCCAGACGATGCTGCCGTCCTCCGGCATCACGACTTCCAGGCCGAGGACGTGGTTGACCGTGACGCCGTACTTGAGCGTGTGCGGCCCCCCGGAGTTGTTGGCGATGTTGCCGCCGATGGTGCACGCCTGCTGGCTCGACGGGTCGGGCGCGTAGTAGAAGCCGCGGGCGCCGACCGCCGCCGAGAGATGCAGGTTGACGAGCCCCGGCTCGACGACCGCGATCTGATTGTCGTAGTCCACCTCGAGGACGCGGTTCATCCGCATCATCGAGATCACGATGCCGCCCTCGGCCGGCAGGCAACCGCCCGACAGCCCGGTGCCGGCGCCGCGGGCCACGAACGGCAGCTGCGCGCGGTTGGCCAGCCGCACGATGGCGGCCACCTGCTCGGCAGCCGTCGGGAAGACGACGAAGTCGGCGAGCGCCCGGAAGAGGGTCAGCCCGTCCGACTCGTAGACCAGCAGCTCGTCGCGCTCGGACAGCACCCCGCCGCGCCCGACGATGGCCTCGAGCTCGCGGCGGAGCGCGGACTTGCGGTCGGCGGTGAGGCTCGCCATGAGTGCTCGAAGTATACTCCGACTCAGCGCGGCAGGGCCGCGCGCGCGACCGCCAGGTCGGCCACGAGTCGATCGAACTCACGGTGGCGGGTCGCGTCGTCGGGCGCCCGGAGAATCGACGATGGATGCGCGGTTGCGAGCACGCACGGTGCCCACCGCGCGCCGAGGCACTGCCCGCGCTGTCTGGTGACACGGAAGGTCGGCCCCAGCAGCGCCTGGGCGGCCGGGGCGCCCAGGCACACCACGACCGCCGGCTTCACCACGTCCAGCTCGGCCTGGAGCCACGGCAGGCAGGCGGCGATCTCGCGCTGGGTCGGCTTGGCGTGGATGCGCCGCTTGCCGCGCGGCTCCCACTTGAAGTGCTTCACGACGTTGGTCACGTACACGTCGTCCCGCGCGATCGCGGCCGCCGCCAGCGCCCGATCCAGCAGCCGTCCGGCCGGACCGATGAACGGGCGTCCGGCCCGATCTTCCTCGTGGCCCGGCTGCTCGCCGACCAGCATCACGCGGGCGTCGGGTCGGCCCTCCCCGAACACGGTTTGCGTCCCGCGCCGGTAGAGGTCGCAGCCGCGGCACCCGGCGGCGGCCTCGCGCAGCGCCGCCAGCGTGCGGCGCCGGGGCAGGAACTCAGCCGCGGACCTCTCGGGCATGGACCGCCTCCGGCTACATCGCCAGCAGGATCCTTGCCGCCTGGACGATCGCGTCGGCATCGATGCCGTAGTGACGGTAGAGGTCCGGGCGCGTGCCCGACTGGCCGAACGTGTCCACCCCGAGCGCGAGCTGCGGCACGCCGAGGGCGCCGCCCAGGAAGGCCAGCGCGTGTGAGTGCCCGTCGAGCACCGAGATCACCGGCACGTCCTCCTCGTCGGCGCCGACGAGCGTCTCGAGGTACGGGCGCGGCTCGCGCAGGCCACGATAGAGCCGGTCGGGACTCGTGACGACGAACACGCTCGCGAAGGCGCCCCGCTCGGCGAGCCGTCTGGCCGCCGCCACCGCCGAGGACACGGTGACGCCCGTCGCGAACAGGCTCACGGCCGCCTCCGGGTTCCAGCCGGCCGCCGCCCGCGCGTCCAGCAGCCGGTAGCCCCCGGCCAGGACCGCCCCCCGGTGCTCGGCGCTCGGGGCCGGCGCCAGGCGCTGATCGACGGGCGCCGTGCTCAGCCGCAGGTACAGGCTCTCGCGACGCGCGGCGACCGAGCGTAGCCCGTCCAGCAGGATGCACTCCACCTCCTGGGCGAACGCGGGCTCGTAGTAGGCGAGATCGGGCAGCGTGACGCCGATGCCGGGCGTGATCACCGACTGGTGGGCGCCGCCCTCGGGCGCGAGGCTGACCCCCGACGGCGTGGCGACCACGACGAAGCGCGCGCCGCCGTAGAGCGCATGGTAGAGCGCGTCGAGGCCGCGGGCGACGAACGGGTCGTAGAGCGTGCCGATCGGCAGCAGCGTGACGCCCGCCAGCTCGGCCGTCAGCCCCAGGGCGGCCAGCAGCAGGAAGAGGTCGTGCTCGGCGATCCCGAGCTCCACGTGCTGACCGCCCGGGCCTTCCCGCCAGCGCAGCGCCTGGGGGACGTCGGCGAAGGCGTCGGCCCGGGCGTCGGGGAAGTAGATGCCCTTGCGATTCATCCAGCCCGCCAGGTGCGTCGTGGCGGCCACGTCGGCCGACACCGTGACGATGGCGTCGCCGGCCGGGTGGCGACCCAGCGCGGCCAGCACGCGGCCGAACGCCTCCTGGGTCGATGTCGTCTCGGGATACGTCTCGTCGAGCGTCTCGGGAATGGCCGGGGCCGGCCGCGGAGACGGAGGGGTGAAAGCGTGAGCGAGCGTCCGGATGTGCGCGGCCTCCGGCGTGTCCGGCGCGAAGCCGGCCCACTCCTGGCCGGGCGCGATCCCGAGCGCCTCGCGGAGCTCCTCGATCTGGGCCGCGCTCGTCACCATGGTGTGGTTGAGCGGATCGCCGGCGAACGGCAGCCCCCAGCCCTTGATCGTGTGGGCGAGGATCACCGAGGGCCGATCGCGCTCGAGCGCCGCCGCCGCGTAGGCCTCGCGGATCGAGGCCAGATCGTGGCCGCCGACGTCGCCGATCAGTGCCGGGAGCGCCTCGTCGGGGACGTCGGCCAGGGCGTGATCGAGCGCCGGATCGAGCGCGCCGTCGCTGGCGGTGAGCAGCGCCTTGCGGAGCGCCCCGGCCGGATGGCGCAGCAGCCGCTGGTACTCGGCGTTGGACGCCGACTCCAGCCGGGCCTGCAGCCGGTCGCCGCCGGGCCGGACGAAGCGCGCCTGCAGCCGGCGGCCCCAGCGCAGCTCATCGACCCGCCAGCCGCCGGCCCGGAACATGTCGGCGAGCTGCCCCGGCCGGGCGTCGGGCGTGACCCGGTCCAGGCTCTGGCGATTGACGTCGACGATCCACAGCACGTTGCCGAGCCGCCGCACGTGCTCCTCGCCGAGGGCCTCCCACACGTTGCCTTCGTCGAGCTCGGCGTCGCCCACCATCACCACGAAGCGCGCCCGCACCCCGCGGTGGCCGTGATCCACGAGGTAGCGCGCGGCCAGTCCGCCGAACGTGGCCGCCACCGCCCCCAACCCCATCGAGCCCGTGGAGAGGTCGACGACCTCGGGGTTCTTCCGGCGGCTCGGATAGGCCTGCAGCCCGCCGAAGCTCCGCAACGCGCGCAGATCCTCGGGGCGCAGCCGGCCGCGCAGATACTGGATCGCGTAGAAGGCCGGCGCCGCATGGGCCTTGACCGCGACGATGTCGTCCGAGCCCAGCGCGTCGAAGTAGAGCGCCGTCATCAGGCTCACGACCGACGCCGACGAGGCCTGGTGGCCGCCGACCTTGAGGCCGTCGTGGCTCGGCCGCGCATTGGCGTGGTGGACCATCCAGGTGGACAGCCAGAGGACGCGCCGCTGGATCCGCTCGAGGACCTCGAGCGAGGTCATCCAGCCTCGCGCGATCGGGGCAGTTGCGCTGGACGCACCATGCCCTCGAGTATACGGCGGTGGGGATCGGTGAAATCGAGGGCCGGGCGGGTGGAGGATCGCCCGACGAGGGCGAGCGTGTCGGGATCACGAGGAGTGCCCCGGCTTAGCCGGGGCGCGACGAGCGTCGGGGGTATGGGGGGCCATGTCGGGCCCCCCATGTCACTCGCGCGGACTATTCACGAACGGGCGCCGACCGTGGGTGGGCGCTAGGCGATCTCGATCAGATTGCGCCCGAGCCGCTTCGCGGCGTAGAGCGCGCGATCGGCGGCCGGCATGAGGTCATCGCTGTTCGTGACGTCATCGGGCAGTGTCGCGATTCCGATGCTGACGGTGAGCGGGCCATGCGCGAACCGGTGCCGCTCGATCACGTCCTTGATGCGTTGCGCGTACTTGACGGCTCCCGCCTTCGGCGTATTGACGAGCAGGACGGCGAATTCGTCACCGCCGTACCGGGTGACGATGGAGAAGCTGCGGGAGTTGGCGACCATGAGCTGGGCCGCCTCGTGCAGCGTGTCGTCACCCGCCCGGTGGCCAAGATCGTCGTTGATGGCCTTGAAGCGGTCGAGGTCGAGGAGGACCAGCGACAGCGGCTCGCCGAAGCGGCCGTGGCGCTTGGCCTCCTCGTCGAGGTGCACCCCGAAGTACCGGCGGTTGTAGACCCTCGTGAGCGCATCCTTGAACGAGAGATCCTCGAGCCGCGCGTTGCGGATGGACACGGCCGCCTGGGAGGCCAGCGCCTGGACCAGGCTTTTCGGCTCGAGATCGAACGGCACCACCTCGCCGGCGCCGTTGCGCGCGTTGATGAGCTGCAACACTCCGATGACGTCGCCCCTTGGTTCCTGCAGCGGCACTACCAGCACCGAGCCGGTTCGGTAACCAAACGCCGCGTCGAATCTTCGGTTGAAGACGTACGGCTTCCCGTTCGGCACGCGATACGCGTCGGGGAGGTTGAGCAGCCGTCCGGTGAGGGCCACGTGACCCGCCAGGCTCGGTTGCGAGAGATCGAGGGGCTCGGCGGCGCCGCGCCGCCGCAGCTCGTGCTCCCCCAGGCACCGCATCAGGACGTCGTTCTGCGCCACCGCGAAGCGCAGCAGGTTGGTCGTCGCGCAGGAACAACGTCCCTGCCTCGGCGCTGGTGAACCGCCTGGCCTCGGCGACGATCCGCTCGAGGAGCGTCGACAACTCCCGCTCGCTCATGAGCGCGATGCCGATGGCGATGAGCTGGTTGAGGCGGTCCGTCGCGCGGTGTAGATCACTCTTCGTCGTCGGGCCGGTCGACGCGTTGCCCATCCGCGGAACCCGGCACGCGAGGGGTATGCCACGGTGCCCGTCACCTGTAACCGGCTGTTCCGGCGTCGATTTATTGCCGGCCCGGGCGAGCTTTGCCCGGCACGGTTCCGGGGGTTTACTTACCGCTTGGTTATTTTCTTAACGGGGGGCCCTTCGGCTACAATCGACCTGATGAATTCGGTCCTTGTGATCGACGACGAGCGGAACATCAGATCGCTCGTCTCCCGCGTGCTCGGCCAGGAGAACATCGAGGTGCACATGGCCGGCACCGGCAAGGAAGGCATCGATCTCGCCGATCAGGTGGACCCCGATCTCGCCCTGGTCGACCTCCGGTTGCCCGACATCGACGGCATCCAGGTGTTGCGCGAGCTGCGCGCCAAGCATCCTCAGACCGCCGTCATCATGATCACCGCCTTCGGGCATATCGAGAGCGTGGTGTTGGCAATGAAGAACGGGGCCACCGACTACCTCGAGAAGCCCTTTCAGCACCTCGAGAAACTCCGCATCTCGGTCACCCGCGCGCTGGAGGAGGTCAAGGCACGCCGCGAGATCACCCGCCTGCAGGGCCTGCAGGAAGGACGTTATCGGACGAATCAGATCATCGGCGAGTCAGCGTCGACCCGGCGGCTGCGTGACGTGATCACCCAACTGGCCCAGAGCGAGGCTCACACGATCCTCGTCCAGGGGGAGAGCGGCACCGGCAAGGAACTGGTCGCCCGCGGCCTGCACTTCGAGAGCGGCCGGCGGAACTCGCCGTTCATGGAGGTCAACTGCGCGGCCATCACCGAGACGCTCTTCGAGAGCGAGCTGTTCGGGCACGAGAAAGGCGCGTTCACCGACGCCAAGACCACCAAGAAGGGGTTGATGGAGCTGGCCGACGGCGGCACGCTGTTTCTCGACGAGGTCGGCGAGATCCCGCTGGCCAGCCAGGCCAAGCTGTTGCGCTGCCTGCAAGAGAGGACCTTCAAGCGGGTCGGGGGCACCCGTGACCTGAAAGTCGATGTGCGGGTGATCGCCGCCACCAACCGCTCGCTCGAGGCCATGGTCAGGGAGGGCACGTTCCGGGAGGATCTCTTCTATCGCTTGAACGTCATTCCGCTCACGATCCCCCCTTTGCGCGAGCGCCGGGAGGACATCCTGCCGCTGGCGCGGCACTTTCTCTCCGAGGCCAACAGCACGTTCCACAAGGCGGTCAAGCGCCTGGCCACAGAGACGGAAACGCTGCTGCTCGCTTATCCGTGGCCGGGCAACGTGCGCGAACTGAAGAATTTGATCGAGCGCCTGGTCATCCTGAGCACCAGCGACACCATCGAAGCCGACCAGTTGCCGCAGCCGTTCGCCGCCACGACCGACGGGCCGCTGGCCGAGGAGGTCTCGCGTGAGCCCCGCACGCTGGAGGCGGTCGAGCACGCCTACATCCTCAAGGTCCTCCGTCAGGTCAACGGCAACAAGAGCGAGGCCGCCAAGATCCTCGGGATCACCCGGCAGACCCTCCGCAAAAAGCTCACCGACGGCCCTTCCTGATCCTGGCTGGATTCTGATCGGAGCCTCCTCACGAGCCTCCGGGGGGCGGATAGGAATCAGCCATACGAGCCGGGCCAGGCACATCACGACTTCCAAAAAGCTTTGCCGATCATGCGGTTGAGGCGCACAGTCGGCTTGGTATCCCCCTTGCTCAGGAGCACCGACGAGAGAGCCGGGGCACCCGGCCGCGACCCATGAGGAGCGAACCGATGACATTGGCCGTCAGAAAACTGCGGATCGAAGATGTCGAGAAGCTTCAGGCGCTGGTTGTCGAGAACTTCGACGCCATCGAGCCGGGGCTCATTGTACTCGATGCCCGGCTGCTGCTCGGCCACTCGACGATCGACGTGATCGGCGTCGACGCGGCCGGCTCGCTCGTGCTGGGCGCCATCGGCTTCACCGCCGACGAGGAGATGCTGCTCAAGGCCGTGGAGACGTATTCGTGGTGCCTCGAGTACTCCGCATCGCTCGTGCGGCACTATCCGAGCTGCCGCGTCTCCGAGGAGCGGCCCCCGCGCCTGCTCTTTGTCGTCGAGCGGGTGCCGGACGCGTTCCACCGAAAGATCAAGCAGCTCGGATTCCCCGAGGTCGACTGCGTCGAGTTCCGTCACCTGGAGTTCGACGGTGTCGCCGCGGTGTACTTCGAGACGCTGCTTCGCCTGCGTCGCGGCGCCATCCACCGGGCCGGCGGGCTGGAGGCGCCGCCGAGGGCGACCGCTTCGGATCCCCGGGGCAACAACGGGACGGCCGCCGTGCACGGGACGACCGCGACGCTCCAGACGGTCTCCGATCAGGGAGGCGGCGAGGCGCCGCGGGCCAACGAGCGTCAGGTGGCGCTGCGCGAGCCCACCTCGGTCGGCACGGTAAGCCGCCGGGCTGACGCCACGAGTCGCATCGAGATGCCCCGGCTCGCGCCCGAGCCGCTCGCCCTCGCCGAGCCGGAGCCGCCGGTCCCCGGGCGCGCGCTCGCGGAGATCCCGGCCGGCGCCCGGCCGGCCGAGTCGGCGAGCGCGGCGACGATGCCGTCATTGCCTTCGCTCGAGAGCGGGCCGGTCACCCTCAACGCGCTGCCCGAGATCTCGCCCTGGCCGGTCGCGCCGAGCGCCGTGGAGGCCGAGCCACGCGTGTCCTTCAAAGATCTGGCTTCCACGATTCTCGGAGCCGAGAGCGCCAGCCCGATGTCGGAGAAAGCCATGGCCGTCGGGGCGTCGGCGATCGAAGCCGTCGTCACGCCGGTCGAGCTCGCGCGCGACCCAATGGCAGTGGCGCCGGCCGAGGTCGAGGCGACTCCAGCGACACCGGCGGAGGCGCGCCCGGCCGAGCCCCGGCCAGCGCTGACGGTCGAGGCGCTGGCGGCCGGCGCGGCACCGGTGGCCGCCCCCGTCAGCCAGCAGCAGGTCATGGCCGACGCCGCCAAGCAGCTGGCGACCGCGCTGCCCCAGGAGTTCGAGGGTCTGAAGTTTCCCAACGATGGCGTCCTGACGCGGCAGTGGATGGAGTTCCTCAACCAGATGTCGGCCAGCAAGTAGGGGAAGGGCGACCATGTCCGCGGTCTCGCCGCTCGCCGCGCCACCGGAGGCCTTGCGCGTCCTCGTCGTCGACGACAACGCGTCGCTCCTGCGCTTCCTCGTCTCCGCGTTCTCGGCCCACGGCTGCATCGTGACGCAGGCGGCCGCCGCCGAACAGGCGCTGGCACGCATCACCGCCGAATCCTTCGACCTGGTCGTTTCCGACATCAAGATGCCGGGCCTGTCGGGTCTGGATCTGCTCCGCGCCGTGAAGGGCAAACAGCCGGGGACACCGGTGGTGCTCATCACCGGCAACCCCTCGGTCAACTCAGCGGTGTTCGGTCTCCGACACGGCGCCTATGACTACCTGCCCAAGCCGTTCTCGATCCGCGAGGTGCAGCAACTGCTGGCCCGCATCCGCCACGACCGTAGCAAGTGGGACGGGCAGGTTCCGTTGCCGGCCGGGCTGACCGAGGAGTTGACGCGCCGGCAGGCCGGCGTGGACGTCATGTTCCGCATCGGCAACCTGGCCCTCCAGGGCCTGGAGACATCGGCGTTCGTGGAGGAAGTGCTCGGACTGGTGGGCCAGAGCATCAAGAGCGACGCCGCCCTGGTGCTCCTCCGCGACGAGGAGGGGGCGTTCACCTCGAGCCGGCAGGGTGACGACGCGCTGGTGACGCGGCTGTCGGCGATGGTGCAGCGGTCGTTCGAGTACCTGCTCGCCACGGGCGGCAAGGAGACGTTGAGCCTCGCCCAGGACGGTCGGCCGGTCGACGCGATCGGGGCCGTCATTCCCGGCATGGGCCAGTCGATGGGCATCCTGTGCCTGGCGCGCGAAGGCCAGAACGGCGGCTTCCTGCCGGACGAGCGGGAGCTACTGCTGGGGTATGCCCAGACCACCGCGGTCGCGCTCCAGAAACTGATCCTCCGAGAAAACGTCGAGCGCAACCTGGTCGACACCATCACCGCGTTCGTCAACGCCATCGAGTCGAAGGACCACTATCTCAAGGGGCACTCGGCGCGGGTGGCGCTCTACGCGGCCGAGACC
This sequence comes from Candidatus Methylomirabilota bacterium, assembly GCA_036397135.1. Lineage (GTDB taxonomy): Bacteria > Methylomirabilota > Methylomirabilia > Rokubacteriales > CSP1-6 > AR5. The sequence continues at coordinate 15,726 of DASWJN010000123.1, forward strand.
GCCCAGACGCTCGGGATGACGGCGGACATGGTCGAGGTCGTCCGCCGCGGCGCCATGCTGCACGACCTGGGAAAGCTGTCGATCATGGATACGATCCTGAGGAAGCCCGAGCGGCTCACGTCCGACGAGTTCACCATCATCAAGAGTCACCCGGTGGTCGGCGCGAAGATCCTCGAGCCGCTGCGCTTCCTGGCCCGTGAGACCTGCGCCGTCCGGCATCATCACGAGCGGTTCGATGGCACGGGGTATCCCGACGGCCTGCGCGGCGAGGACATCCCGCTGGTGGCGCGGCTGGTGGCGGTGGTCGACGTCTTCGACGCGATCACCTCGAACCGGCCATACCGCACGGCGTTGGCGCTCGGCGCGGCCCGGGAGGAGATCGCCCGGGGCAGCGGCTCGCACTTCGACCCGGTGGTGGTCGAGGCGTTTCTCAAGGTCCCTCTCGAGCAGCTGGAGGAGATCAACCGGCACTACGAAACCCTTCTGAGCGGCGCGGCCTCCGAGACCCCCGCGCTGGCATCGTGACGTGACCGCCGCCAAGCGAAAGATCCTGATCGTCGACGACGCGGGACCGGTCGTCGTGCTCTGCGTCAACGTCCTTCAGGCGCTCGGCTATGCCGTCAAGGGGGCCAATCGCGGCGAGACGGCGTTGGAGTTGATGCGCAAGGAACCCTTCGACCTGATGGTCCTCGACTACAAGATGCCGGGCATGACCGGCTTCGAGGTCTTCCAGGAGGCGCGCGTCCTCCATCCCAACATGGCGGTCGTGCTCGTCACCGGGCACGGCACCCCGGAGATCATCAACGAGGCCAACCGCATGGGGTTCAACGCGATCCTGCTCAAACCCTTCACATCCGACGAGCTCCGCGGGACCGTCGAGAAGGTCCTGACGGACCACGCCTGACGGGGCGCTATGATGCACCCACGAGCCAGCGCGCCGGCCGGCGGAACGGCCGCGGCGGAGGGGGTCATGGGTTCCCTGCGTTCCGGGCTTCAGTGGACCGTGGACCGGATGCTGTCGGTGGCCTACGGCCTCGTGTACGACTACATCTTCGAGAAATTCGGTCCCTACCAGAGACTGCAGGCTGAGGTGCTGGAGCTGGTCGAGGCGTCGGCCAAGGCGACCTCACCCGATCGGCGCGCATTCCAGGTCCTCGACGTCGACTGCGGCCCCGGCTCCCTCACGTTCGTCCTCGCCGAGGCCGGCTTCACGGTGCTCGGCCTCGAGCCGTACGGCGCGCTCGTCGAGTTGGCGCGCGAGAAGCGGCGGGCCAAGCGTCTGGCCAACCTCGCCTTCAGCCAGGGCGATCTGGCGGCGGCCCGCGGCATCCGCGATGCGTCGTTCGACCAGGTCGTGAACGTGCACTCGCTCTACTCGCACGCCGCTCCGCGCGCGCTGCTCGCGCACGCCCACCGCGTGCTCAAGCCGGGTGGCCACGCGATCTTCGTGAACCACACGCAGGCCGTCCGGCTGTGGATGACGTTCCGGGACCTGTGGGCGGGTGAGGGCCCCAAAGCGGCGCTTTCGTGTCTGCTGCTGTGGCTCCTCCCGCACTCGGTGTTCGAGGCGTCACGGCGGCGGATCGGCCCGCACTACTGGAGCGAGGAAACCTTCGCCGCGAACCTCCGCTCGGCCGGCTTCACGGTGCTCGAGACCCGCCGCACCTTCCTCAACGGCGCCAGCCTGCTGCTGTGGGCGAGGAAGGAGAGCGAGGGATAGCCCGTGGCACTGGTGGCCGCCCCGGAAACACGCGCGGCGATTCAGCCCGCCGTCGAGCGGCTGATCGCCGTCGGGTATGGGCTCACCTACGATGCGATCGTCCGGGGATTTCAGCCCTACGAGGCACTGATCGACGAGGTCGTCGCGCTGGTCGCTCGCGGAACGGCGCCGGGGCCGCCGGCCGCCACGCGCATCCTCGACGTGTCGTGTGGCATCGGCACGGTGGCCGAGCGCCTGGCCCGGCGCGGCTGGAGCGTGGTGGCGCTGGACGCCGTCGATCACCTGGTGAAGGTGGCGCGGCGGCACCACCGCGACAGCGGCCTGTCGCTGAGCTTCCATCATGCGGATCTCGCGCACGATCCGGCCCCCGTGGGCGGGCCGTTCGACGTTCTCGTCAGCATGCACACCCTCTACTGGCATCCCGACCCGGTGGCGTTGCTGGCCGCCTGCCGGAACGCCCTCAAGCCGGGCGGCCACGCGGTGTTCCTGACTTACACCCGCCCGGCTCATGTGCTGCGCATCTTCGCGGAGATGCGCCGCCGAGGCGGATGGGGCAATGCGTGCCGGGCCCTCCGGTGGCTCCTGCCCACCGCGCTCTTCGAGCTGTTTCGTGGCGTCGCCCCCCGGTACCTGAGTCCCGCCGAGTTTGACGCGGCCCTCGGCAGCGCAGGCTTCGACGTCCTCGAGTTGCGGGAGACGTTTCTGGCCGGCATCAGCCTGCTGGCGTGGACTCGCGTGGCCGGGTCGGCAGGGGCCACGCAGAGCTGATCACTTTCTTTCCGCGTGTGCCATGACGCCCCGCCGAGCCGGCAACAAATCATCCTGGCATCGATCCATGAACATCGGGGTCATGAGCATGATCCTGAATGTTTTCAGGTTCTTAGGTCCTGATTGCCGGGATTGGTATCTCACTTGCGGTACGAACTGTTCCCCCGCAAAGCGCGGGGCCATGGCAGCCAGGGACGGTCGAACCGATCAGTTCGGCGACAGGAGAGGGCGATGAGACCGACAACGAACCGGACAGTCGCGATTCTCGGCCTGGTGGGCGTGGCGCTGGCCGGGGTGCCAGCCGTGGCGAGCGCGGAGAACGCCACGCTCTACGAGCTCACCGAGAACATGAAGCTGCTCCCACGAAAGCAGCGGGGTCAGGCCGTCACCCGTCGCATCGCCACGTCCGCATTGACCGGCGTCGCTCAGCCCGGCACTCCGCTGTGTCCGATCCCCGAGTTCCAGAGCGGGCCGGCCGGCTGTGCGATCAACGCGCTCGGCAAGGACAACATCAGTCTCGTCACCGGTCTCGGCACCTTCGAGGGCAACGTGACGACCGTGATCCAGGGCGACAACCCCGTGGACGGCCCCGAGGCCGTCGTGCTGCGTGGCAAGTTCAGCGGCCAGATGGACTTCTCGCCGGCGATCCTGCACCAGATCCCCTACGGCACCGTGACCGGCAGGCTGCAGGCCGGCCGGGGCCGCGCGACCAATTTCACGGGGGTGTTCCGGCTGCCGTTCGCCGGTAACGTCGAGACGGAGATCGAGGTGGCGCCGGGCGTGAAGATCACGCTCACGCTGCGCCAGCTGTTCTGCCCGGCGACGCCCACCCCTAACCCCAACGCCGTGCTGTACGGCGGCTTCGACCTGGCCTACCTCGACAACGTGGAGGCGGCCATGACGCCGGCCGGCCGCTGCCTGGACATCCAGCCCACGCAGTTGTCGCTCGGGGCGCCGCTCGTCCTCTTCGGCATCAACTTCTAGGACAACGCGATCGCCATGAGCGCGGTCGTGCACGAGACGCGTGAGGGACCATCGGCGCCGAACGACGCACCCCCGAGGCCGCGGCTCGTGATCCTTGGGCGCCTGCTGATCGATGTGCCGGTGGTGACGGCGCTCGACGGCGCCGGCAGGGCCGCCCCGCTCGACGCACAGCGTGTGCTCGAGGCGCAGACCGGAGGCACCCTGGTCGTGCGCGCCGATGATGTGGTGTGCCGGGCGCTCGAGGAAGCGGGGACTCTCGCCGCCTTCGCGCTCTGGAACGGTCCCGGAATGTGATCGCGGTGGGGCAGTCCGGCGCCCCCACCCAGTGGCCGCAGCCTCCCGGGGAGCGCGGCAGCGTCATCTCGCGCGGCACCCGTGTCTACCTCCGAACGTTGACGCCCGCCGACCTCGACCATCTCTCGGTCTGGGTCGACGACCCCTTCCTGGAGCGCATGGTCGGCAGCGAGCTGCTCCAGACGTACAAGCACGTCTGGGACAAGTCACCGGCGTTCTTCGAGGCGATCCTGACCGACCCCACCCAGGTCGTGCTGGTCGTCGAAGCCTGTCGCGGCTGGACCAAACCGGTGGGGGTGGTGCGGTTGTTCAACATCCACCTGCTGGAGGGCTACGCGTTCCTGGAGACGATCATCGCCGACCCCCGCGCAATGAGGCGGGGTTTCGGTGTCGAAGCGGGTAAACTCATTTCCTACTATGGCGTGGACGTCCTCGGGCTGCGGCGCATCGAGGCCAAGGTGTATCAGTACAACCTGCTGAGCATCAACTCGCTGCGGCGCAATGGGTTCCGTCAGGAGGGTGTGTTGCGCCAGGCCGGCTTCGATGGCGAGCGGTACTGGGACCTCGTGATTTTCGGCATCCTGAAGGACGAGATCGAGGCCCAGCGCAAGAAAGACAAGCCCCCCCTTCCTCTCGATCCGCCCGAGGGGAACGGTCGTGACTCCTCATAGCCTCCTTCCGCTCGTAGCGTTCGTCCTCAACGTCTCCCTGGCCGGGCTGTCGCTGCTGCGCAACCCGGGGAGCCGGCTCAACCGGATCTTCGCCTATTTCGCCTCGGGAATGGCGCTGTGGAACTTCGGCGTCTTCCTGCTCCGCACCAGTCCCGACCCCTGGACCGCGTACCTCGTCGAGATCCTCATCCACGTCGGCGTCATCGCGCTGCCGGCCTTCTACTACCACTTCATCCTCATCTTCCTCGACAGCACCACGCGCCACCGGCCGTCGCTCGTGCTCGCCTATCTGTTGGCCTTCGTCTACGAGGTGATCAACCTGTCCGGCACGTCGCTGTTCATGAAGGGGGTGAAGGCGACGTACTGGGGCTGGGCGCCCGACACCGGCCCGCTCTACCTGCCCTACCTGGTCGTCTTCAACGGCTTCATGATCTACGGCGTCCTCCTCCTGGTGCGCGCCCACCGGGGCCTCGACTCCAGCTTCCGGCGCAACCGTGGCACGCTCATCATGCTGGGCACGCTGGTGAGCCTGGCCGGCGGCTGGGTGGATTTCGCGCGCTTCATCCTCGCCCGCTTCGTGCCGGCCGCCGACCTCGTCTACCCGGTCGGCATCCCGGCCAACATGATCTTCGCCCTCATGCTGGGCACGTCCATCGTCCGCTACCGGCTGTTCGCGGTGACGGTGGCGGTGAAGAAGACCGCCGTCTACGCGCTGGTTGGTGCCGTCCTCACCGGCCTCCTCGCCGTGATCGCCAAGGTCGTCGAGGACTATTTCCTCCTGCGGGAGCACAGCGCGCTGTGGCTGATCGTCCCGATGGGGGCCGTCATCACCGTCCTCCTCTCCCCACTGGGCCAGGGTCTGGACGACCGTATCCAGCGGCTGATGTTCAGCAAGCGGCTGGGGTGCTACGAGACCCTGCTCGGGCTGAGCAAGCGGATGAGTTCGATCCTCAACTTCAACGAGCTCGTCGACACGCTCGTGCACGGGCTCGTGCGCGGCATTCCGGCCACGCACGCGACGCTGATGATCCACGACCCGGTCACCGGAAGCTTCCTCAACTACCGTGAGGAGACGACGCTGGAGGACGGCTCCGGACTGGAGTCGATCCGGGCCGACAGCCCCATCGCCGAGTGGCTGGGCACCACCGAGGGCCTGCTGGTCAAGGAGGAGGTCAAGCTCAACCCGCGCATCGCCCGCTACTTCGAGACCGCGGAGGGGGAGCTGGAAGCCGTCAAGGCCGCGCTCATCGTGCCCCTCAAGGTGGAGAACAAGCTGAACGGCATCCTGCTGCTGGGCGAGAAGCTCTCCGGCGAGATCTACGACGACCAGGAGCTGGACATGCTGCTGCTGCTGGCCACCCAGGCCGCGATTTCCCTGGAGAACGCGCGCCTGTACGAGGGTCTGGCCGCCTCCAACGCCCGCCTCCTGGAGGCCAGTCGGCTGAAATCGCAGTTCCTGGCCAACATGTCGCACGAGCTGCGGACGCCGTTGAACTCGATCATCGGCTTCTCGAAGGTGCTCCTCAACCGTCTGGACGGCGACCTCACCGAGCGTCAGGATGCCTACGTGCGTTCGGTCCACAACTCCAGCCGTCACTTGCTGGAGCTGATCAACAGCATCCTGGACTTCTCGCGCATCGAGGCCGGGAAGTTCGAGATGCGACTGGAGAAGGTCGATCTCCACGACGTGGTCGAGGAGTGTATCGAATCCTCGATGCCGCTCGTCCGGGACAAGCGGGTGAAAATCGAGAAGGACATACCGGTGGAGCTGCCGCCGGTGGACGCCGACCGCCTGCGGATCAAGCAGGTGCTGCTCAATCTTCTCTCCAACGCGATCAAGTTCACCCACCGCGGCCGGGTGCTCGTGCAGGTCCGGCACGAGGCGGAGGCGCTGCGCGTCTCTGTCGCCGACACTGGCATCGGCATCGCGCCGGGCGATCTCCAGCGCCTGTTCGAGCCCTTCCAGCGTCTCGATAACCCCCTCGCCCAGCAGGCTGATGGCACCGGGCTCGGCCTGGCCATCAGCAAGAAGTTCGTCGAGCTGCACCACGGGCGCATCTGGGCGGAAAGCCGTGAGAGTCACGGTTCGACGTTCCACTTCACCCTGCCGCTGACCGCGGTCCAGGCGTAAAGGACACGCATGCCGGTTCCGAACGTCCGCCGTGACGGCAAGAAGGCCAAGCTCCTCTACATCGAGGACAACGCCGAGAATCGCATGCTGGTGCGGGCAATCCTCGAGGCCGAGGGCTACGCGATCGTCGACGCCGAGGACGGCCTGGCCGGCATCGAGGCGGCCGTGCGGGAGGAGCCGGCGATGATCCTGCTCGACGTCAACCTCCCGGGCATCGACGGCTACGAGGTGGTCTCGGTGATCAAGGCGTTCCCGGCCCTGGCCAGCACCCCGGTCATCGCGTTGACGGCCTACGCGATGGAAGGCGACCGCCAGCGCACGCTGGTGGCCGGCTGCGACGGGTACATCCAGAAGCCGATCGACGTCGACGCCTTTCCCCGCCAGGTCGAAGAGTTCTTGCACGGCAAGCGCGAGCGCGTCGAGGAGCGCGAGCAGGGCATCTACCTGCGCGAGCTGAACCAGCGGCTCGTCTACCGACTCGTCAACCAGGTGGAGGAGCTCAAACGGCTCAACCAGCACTTCGTCCGCCGGGCGACGCAGCTGGCCGATCTGCACCGCGCGGTGCAGGACATCACCTCCGAGGTCGGCGTCCGCGCCATGCTCGAGCAGCTGCTGCCGGCCCTGGCCCGAGCGCTCGGCACCCGCAGTCTGTCAGTGGAACTGCCCGAGGCGGACATCCGGGTGGCGGTGGCGGGGGAGGTACCCGAGCGGCCGCGCAGCGTGCTGGCCGGCGCCGGCCTGTCATCGGCCGAGGAATGGACGGATCTGGACTGGACGCTGCCGCTGGCGGCGCGGGGGCGAGCGCTCGGTGGGATGACCGCCCGGCTCGTGCTGCCCCCCGGCGCCAAGGCCGACGAGGAGCAACTCCTCAACATCGTCGCCAACCAGGTCGCCATCGCGGTCGAGAACGCGCGCCTCTACGACGGCGTGGTGCAGCGGGCGGCCGAGCAGCAGAGTCTCGTCGAGGCGGGCCACCTGCTGGCCTCCACCCTGCGGCTCAGCGACGTGCTCCAGCGCTTCACCGAGCTGGTGCGCGCACGCATCAAGCTCGACGTCGTGCGCATCTGGCTCCACGAGGGCCCCGGCGAGTACCGTCTGCACGCGCAGGCGGGACTGGCCGAGCAGCCCGACGACCGGCGGCGCCACTTCGAGCCGGGTGAGGGGATCGTGGGCTGGGTCATGGAGCACCTGGCCTCGCTGGTGATCGCCGACCTTCCGGTCGATCCGCGGCTCAAGGGACGTGACTGGGTCCAGGCCGAGGGCCTCATGTCCCTGGTGGCGGTGCCGCTGCTGCTGGAGGACCTGCCGGTCGGGGTGCTGGTGGGGTACGCGCGACAGCGCCGCGAGTTCACGCCCGAGGAGGTGGCGCTGGTGCAGGCGTTGGCGACGTCGGCGGCGGTGGCCATCCGTAACGCGCGCCTGTACGAGGAGACGCAGGTTCGGCTGAGCCACAACGAGACGCTGGTGACGGTCAGCCGGGCGCTCGGCTCCACGCTGGAGCTGTCCGAGGTGTTGCGCCGGGCCACGCGCGCCATGGTGCGGGCGCTGGGGGCCGACATGGGAGGGGCGTGGCTGCTCGCGTCCGACCGTAGCCGTTTCGTGCCGCTGGTCGGCTACCACATCCCCAAAGACGTGTTGGGCGCCACGGCAGCCTCCAGTCTCTCGCTCGATGATCCGGTCATCCAGGCCCTGCGGGCCACCAAGGGACCAATCGCCGCCGCCGATAGTCAGCGCGAGGGGTGGAGCAGCACGGCGGCGGCCCGGGTCGTCGCGCACAAGTCGATGCTCATCCAGCCGATCTTCTGGAAGGACGAGCTGATCGGGGGATTCTCCCTGCTGTGGCTCGACCAGCCCCACCGCTTCACGGCCGAAGAGCTGCGTCTGGCCGAGGGCATCGCGTTGCAGGGTGGGCTGGCCGTCGAGAACTCGCGGCTGTACGAGGGCGTCAAGGAGCAGATGGCCGAGCTCAAGCAAACGCAGGCCCAGCTGGTGCAGTCCACCAAGCTGGCCGCCATCGGCGAGCTGGCCGCCAACATCGCCCACGAGATCAACAATCCCCTCACCACGGTGCTCGGATTCGCCTCGTTCATCGCCGAGCGCTTGCCCCCGGAAGATCCGACCCGGGAGGAGCTCGTGCTGATCCAGGAGGAGGCCTCGCGCGCGCGCGATATCGTGCGCGATCTCCTGCAGTTCAGCCGGCAGCGTGACTTCATGCCAGAGCCGGCCGACGTCAACGCCGTGCTCGAGCAGGTGGTGGGCATGGTGCGCCGGCAGGGTGCCTTGAACACCATCGTCGTGACCGAGGCCTTCGCGCCGGATCTGCCGATGGTCGAGATGGACGTGCCGCGCATCAAGCAGGTGTTCCTGAACATCATCAGCAACGCCGTCTACGCCATGAAGGACGGGGGGACGCTGACCATCCGCACCACGGCGGCCGGCGAGGCGGTCCGGGTGGCATTCGAGGACCGCGGCCCCGGCATCGCGGCCGAGATTCTGAGCCGGATCTTCGATCCGTTCTTCACCACCAAGCCGGAGGTCAGCGGAACCGGGCTCGGGCTGTCGGTCAGCCTCGGCATCGTGCAGAGCCATGGCGGCACGATCGACGTCCAGAGCGAGGTGGGCCAGGGCTCGACCTTCACGGTGACGCTGCCGCGTCGGATCGACGACGACGCGCGCACGGCGTGACCGCCCGCCTCCCCGGCAAGCCCGAAAAGACCATGTCCTTGGCCGGTGGCGAGCGCTATCATAGATACTCCATGTTGCCCGCGGCCCCCTCGCGAACGGGGCGGACGAGACCAGCGCCGACGTTCCATCAGTTCGCCGCCAGGTCTCTGACCCGCCGCTGACCCGGACTCATGCGTCTCATCTACTCCTACGAGGGCAAGGACACCACCTTCGAGACGGACGCGGACAAGGTGGTCATCGGACGGGCCAAGCCCGGCGTCTCCATCGACCTCGATCTGTCGCCCGACAAGACGGTGTCGAGACCTCACGCGGTGATCTCGTTCGAGGATTCGCAGCACTGGATCCAGGACCTCAACAGCACGAGCGGGACCATCGTCAAGGGCGAGGACATCCGGGGCCTCGGGCGCCGCCCGATCCGGCCCGGCGATGCCATCCAGATCGGCAACACGGCGCTCAAGATCGAGGACCTCGCGGCCGACGACAGCGGGGACGCCACCGCGGATTCGGTCATCACCGGGGGGCTGACCGGCGACATCACCCTGACCCTCGACGCCCGCGGCTCCCTGCTGCCGGAATCCGAACAGACCGGCGAGGAGATGAAGTCGCGCCTGGCCATGCTGTACGACCTCCCCCTCCAGCTCGGCGCGGAGACGCGTCTGGATGCCGCGCTGCAGACGATCGTCCAGCGCCTGGTGGAGGCAATCCCGCGCGCGACCAGCGGCGCCCTGCTCGTGCGCGACGTGCCGACCGGGCAGCTGCTCCTGAAGGCGCACGTGCCGCTCGAGAGTCCCGAGGTGAGCCTCAGCCAGGCCCGGGAAGCGATGGAGCGCCGCCAGGCCTTCGTGTGGAGCCGCACGACCGATCCCGACGTGACGATCGCCCCCCAGGGGCGCAAGGCCCAGTCGGCGATGTACGCGCCGTTTCTCTGGAAGAACGAGGCCGTGGGCGTCCTCTGCGCCGTCAGCCACCGCTCGCTCGGCGCGTTCTCGCCCGTGGACCTCCGGCTCCTGCTCGCCCTGGCTCAACACGCCGCCCTCATCATCGTCCAGCACCGCATGCAGGAGGAGCTGCGGGCCAACGCCAACCTCATGACCCGCCTGATGACGAACTTCTCTCCCAAGGTGCGCGACCGCCTGCTGTCCAGCGCCCGGATGGGACGCATGCGCCTCGGCGGACAGCGGTCCGAGGTGACGATCCTGATCACCGACATCCGGGAGTTCACGAAGATCAGCGCCTCCCTCGACTCCGAAGACGTCGTCGACATGCTCAACGACTACTTCTCCGCGCTGGTGGACGTGGCGTTCCGGTTCGACGGCACCGTCGACAAGTTCATCGGCGACGCGATGCTGGTGGTCTTCGGCAGTCCCGAGCCCGACCTCCAGCAGCACGAGAAGGCGGTGCGGGCCGCCGTCGCGATGCAGGAGGCGATCAAGGCGGTGAGCGCCACCCGCGCGGCCCGCGGCCACGCCATCTGCGAGATGGGCATCGGGGTGCACTGCGGCGAGGTGCTGCACGGCTTCATCGGCTCCAACGAGCGGATGGAGTACACCGTGATCGGCGAGGCGGTGAACCGTGCCACCCGCTACTGCGACGCCGCCGGCCCCCGCGAGATCCTCATCAGCCCCGAGTTGCACGAGTGGGTCTGGCGCACGGTGCAGTGCGAGCCGGTGACCATCACGATCAAGCACGGGGACACCCTGCAGGCCCTCCGGGTCAAGGGAGCCGGGCCCAAAGAGGCACGCCGCCCCACGGGCTAGTTTTTGATTGACACTTCGCGGTCGTGTCGAATAATCTGACGGAGTTTCAGGTTACTCTACCAGGACTGGCTGCGTGTGGCAGGGCCCTATTGTTCCGGCTGGACGTGGCGACACGATGGTTGGTTGGAAGAACGACAACTGCTGTGGTGCCCAGGAGGCGACGAGCATGAAGCGAGTCCGGCTGCAGGTGACCCTGGCGTTTGTGGCAGTTCTCCTCCTCGGTGCGCAGGCTCCGGCCTGGGCGCAAGGCTCGGATGAGTGGTCATGGGTCGTTACCCCGCAGCTCTGGGGTACCCACATCGAAAAAAACGGGTTCGCCGCAGGTTCCAGCCTCAGCCAGTTCATCATCGTCAATGGAGTTGGTCAGGTTCTGGACGCCAACCCGTTCGCGGGTGAGAATTCACAGCCGGTCGAGACGTTCTACCCGCAGTGGGGTCTCCAGGTGGCGGCGCAGAAGAATCGATGGACGCTGGCGGGATCCTTTCAGTACGTGTCGTTCGAGACGCGCAGCGACATCGTCTTCGACTTTTCCTCGCCCGTGCCTCCGCTGAGCCCCGGTGATCGGGCGGCCCAGGAGTTCATCGACACTCAGCGCATCGACATAGACTTCGCGGCGAGCTACCTGTTCCCGGACGTGGTGAAGGACCGGCTGGACCTCTCGCTCGGGGCCGGCGTCAAGCTGATCTATGCGGAGGCGACCCGGCAGTTCGCCAACGTGGATCCCTTCATCGCGCTCTTCGGCGCCCTCGTCGCCCCGGGGGGCTTGTACGCGGTGTGCTCGGACGACAACCTCACGAACTGCCGGAACAGAGACCGCGTCAAGACCAAGGATTACCTGTACGGGGGCACCATCCCGATGAGCGCCATCGTGCATCTCACGAGCGATGCCCGGTGGTTGTTGCCGCTGAGCATCACTCCGTTTCTTGGCGCCGAAACGCGGGATGATCGCGACGTCGTGTACCGTTTGGACACGCCCACACCGACCTCCCTCGAGGTGGATCGCCTCGACGGCACAACTTTCGCGTACGGGGTCACGGCCGATGCAACCGTGCGCTATCTCCTGAGCGACACGGTTTCAGTGTATGGGGGCGGGCGCGTGCAGTACATCAGGGGGCATGAAGAGTATCTCGCCTATGGCCCGATCATGGGGATGTCGGTTCGATTCGGAGGAAGGTGAGCCGAGGGGCCCCCTCACGTTGATGCTGTAACACCCTCACGGGTGGTTGGAGGCCGAGCGTGATAGCGGAAATCAGACGTCTGGTCGTGATCGCGGTAGCTGGAGCGGCCGCATGGGCTGTACTTGCAGGAGATGGCTTGGCGGCTGACCGCGATCTCCACTCAGGCCTCGCCCACCTCCGCGCAGGAGCGCAACTCCAGGCGGAGCGGGATCTCACGCGGTATCGTGACGAGGAGCCGCACCCGCAGGTCCGCATGAAGATCGATCGCGTGCTCCCGCTCCTCAGACGACCCCTCACTAAAGAAGTCCGGGAATACGTCGCGGCTACCATCGAGGAAGCTGCCTTCCCCAGGTCGGGGATCCGCGTGGAGGCCAAGCGGCCAAGTTACTGGTCGAGGATGTTCCCGGTCTTTCCCTAGTTCTTCACCGGACTAAAACGAGGGCGGCACGGCCCTTCGCTTGGCAGGCGGATCGGCTTGGGCGCCTCTGGAGAAGAGCATCTCCGCGGTCCGGAACCGCTCGGCAGCCTCCCGGTAGGACAACTGCTCGTAGAGCGTGTCGCCTTGCCGCTCCTCGGCCAGAGCGGCTGCGAACTCTCGGGACTCCTTCCTCGCTCGTTGCTTCTCGGTGGCCATGCGTGCTCTCGCGCTGTCGGCCTGGGCCCTGGCTTCGCGCACGCCGCTGGCCCGAAGTCCCGCCTCCATGTACCGCTCAGCGGCGTCCTGGTACGTACGGTTCGCCGCTTCGAAGCCCTGGCTTCGCGCCTGGGCGTCGGCCTCGGCCAGTTTCCCCTCCGCCGCCTTGAACAGATCCTTGGCCAGGCGGCCCGCCTCGGCCTTGACCGCCTGCTCGCGTCGCATCAGCGCTCGAGTCTTGGCTTCCTCGGCGGTGGCCTTCAGCATCGCGACCTGCCGCGCTTCCGCATCCCGTCGAAGGGCTTCGGCCTGCTGACGCTGCCGCTCGGCGGCGGCCGCCCGCTCGGCCGCGACCTTCTCGGCGGCCGCCCGCTCGGCCGCGGCTCTTTCGGCCGCCGCCTTCTCGGCCACGAGCTTCTCCGCCGCGGCCTTATCGGCGGCGGCCTTCTCGGCGGCCGCCCGCTCGGCCGCCAGCTTCTGCACCGCCGCCCGGTCAGCCGCCGCTTTCTCGGCGGCCGCCTTCTCCGCCGCCGCCTTCTCCGCCGCCGCCCGCTCGGCGGACGCCTTCTCAGCGGCCAGCTTCGCGGAGGCGGTCTTCTCGGCCGCCGCCTTCTCGGCCGCCGCCCGCTCCGCTGCCAGCTTCGCGCTGGCTGCCTTGTCGGCCGCCGCCTTCTCCGCCGCCGCCCGCTCTGCCGCCAGCTTCGCGCTGGCTGCCTGGTCGGCCGCCGCCTTCTCCGCCGCCGCCCGCTCCGCCGCCAGCTTGTCCGCCGCCGCCTTGGCCGCCGCCGCCTTGTCGGCGGCCGCCTTGTCGGCCGCGGCCTTCTCGGCCGCCGCCCGCTCCGCCGCCAGTTTCGCGACGGCCGCCTTGTCGGCTGCGGCCTTCTCGGCCGCCGCCCGCTCCGCTGCCAGCTTGTCGGCGGCCGCCTTGTCTGCGGCCGCCTTGTCGACCGCCGCCTTCTCGGCCGCCGCCCGCTCCGCCGCCAGCTTGTCGGCCGCTGCCTTGGCCGCCGCCGCCTTCTCGGCGGCCGCCTTCTCCGCCGCTGCCCGCTCCGCGGCGAGGCGAGCCTCGGCCGCCTGCCGGTTCGCTTCGTCCTTTCCCGCCTCGGCACTCGTGGCCGGGGACCGTTGACCGGGGCCGGCCGGTGGTGGCTGGACCACGGCGGGGGGACCGGGAGCCGTCTGCGCCGACGAGGGTATCTCGCCCGCCGGAGGTGCCACCGAGGGCGCGGTCCTCGAGAAAAAGAAGAACGCGCCGACTCCGATCGCCAGGCATCCGGCGACGGCCGCGGCGGGCCAGAGGCTCCGCCGGGATGGGGCCGCCGCGCTGGGGACGGGGCTCCGGTCACGGCTCGCCGTCCGAGCGCGAGCCGCGCCTTCACGAGAAGCTGCCCCCCGCCCCGCGGACGCGGCCCCGACGTTGGGCGGAGGAGCGTTCACGTCGGCCGTCACGGAAGGCGGCTCCCTGCGCAGCGCGCGCACGTCGATGAAGCCCGTCGGTGGCGGGGCCTGCTCGGCGGCGAGCTCCATCTGCCGGAGGCCCTCGTCCGCGTCGCGAGCAAGCCGCAACGCCACGGTGTGATCCGGCCTCAGCGCGAGAACCTCGTTCACCCGGCGCCGGCATGCCATCAGGTCGCCGAACTCGAACAGCCGGCGGGCATCCGACACCATCGCGTCCAGGCGGCGGGCTTCGGCCTCCGCGGCCACGGCGGGCGGCTCCACGCGGGCCGTGCCGACATGGGTGGGGGACGCCGGGGGCGCGGCCAGCGCGGCGGCGACCTCGATCTGCCGGAGGCCTTCGTCGGTCTCGCGCCCGAGAAGCAACGCCGCGGGGTGGTCCGGCTTCAGGGCGAGGACCTCGTTCACCCGACGCCGGCATGCCGTCAAATCGCCGGACTCGAACAGCCGCCGGGCATCGGACATCATCGCGTCGAGGCGGCGGACCTCGGCCTCGGCCGCGATACCGGCCGCCTCGGAGGCCGCCGAGTAGTGGCGCCGGGCCTCACCGAGCAGGCGGCGGGCAGCCGTGTAGTCCTCACGCTCCAGCAGCGCGCTTGCCTCCGCTTCGGCGCTCTCGGCCAGCCGCCAGGGCTCGGCCGCATGGAGGGAGGCGTGCCGCTCGATGGCCGTTCGGCGCGCCAGGACGACCGCCTGCCGGGCCTTGTCGACATCGGCACGCGCGGCTTCGAGGGCGCGGGCGACTTCACGCGCGCGCTCCTCGGCGCGCCGATAGAGCGCGGCGGCCTGATCGAAGGCCCGGCCCGCATCGTCGTAGGCCTCCTGGCCGTGAGCCGCCTCGCCGGACGCGGCCATCGCCTCCGCCTGCGCCCACTCGTCGCCTCCCCGCGCGGCCGCGCCCACCGCCTCCGCCAACCGGCGCCGCTCGGCCATCCGCTGCCGCCCCTGTTCGGCCTGCTCGCGTCGTCGCCGCACCAGCTCCCGCGCCTGGTTCTCCGCCCGGCGGTAGAGGACCAGCGCCGCATCGAAGGCCTCGGTGGCCTTCAGGTACTGACGCTCGGCGAACGCGCCCCGGGCCTCGTCGAACCGCCTCGCGGCGTCGGCGCAGAGCGTGGAGGCCAGCCGCTCGGCATCCACCGCCATCGCATCCCGCTGGCCGAGCGTTGCCCGCTCCTGCGCCTCCTCCGCCTGCCGACGCTCCGGCCGCGTGAGATCACGGACCGCCTCTTCGGCACGCCCGTAGCTGGCCGCCGCGGCGCCGGAAAGGTCGATGGCGGACCTGAACGACTGGCCATCGAAGGCGGCCTGGGCCTCGGCGAGCTTCGCCTCGGCGGCGCTCCACAGTTCCGGGACGTGCTGAGGCGCGCCCGCGGTCCGGGCCAGGTAGCGCCTCCGCGTCATCTCGTCCCGCGCCCGCTCCGCCTGCTCGCGTAGCCGGCGGGCGGCATCCTGGGCGGCGAGCGCGGCCTCCGCGCTCGCTCGGAGCGACGCGAACTCCGC
>DASWJN010000124.1:0-2612 GCA_036397135.1 Candidatus Methylomirabilota bacterium
CCCTCGCCCCCGGAGGGGGAGAGGGTAGGGTGAGGGGGCGGCGAGAACGCGGATAGGACCTTCGTGAATAACGCAGGTTAGACTTTCGAGGGGAGGATCGCACGATGAAAGTCGAGTGCCAGCTGCCGATCGACGATCTCAGCGCCATCCCGACGGCGGCCCGGCGCGCAGAGACGCTCGGCTTCGACGGTGTCATCGTCCCGGAGACGGCGCACAATCCGTTCATGGCGTTGGTACTCGCGGCCGAGCACAGCACCCGCCTCACGCTGGCGACCTCGGTGGCGCAGGCCTTCGTGCGCAGCCCCACGACGTCGGCCTACGCCGCGTTCGACCTGCAGCGGCTCTCGGGCGGCCGCTTCTCTCTCGGGCTCGGCAGCCAGGTGAAGGGACAGATCGAGCGCCGGTTCGGCATGCCCTGGACGGCGCCCGGCCCGCGCATGAGGGACTACATCCTGGCGATGCGCGCGGTGTGGGCCTGCTGGCAAGAGCGCGCTCCGCTCGACTACCGGGGCACCCATTACCGCCTCAACGTGATGACGCCCAACCACCGGCCGAGCCCGCTGCCCGACGGGGTGTCGCGCCCGCCGGTGTCCCTCGCCGCCGTGCTGCCGTACATGACCCAGCTGGCCGGCGAGATCTGCGAGGGCGTGCGCCTGCACACCTTCAGCACCGAGCGGTACGTGAAGAACGTCACGCTGCCCAACCTCACGAAGGGCGCGGCGCGCGTCGGGCGCTCGCTCGACGGCCTCGACATCTCCGGCGGCGGCATGATCGCCACCGGCCCCACCCCTGAAGCGGTGGCGAAGGCGATCGAGCAGGTGCGCTGGTCGGTCGCCTTCTACGGCTCCACGCGCACGTACACGACGGTGTGGGCCCAGCACGGCTGGGAGGAGACCGGGCTCAAGCTGCACGAGCTCTCGGTCACCAACGGGTGGGACCGCATGCCGGCTCTGATCACCGACGAGATGGTGCGTACCTTCGCCGCCGTCGGCACCTACGAGGAGATCGGCGACAAGATCCTGGAGCGCTTCGGCGGCTTCGCGACGAGGGTCGTCCTGCCCCTGCCGGCGCCGGACCACGAGAAGCTGCTACTGCCGTCGCTCCGACGTGTGCAGGCGGCCAAGCCGATCCGGCTCACCGCCTGAGCGGCGCCATGATATGACATCTCCGTGGCGGCGTGCATGGAGCAGGGGAGGATGAGACGAGCGGTCCAGCGGGCGGAGGGGTGCGCGTGAGCGCCGCTCCGCTCGACGGCGTCAGGGTCGTCGAGATCGGCGTCGCCATGGCAGGGCCGTTCTGCGCCATGCTGCTCGCCGACTACGGGGCGCAGGTCGTCAAGATCGAGCGCGTCGGCGTAGGCGACGACAGCCGCGCCTGGCCCCCGTACTTCCACGACGCGCTCGGCCACTACTTCGCCTCCGCCAACCGCAACAAGCAAAGCGTCGCCCTCGACCTGAAGCGCGCCGAGGGCGTCGAGGTTGTCCGGCGCCTGATCGGCGGGGCCGACGTCGTGGTCGACAACTACCGCGTCGGCGCGCTCGAGCGGGCCGGGCTCGGCTACGAGGCGCTGGCAGCCATGAACCCGCGGCTGGTCTACTGCTCGATCAGCGGCTTCGGCGCGACCGGGCCCAGGAGCCGCGAGCCGGCGAACGACCTGTTCATGCAGGCCTTCTCCGGCAGCATGAGCGTCACCGGCGAGGTCGGCGGCGGCCCGGTGAAGATGGGCCTGTCGGTCGCGGACCTCGGCGCCGGGATGCTCGGAGCGATCGGCGTGCTGATGGCGCTCGAGGCCAGGCACCGCACCGGGCGAGGGCAGCGCGTGGAGACCTCGCTGCTCGAGGGCCAGCTCGCGATGCTGTCCTACCATCTGACGCGGTTCTTCTCGAGCGGCGAGGTGCCGGGGCCGAGCGGCAGCGGCGCCATCGCCAGCCCGATCTACCGGGCGTTCAAGGCCTCCGACGACTGGATCGTCATCTCCGCCTTCAACGACCGGATGTACCGCGACCTGTGCGGAGCGCTCGGGCGGCCGGAGTGGGCGGACGACCCACGCTTCTGCGACGCGCGGCAGCGTGCCGACCACCGTGACCTGCTGATCGGCATGATCGGCGAGGTCATGGCCAAGGACCCGGTCGCCGACTGGCAGTCGCGCTTGAAGGCGGCCGGCGTGCCGTGCTCGCCCATCAACCGGATCGACAGAGCCGTGGCCGAGGAGCAGGTTCGCGCCCGCGACATGATCGTGCAGCTGGAGCTGCCCGGGCTCGGACCGATCCGCATGGCCGGGCTGCCGCTGAAGTTCAGCGAGACGCCGGGGCGCATCGAGCTGCATCCGCCGCGCCTGGGCCAGCACACGGCGGAGGTGATGCGGCGGCTCGGCTACTCGGACGCGGCGATCGAGGACCTGGCCGCGCGGGGCGTCGTCGGACTCGACCCCGGCTGGTGTCCGGTGACGCCGGCGAAGGACCCGCAGTAGGCCGCCCGGCCGGAGAAGCGCGGTGAGGCCCGACGTCGAGATCGCCGGCCGTCCCGAGGACGCCGAGGGGCCGGTCACGGCGGTGCGGCGGCTGGACGCGGAGGCTCGGCGCGCCGAGTCACCGTGCGGCGACGGCAGCATG
>DASWJN010000125.1:0-6188 GCA_036397135.1 Candidatus Methylomirabilota bacterium
GGCACCAGATTCCACGAGAGTCATTAGGAGGAGCGCGTGCACGACCTCGTGATCGACAACGCCACCGTCCTCGACGGCCTCGGCGGCCCGCCGCGCGAGGGTGCCGTGGCGGTGGCCGGCGGCCGCATCGCCGCCGTCGGCCGCGACCTCGGCCCCGCCCGGCAGCGCGTCGATGCGGGCGGGCTCGCGCTGACCCCGGGCATCGTCGACATCCACACCCACTACGACGCCCAGCTCACGTGGGATCCCTTCGCGACGCCGTCCACGGCGCTCGGGGTGACGACGGTCGTCATCGGCAACTGCGGCTTCACGATCGCGCCGTGCCGGCCGGCCGACCGCGATCTCACGCTGCGCGCCCTCACCCACGTCGAGGGCATGTCGCTGGAGGCGCTGCGCGCCGGCGTGCGCTGGGACTTCGAGAGTTATCCCGAATACCTCGCCGCCATGGAGCAGCGAGGGGTCGTGCCCAACGTCGCCTCGTTCGTCGGCCACTCCTCGGTGCGCACCTACGTTTTGGGCGCCGACGCGACCCGGCGGCCGGCCACCGAGGGCGAGATCGCCGAGATGCGGCGGATCGTGCTGGAGGCCGTGCGCGCCGGCGCCATCGGCTTCGCGACCTCCACCCTCGAGCAGCACAACGGCGAGAACGGCATCCCGATGCCATCGCGGCTGGCCGACGAGCCGGAGATGCTGGCCCTGACCGGCGCGCTCGGCGAGGCCGGGCGCGGCGTCTTCATGCTGACCAAGGGCATGACGTCGACCATCCCGTGGCTGGAGACGATCGCCGGCGCCAGCGGGCGCCCGGTGATGATCGCCGCGATGTTCGTGGACCCCGGCGACCCCCCCCGCGTGTTCCGCGAGCTGGGCGAGATCGAGGCCGCCCGCGCGCGCGGGCGCGAGCTGTGGGCGCAGGTCGGCTGCTTCCCGCTCGGCATGGAGTTCACGCTGCGCCACCCCTACCCGCTGGAGGCGTTCCTGGCCTGGCGCCCCGCCATCGAGGCGGCCGACGAGGCGGCGTATCGCCGCGTGCTCGCCGATCCGTCGTTCCGCAAGCGCCTCAAGGAGGAAGCGGCGGCGCCCGGCGTGCCGAACCGGTTCAGCTACGAGACGTTCGCGCACCTGACGGTCGCCGACGTCGAGCGGCCCGAGCACCGGGCGCTGGTCGGCAACACCGTCGGCGCCCTCGCGGCGGAGTCGGGCCGTGATCCGTTCGACGTCTTCCTCGACTTCGGCCTCGACGGCGAGCTGGACGCGATGTTCGACTGCAAGCTGTTCAACACCGACGAGGACGCGGTGCGCCGCCTGCTGCGCCACCCGCACGCCGCCGTGGCGCTGTCGGACGCCGGCGCCCACCTGTCGTTCCTCTGCGACGCCGGCTTCGGCCTGCACCTGTTCGGTCACTGGGTGCGCGAGCGCGGCGACCTCACGCTGCCCGAGGCCGTCAAGCGCGTGACCAGCGACGTGGCTGCCGCCTATCGCCTCCCCGAGCGTGGCCGGCTGGCGCCCGGCGCCTGGGCCGACCTGCTGCTCTTCGACCCGAAGACCGTCGGCCGCGGTCCCAAGCGCCGCGTGCACGATCTGCCCACCGGCGCCAGCCGGCTGGACACCCCGGCCGTCGGCGTGCACGGCGTCTGGGTCAACGGCGTGCGCACGGTGGACGAGCGCGGGGTCGTGCGCGACTGCGGCCGCCCCGGCCGCGTGCTGCGCGATTTCACCGCCTGACGCCGAGAGGATCCCCATGACCTACGAGTGCCTGCTCCACGAGGTGAAGGACGGCGTCGCCACGCTCACCCTCAACCGCCCCGACCGCCTCAACGCGCTGGGCGGCACGCTGCGCGACGACCTGCACGACGCCATCACGCGCTCGGCCGCCAACCCCGACGTCCGGGTGATGGTCATCACCGGCGCCGGCAAGGGTTTCTGCGCCGGCGGCGACGTCAAGGCGATGAACGAGGCCAAGGAGGGCAAGCGCGAGCGCCCGCTCCTCGAGAAGATCGCCCCCGGCCGCGACCGGACGCTGCTGGCCATGCGGGAGGCGCCGCAGCCGATCATCGCCGCGGTCAATGGCGCGGCGGCCGGCGCCGGCATGAACCTGGCGCTCGGCTGCGACATCCGCATCGCCTCCACCGCGGCGAGATTCTCCCAGGCCTTCGTCAAGCGCGGCCTGCACCCCGACTGGGGCGGCACCTATTTCCTGCCCCGCGTGGTCGGCATGGCCAGGGCGGCCGAGCTGATCTTCACCGGCGCGGTGATCGACGCCGCCGAGGCGCTGCGGCTGGGCATCGTGAGCCAGGTCGTCCCGCCCGAGGAGCTGATGTCGACGGTGCAGGCGCTCGCCCGCGCCATCGCGGCCGGCCCGCCGGTGGCCATCCGCCTGGCCAAGCACTCGCTCTACGCCAACGCCGAGCGCGACCTGAAATCGGCGCTGGAGGTCGAGACGTTCGCCCAGAACATCTGCTTCGAGACGGAGGACGCCCGCGAGGGCATCCGCGCCTTCATCGAGAAGCGCCCGGCCGTGTTCCGCGGTCGCTGAGGATGAAGGCCGCGACCTGGCGCGGCGGCGCCCGCTTCACCATCGACGAGGTTGCCGAGCCCGTCGCCGGGCCGGGCCAGGTCGTCGTCGACATCCACACCGCCGGCATCTGCGGCACGGATGTCCACGCCACCCAGGGCCTGTTCCCGTGGACCCCGCCGCTGATCCTGGGCCACGAGTACGCCGGCGTCGTGCGCGAGGTGGGCCGTGGCGTCAACCGCCGCCTGCTCGGCAAGCCGGTCGCCTGCGAGCCCTCGTACGGCTGCGGCAAGTGCCCGGCGTGCGAGGCCGGCCGCATCAGCCAGTGCCCGGGCGCCACCCGCGCGGGCGGCTTCACCGAGCGCGTCGCGCTGCCCGTCCACTGCGTCCACCCGCTGCCGCCCGGCCTCGACCCGGTCACCGCCGCGCTCACCGAGCCCGCCTCCTGCTGCCTGGCCGGGCTCGAGATGTTCGAGATGCCGGAGGACGCCACGGTGCTCGTGATCGGCGGCGGCATCATGGGCCTGCTCACGATGGTGCTCGCGAAGCGCCGGGGCGCCCGGCGCCTGGTCCTGTCCGATCCGATCGAGGAGCGCCGCCGTACCGCTCGCCGTCTCGGCGCCCACGTGGTCGTGGACCCGACGCAGGAGAGCCTCCCCGACCGGATCATGACGCTCACGCGCGGGCGTGGCGCCGACGTCGTCTGCGAGGCGGTCGGCAAGCCGGAGCTGGTGGCCGAGGCGCTCACCCTGGTGAGGCCCACCGGCGTGCTCCAGCTCGTGGGCGTCAACCCCAAGGGCAGCCGCCTGCCGCTGGACCTCTTCGACGTGCACTTCCGCGAGATCAGGATCCATGGCGCGTACGGGCGGGGCACGGCGTTCACGCGCGCCCTGCCGCTGATGGCGAAGCTGGGCGTGAAGCGTCTGGTGACCGAGCGCTTCCCGCTCGGACGGATCGAGGAGGCGTTCGCCCACGCGACGGCGGGCCGCGGCGTGAAGACGGCCATCGCGCCCGGCAACGAGTAGAGGCGATCGAGGCAACGGGGCCACCATGCAGTGTGCGCGTTGCCAGCACGACAACCCGCCGCCGGCGAAATTCTGCCAGGAGTGCGGCGCCGGCCTGGTCGCCTCCTGCCGGAAGTGCCGGGCCGCGCTACCCGGCTCGGCGAAGTTCTGTCTCGAGTGTGGCGAGTCCGTTGCCGCTCGGCCCGGCGGCGAGCCTCGCTTCACCGCGCCGGACGCCTACACGCCAAGATATCTCGCCGAGCGCATTCTGACGTCCCGTAGCGCGCTGGAGGGTGAGCGCAAGCAGGTCACCGTCCTCTTCGCCGATCTGAAGGGCTCGATGGAGCTGCTGGCCGACCGCGACCCCGAGGAGGCGCGAAAGATCCTCGATCCCGTCCTGGAACACATGATGGAGGCCGTGCACCGCTACGAGGGCACGGTCAACCAGGTGATGGGAGACGGGATC
Organism: Candidatus Methylomirabilota bacterium; assembly: GCA_036397135.1. GTDB lineage: Bacteria > Methylomirabilota > Methylomirabilia > Rokubacteriales > CSP1-6 > AR5. Next base: position 3,983 of record DASWJN010000125.1, read on the forward strand.
ATGGCGCTCTTCGGCGCTCCGCTCGCCCACGAGGATCACGCGGTGCGCGCGTGCTACGCCGCCCTCCGGATGCAGGAGTCGATCAAGCGGTACAGCGACGGCGTCCAGCGGGCGGAGGGGGTACCGATCCGCATCCGCGTCGGGCTGAATTCCGGGGAGGTCGTCGTGCGCGCGATCGGCTCGGACCTCCACATGGACTACACGGCCGTGGGGCAGACGACGCATCTGGCCGCCCGCATGGAACAGCTGGCCGGCCCCGGGTCCATCCTCTTGACGCACGACACCCTGGCGTTCGCCGAGGGATACGTCGACGTGAGGTCGCTCGGTCCGACACCGGTGAAGGGCGTGATGGAGCCCATCGAGGTGTACGAGATGCTCGGCGCCTCCAGTGTTCGGTCGCGATTCGCCGCGGCGGCGGCGCGGGGGCTCACCAAGTTTGTGGGGCGAACCGGCGAGATGGAGCAGCTCGCCCAGGCGCTCGACCGCGCGCGCGCCGGCCGGGGCCAGGTCGTGGCCGTGGTGGGCGAGCCGGGTGTCGGGAAGTCGCGTCTCTACTACGAGTTCGTCCATTCGCGCCGCGTCCAGGACTGCCTGGTCGTCGAGACCGTCTCCGTGTCGTACGGCAAGGCGACCACGTACCTGCCCGTCATCGAGCTGCTACGAAACTACTTCCGGATCGAGGGCCGGGACGACGCCCGGGTGATCCGGGAGAAAGTGACCGGGCGGCTGCTGTCGCTCGACCGGGCGCTCGAGCCATACCTGCGCGCGCTCCTGTGGCTGCTCGACGTCACCGTCGAAGATCCGCAGTGGGAACGCCTCGACCCGCCGCAACGACGCCAGCAGGCCCTCGATGGCATCAAGCGTCTGCTCCTGCGGGAGAGCCAGGTCCAGCCGGTCGTCGTGGTGTTCGAGGATCTGCACTGGATCGACGTGGAAACGCAGGCGCTGGTGGACGCGCTGGTGGAAAGCCTCCCGGCCGCGCGCGCGCTCCTGCTCGTGAACTACCGGCCGGAGTACCAGCACGGTTGGGGGTCGAAAACGTACTACCGCCAGCTGCGGGTCGATCCCCTGCCGGCTGCGAGCGCGCACGAGCTCCTCGACGCCATCCTCGGCCACGACGTGACGGTCCAGCCGCTGAAGGCGCTCCTGGTCCAGCGCACCGAGGGCACGCCCTTCTTCCTGGAGGAGAGCGTGCGGACGCTCGTCGAAACGAAAGTCCTGCTGGGCGCCCGGGGCGGCTACCGGCTGCAGCGGCCGCTGGCCACGATCGAGGTCCCGGCCACCGTGAAGGCGCTGCTGGCGGCCCGGATCGACCGCCTGCACTCAGCGGAGAAGGCGGTGCTCCAGGCGGCGTCCGTGATCGGCACCGACGTGCCGTTCGGCCTTCTCCGGGCGATCGCCGATCTGCCCGATGACGACCTCCGGCGTCACCTGGTCCAGCTGCAGTCCGCCGAGTTCCTGTACGAGACCAATCTCTTTCCCGAGCTCGAACACACCTTCAAGCACGCGCTGACGCACGAGGTCGCGTACGCCACCCTGCTCGGCGATCGGCGCCGCGCGCTCCACGCGCGGATCGTCGAGGCCATCGAGCGCCTCTATGGCGACCGCCTGAGCGAGCAGATCGAGCACCTGGCCCGCCACGCGGTCAGGGGCGAAGTCTGGGATCAGGCCGTCACCTACCTGCAGGAGGCCGGCGCCAAGGCGTTTCGACGCTCGACCTACGACGAAGCCATCGGCTACCTGATGCAGGGGCTCGAGCTGGCCGCCCGGCTGCCGCCCGGGCGCGAGCGGATGGGACGGGAGGCGCGGCTGCTGCTCACGCTCGGCCCGGCGCTCCAGGCAGCGCGCGGCTTCGGCGTGCCGGAGGTGGAGCGCACGTTCTCGCGCGCGCGCGAGCTGTGTGAGCACCTGGGCGAGCCCACCGGACTCTTTCAGGCGTTGTGGGGCCTCTGGCTGCACACGGCCGGTCGGGGCCGGTTCGCGGCGGCCCGGCCGCTCGCCGAAGAACTGCTCGCCGTGGCTGAGCGCCTGGGCGATCGGGCGCTCCTGCTGGAAGCGCACCATGCAATGAGCCCGACGACGCTCTGGACGGGCGAGCCGGCGGCAACGCGGCGACATGGCGAGGAGGGCATGGCCCTCTACGATCGGGAGCAGCACCGGTCGCTGGCGTTCCTCTACGGCGGCCACGATCCCGGCGTGTGTTGTC
>DASWJN010000126.1:0-3070 GCA_036397135.1 Candidatus Methylomirabilota bacterium
CTCGCTCGGGCCCCCCATCCCCCCGAGGGGGCTCGGGCGCAGACCAGTCGAATCGAGGGCGGCTCGCTCGCCGGGCGCTGCGCTCGAACGGCGACGACGGCTCGCCATGATGGCGCGCCCCCGGCCTCCGCGCCCAATCCCCGACATCACCACGTTTCACGAGATTCATTAGCTGAGCCTCGCCGAAGAGGCCCCCGATTGCACGAGCGCCGGGCCACGAGTTACAGTGCCCCATCATGCCCGGCGGTACCACGTCCGAGTCGGTTCCAGGTCCGCCCGTCGTCGCGGGGCGCGATCGCGCCACCGTCCTGACCTACGCGATCCTGCTCGCGATCACGGTGGCGGCCTGGGCCCACGTCCTGTGGTCGGCGCTGGCGGACGACATGGCCGGCATGGACATGGCCATGACGGCCGGCTGGCTCGACGGCCTCGCCTACGTGGCGGCGTGGGGCGTCATGATGGCGGCGATGATGCTGCCGAGCGCGCTGCCGATGATCGGGCTCTACGCGGCGACCCAGCGGACGATGCCCGGCGTGGCGGCCCGGACGGTGCCGGTGGCGCTGTTCACCCTGATCTACCTCGCGCTGTGGGCGGCGACGGGCGCGCCGATCTACTTCGCGAGCGTGGCGCTGAGCTCCCTCGCCGCCGAGCCGCGCGCCTGGGCGGTCGCCGCGCTGCTGGTCGTGGCCGGGATCTTCCAGCTCTCGCCGCTCAAGCAGGTGTGCCTGCGGCGCTGCCGCAGCCCGCTCGGTTTTTTTCTCGGCCGCTGGCGCGGCGGCTGGCGGGGCGGCCTGGCGCTGGGCTGGACGCACGCCGCCTACTGCCTGGGCTGCTGCTGGGCGCTGATGGTCGTGCTGGTCGTGGCCGGCGCCATGGGCCTGCCCTGGGTCCTGCTGATCGCGGTGGTCGTGGCCGCGGAGAAGTTGCTGCCGCGGGGAGAACGGATCGCGAGGGCGACCGGGGTCGCGCTCGTGCTGCTCGGCATCGCGGTCGCGCTCGCGCCCGGCCTGGCGGCGGCGCTCCGCGGCGGCGGTCACTCGATGTGAAAACGCTCGGTGGTCAAGGAGGACGTGATGGCGAACGCGCAATGGCAGGTCAGTGGCGAGTACTTCGAGGCATGCAGCTGCGATTCCGTGTGCCCGTGCCCGACCTCGGGGCTGGCGGCGCGGCCCACCAAGGGGTCGTGCGACGCCGGCCTCGTCTTCCACGTCGACCGCGGCCGCCACGGCGGCACCACGCTGGACGGCCTGAGCTTTGCGGTGCTGCTGCACACCCCGGGGCCGATGATCCAGGGCAACTGGACGGTCGGGGTGATCGTGGACGAGCGCGCCTCGGCGCCCCAGCGCGAGGCGCTCACGGCGATCGCCAGCGGCCAGGGCGGCGGGCCGATGGCCGCGCTCGGTCCGCTGGTCGGGCGCTTCGCCGGCGCCGAGGCCAAGCCGATCACGCTCGAGAAGAACGGCATGCGGCGGTCGGTCTCGATCCCCGGCGTGCTCGACATCGCCGTCGAGGGCATCCCGGGCGCCCGCCAGGACGAGCCGATCTACCTCGACAACGTCGGCCACCCGGCGGCCGCCCGGCTGGCCCTGGCCAAGGCCTCGCGCAGCCACATGCACGCCTTCGGCATCGACTGGGACGACACCGCCGGCGGCAACAACGGCCACTTCGCCCCGTTCGCCTGGAGCTCCAGCTAACGACGCTCGTGGTACGTGGTGACGCCGGGTGCGGGGCACGGGGGCCGCGGGCGCGCCGGCATGGCTCGCCTGTCGCCGTAACTCGCTCCGGGCGCGGCTCGCTCGGCCCCCCCATCCCCCCAAGGGGGGCTGGGGCGCGGACCAGTCGACTCGGTGGCGGCTCGCTCGCCGTGCCCTGCGCTCGAACGGCGACGACGGCTCGCCATGATGGTGCGCCCGCAGCCCCCGCGCCCCGCCCCCGGCGTCACCACGTGCCACGAGATTCGTTAGGCCGTCCGCGTCCGGGGCTGTCGTGAGCTGGTTCGAGCCGACGACGCTCGGCGCGCTGCCGGGGCGGGCGGCGCGCCGGTGGGGGGCGCGGGAGGCGCTCGCCTTTCGCGGCCGGCGCTGGACCTTCGCCGATCTCACCGCCGGCGTCGACTGTGTTGCGCGCGGCCTGATCGCGCTCGGCGTCCGGCCCGGCGACAAGGTCGCGCTCTGGATGCTCAACCGGCCGGAGTGGATCGAGACCGCCTTCGCGGTGATCCGGATCGGCGCCGTGCTGGTGCCCGTCAACACACGGCTGCGCACCGATGACGTCGCCTACGTCGTCGACCAGTCGGATGCCGCCACCCTGATCCTCGCCGAGCGCTCGGGCCCGATCGACTACCTCGCCATGGTGCGCGAGCTGGTGCCGGTGGGCGCGCCGCTCGCCGCCGGCCGCCTGCCGAAGCTCCAGCGCATCGTATGCCTCGGCGACGAGCCACGGCCGGCCACGGTGGCCTGGCGCGAGCTGCTCGAGCGCGCCGCGACGGTCGGCGAAGGGACGCTCGCCGAGCGGGCGGCTGCCGTCGATCCCGACGGGCTGGCGTTCCTCATGTACACCTCGGGCACGACGGGCTTCCCCAAGGGCGTCATGCACGACCACCGGATGATCCGCAACGTGACGGACCGGGCGTTTCGCCTGGCCATCACCGAGCAGGACGTCATCCTGATGTACCTGCCGCTCTTCCACCTCTTCGCGTTCTCCGAGGGTATGCTGACCTCGATGGTGACCGGCGCCCGCCAGGTGCTCACCGAGTCGTTCGACGCGGCCGAGAGCCTGGCGCTGATCGCCGCCGAGCGGGCGACGGTGCTCCACGGCTTCGACATGCACTACAAGGAGCTGTGCGAGGCGCACGAGCGCCTGCCGCGCGACGTGTCGAGCATCCGCACCGGCATCCTGGCCGCCGGCATGTCCAGCTCGGCGCCGGTCGCCCGCCGGGCCCGCAAGCTGTTCGGCCCCCTCGTGTCCGGCTACGGGATGAGCGAGTTCGGGGTGGGGGTCGCCATCGGCGCGCTGGACTCCACGGAGGAGCAGTCGTGCGAGGCCTCCGGGTACCCGGCGCCGGGCTACG
>DASWJN010000127.1:0-16396 GCA_036397135.1 Candidatus Methylomirabilota bacterium
GCCATACCCACATGGACGCCCAGGTCTTCTGGGACCCGCTCGGCACCTGCTCGTGCTGGCACGGCGTGACCTCGGTCGTCATGGGCAACTGCGGTTTCTCGCTCGCCCCCTGCGCCGAGAAGGACCAGCACCTGGTCGTGCGCAACCTCGAGCGCGCCGAGGACATCTCGGCCGAGGCCATGGCGGCCGGCATCGAGTGGCAGTGGACGACCTTCCCCGAGTTCCTCGACGCGCTCGAGCGGCTGCCCAAGGGGATCAACTACTCGGGCTACCTGGGGCACTCGGCGCTGCGCACGTACGTGATGGGCGAGCGCGCGTTCGACCAGGCGGCCACCCGCCGAGGACGACCTGGGGGCGATGGAAGGTGAGCTGCGCGACGCCATTCGGGCGGGCGCCATGGGCTTCACCACCTCGCGCTCGCCGATCCACGAGACGCCGGACGGCCGGCCGGTGGCCAGCCGCCTGGCCGGCTGGGACGAGATCCGCCGGCTGGTCGGCGTGCTGGGTGAGCTGAACGCCGGCATCTTCGAGCTGGCCGGCGAGGCGGCCGGCCGCTCGCTGGCCGATCCGGCCGCGTTCCGCGAGTACCACGTCCGCCTGCGCGACCTCGCCGTCGAGACCGGCTGCCCGGTGACCTTCGGCAACTTCAGCCGGCTGGAGGCGCCCGAGGTGTGGCGGCACTACATGCGCCTGCTCGACGAGACGGCCGCCGCCGGCGGGCGGATGTTCGCCCAGGTCCACAGCCGCGGCCTCAACGTCGTGCTCTCGTTCAAGACCCAGCTGCCGTTCGACAACCTGCCCGCCTGGAAGCCGTTCCGCGCGCAGCCGCTGGCCGAGCAGCTCCGGCAGCTGCGCGACCCCGCGATCAAGCGGCGGCTGGTCGAGGGCGCGCACGACACGCCCGACCGCAAGACGCTCGGCACCGAGGCGCGGCCGTTCCCCTACGAGTGGATCTTCCTGTACGACCAGGTCCCCGGCCCGCACCGCACGATCGAGGAGATCGCCCGCGAGCGCGGCGTCGATCCCGCCGAGGCGATGCTCGACCTGGCGCTGGAGCGGGACCTGGACCGGTTCTTCATCCATCCGGTCGCCAACGAGCGGCAGGACACCGTGCTGGAGATGATGCGGCACCCCCGCGCGGTGGTGACGTTCTCCGACTCCGGCGCGCACGTCTCGCAGATCATCGACTCCTCGCTGCAGACGCACCTGCTCAGCCACTGGGTCCGCGAGCGGCAGGCCTTCACCCTGGAGCAGGCCGTGCGGATGCTGACCCTGGTGCCGGCCACCTACTGGGGCTTCGCCGACCGGGGCCTCGTGCGCGAGGGGTTCGCCGCCGACCTGATCGTGTTCGACCCCGACACCATCGCTCCCGAGATGCCGGAGGTGGTCAACGATCTGCCCGCCGGCGCCCGCCGCCTGGTGCAGCGGGCGAAGGGCCTGGCGGCCACGGTCGTCAACGGCGAGGTGCTGTTGCGCGACGGCAAGCACACCGGCGCCTTGCCGGGCCGTCTGCTGCGGGGACCGCTCGGGCGACGCCGAGGGTTGTGAAGGGCGCTGCACACCGTGCTCGGCAGCTGGCACGCGTGGGGTCGGGCTCCTCGTCCTGATCCTGATCATCCTGCTCCTCACCGGACGACTGTGACCTCGGCGGGGGCTTCGCCCCCCGCTCGAACGCGTTTACACAGCTGCGGGATCGGCGGTAGGATCGGGGCCGAGGTGGCGACATGACGACCTACACGCGGATCTCGGCCGACTGCCACATCGACATGCCCTGGGTGCCGGACGACCTCTTCACGGCGAACGCCTCGGCGGCGCTGCGCGACCGGATGCCGTACGTCACCGACGGCCCTGACGGGCCGCACTGGACCTGCAAGAACGGTACGTCGTTCGGCCTCGTCGGCGGCGTGGGGCCGTCCGGACAGAAGCTGGTGCCCGGGCAGAACTACCGCGTCGACAAGATGGCGGAGACCGGGCTCTACGCAGACGGCAAGAAGGGCATCCGGCGGCCGACCGATCCCCACCTGCGCCTCAGGGACATGGAGCGCGACGGCGTGCAGGCCGAGGTCATCTTCGGCATCCTCGGCGCCGCCACCCGCCTGAACGACCACGAGGCGGCCCGCGAGATGTTCCGCATCTACAACGACTGGCTGGCCGACTTCTGCCGCCACTATCGCGACCGCCAGATCGGCCTGGCCTGCCTGCCGTACGGCGACATCGACGCCGCCGTGGCCGAGATCCATCGCGTGGCCAGGCTCGGCCTCCGGGGGCTGGAGCTGTCGTGCTCGTGGGACATGGAGCCGATGTGGCATCCCGTCTGGGAGCCGCTCTGGCAGGCGGTCAACGAGGTGAATTTGCCCCTGCACTTCCACACCTTCCCGAGCACGCCGCCGGGCGTGCGGGAGAAGGCCACCGGACTGAGCAAGCGGGCCGCGCTCTTCGTCGGCGTGTCCGGGTTCCAGATGAACCTCGTGAACATCCTGGCAGCGGTCATCGGCGCCGCCGTGCTGGAGCGCTACCCCAACCTCCGCATCTCGTTCGGCGAGAGCGGCATCGGCTGGATCCCCTACGCGCTGGACCGCATGGACTTCGAGTGGGAGGACCGCTTCCGCGACCTCGGCCTCACCATGAAGCCGAGCGACTACTGGCGCCGCCAGTGCAAGGCGACCTTCCAGTTCGACCGCATCGGCACCCGGCTGATCGACGAGATGGGCGCCGAGACGCTCATGTGGGCCTCCGACTACCCGCACACCGACGGCGTGTGGCCGGAGTCCGACAAGTACATCGAGGAGCAGTTCGGCCACCTGCCGGCCGACGTGGTGCGCAAGATCACCTGCGAGAACGCCGGGAAGTTCTACGGCTTGATGACGTAGGAGCGCGTGATGCCAGAGCGCGCGATCGCCTCCGAGCAGGAGCTGCGGGACCTCTACGGACACCCGGGCGAGCGGGCGGTGGCCAAGGAACGGCCGGCGCTCAACGCGGACTGCCGCGCGTTCATCGCCCACTCGCCCTTCCTGGTCATGGGCACGGCCGGGACCGACGGCCGCTGCGACGTCTCTCCCAAGGGCGACGCCCCCGGCTTCGTGCACGTCCTCGACGACCACCACCTCGCGATCCCCGACCGGCTGGGCAACAACCGGATCGACGGCCTGCGCAACGTCGTCGAGAACGGCCACGTGGGCCTGATCTTCCTCATCCCCGGGCGTGAGGACACCCTGCGCGTGAACGGCCGCGCCCGGATCGTGCGGGACGAGGCGCTGCTGGACAGGCTGGCGGTGAATGGCAAGCGGCCGGTCACCGCCCTCGTGGTCGAGGTCGAGCAGTGCTTCATGCACTGCGCGCGGGCGTTCAAGCGCGCCGGGCTCTGGGAACCCGCGCGGTGGCCCGACGCCGGCGGCGTCCGCTCGATGCAGCGCATGCTCTGGGACCTGCTCCCGGAGAAGCCGGCCGGCAAGACGGTCGAGCAGTACGAGCGCGAGTCCCAGGAGAACCTCAAGACCCTGTACTAGAGCCGCGCCATCACGCGCTCGGCGAAGTCCTCGATCACGCGGTACTGACGGTTTGAGCGGCGGGTAGTAGCCGAGGTTCGCGGTAGAATCCCGCCACCGTGGCGACACTCCGCATCGGCATCGTCGGCTCCCGCTTCGCCGCCCACCTGCACCTGCTCGCCTACCGCCGTGTGTACGGTGCGGAGGCGCGCCTGGTCGGGGTGACCTCGCCCACCGCCGAGCGGCGCGAGGCGTTCGCGCGCGAGAGCGGGGCGACTCCCTACCCGAGCCTGGCGGCCATGCTGCCCCACGTGGACGTCGTCGACGTCTGCGCGCCGCCCGCCCAGCACGAGCCAGTGGCGCTCGAGGCCGTCGAGGCCGGCAAGCACGTCGTCATCGAGAAGCCGTTCACCGGCGCGTTCGGGCCGCCGGACGGCGTCGTCGCCGGCAACCGCACCGCCAAGGAGGCGCTCCTGAAGGACGCGCTCGCGAGCGCGAGCCGGATCGTCGCGGCGGCGCGCCGGCGGGGCGTCGTCCTGGGGTACGCCGAGAACTGGATCTACGCCCCCGCCGTGCAGAAGGAACGCGAGATCATCGAGAAGACGGACGCCCAGATCCTCTGGATGCTCGGCGGCGAATCTCACAGCGGCTCGCACTCGCCGGTGTACGGCATCTGGCGCCATGCCGGCGGCGGCTCCCTGGTGGGCAAGGGCTGCCACCCGCTGACCGCCTGTCTCTACCTCAAGCAGGTCGAAGGGCGCGCCCGTCAGGGCCGGCCGATCCGCCCGGCCACGGTCTCCGGCCGGGTCCACGAGATCACGCGCCTGCCCGGCTTCCGCGACCGCGGATATCTGAGAACGGACTACGAGGACGTCGAGGACTACAGCGCCCTGCACGTGACGTTCGACGACGGCACCGTGGCCGACGTGTTCGCCACCGAGCTGGTGCTGGGCGGCGTCCACAACTACCTCGAGGTGTTCGCCAACAACCACCGCACGACCTGCCGCCTGAACCCGGTGAACCTGCTCGACACCTACAACCCGGCGGCGGCGCAGTTCGACGACGTGTACGTGGTCGAGAAGATCGGGACCAAGGAGGGCTGGAGCCATCCCGCCGCCGACGAGGAGTGGCAGCAGGGCTTCTACGGCGAGATCCAGGACTTCGTCGAGTGCTGCGGGAGCGGCCGGGCGCCGCAGTCGGGTCCCGCCGTCGCCCACGACACCGTGGCGACCCTGTACGCCGGCTACCTCTCGGCCGAGCGGAACGGGACGGCGGTCCCCGTCCCCGTCGCGCCGCTGGCCGAATTGGAGTAACGTTCAGCCATGCTGCCGCCCGGGCCCAAGGGGCACCTCCTCGTCGGCTCGCTGCCCGAGTTCCGCCGCGACATCCTCGGGTTCTTCGCCGCCTGCGCGCGGGACTACGGCGACATCGTGCCGATCCGGGTACCGCGGCGGCGCCTGATCTTGCTCTCCCACCCGGACCTCATCGAGGAGGTGCTCACCGCGCACGCGCGGCGCACCACCAAGACGGTCCTCCTCCAGGCGCTGCGGCCGGTCCTCGGCGACGGCCTGCTGCTGAGCGAGGGCGATCACTGGCTGCGCCAGCGCCGGTTGATCCAGCCGGCCTTCCACCGCCAGCGCATCGCCGCGTACGGCGACGTGATGGCCGGCCACGCCGACCGGGCGATGACCGACTGGAAGGACGGCCAGACACGCGACGTCCACGCCGACATGATGGCGATCACCCAGGCCATCGTGGCCAAGACGCTCTTCGACGCCGACGTGAGCGACGCTGCCTGGGACGTCGGCCACGCGCTCCATGTCCTGATGGAGGACTTCTCCCGGCGCCGCACGCGGCTGTTCGAGCTGCCCGCCGTCGTGCCGACCCCGGGCCGCCGGCGCGCCCGGCAGGCCGTCGAGCGACTGGACGGCCTCGTGTACGGGATCATCGCGGCTCGGCGCGCCAGCGGCGAGGATCGCGGCGACCTCCTCTCGATGCTGCTCCACGCCCAGGACGCCGACGACGGCAGCCGGATGACCGACCGGCAGGTGCGCGACGAGATCATGACGCTGTTCCTCGCCGGGCACGAGACCACCGCGGTCTCGCTGTCGTGGACCTGGTACCTGCTCGCCCGGCACCCGGGGGTGGAGGCCCGCCTGGTCGACGAGCTGCGCGGCGTGCTGGGCGGCCGGCTGCCGACCGTGGCCGACCTGCCGCGCCTGCGGTACACGGAGATGGTCGTCACGGAGTCGATGCGCCTGCACCCGCCCGTCTACTCGATCACGCGCCGGGTCGCCGAGCCGTGCGAGGTCGGCGGCCACACGATCGCGCCCGAGACGGTGCTGATCATGAGCCAGTGGGTGGTCCACCGCGATCCGCGCTGGTACGACGCGCCGGGGACGTTCCAGCCCGACCGGTGGGAGAACGACCTCGCCAAGCGGCTGCCGCGCTACGCCTACTTCCCGTTCGGAGGCGGACCGCGCCTGTGCATCGGCAACACGTTCGCCGTGATGGAAGCCACGCTGCTGCTGGCCACCATCGCCCAGCGGTTCAGCTTCGGGCTGGCGCCCGGCGCCACCGTGAAGCCGATGCTGAGCGTCACGCTGCGGCCGGCCGGGGGCCTGCCCATGATCCTCTCGGCCCGCTGACACCGGAGAAAGGACCCGACGTCATGCTCGTCGCCGACTCACAAGTGCACCTCTGGGCCGCCGACTCTCCCAGCCGCCCGTGGCCGCCCGGCCGCGCGCACGAGGCGCAGAAGCCCTATCCGATCGGCAGGGAGGCGATGCTGTTCCAGATGGACCTGGCCGGCGTCAGCCGGGTCGTGATCGTGCCGCCCTCCTGGGAGGGCGACCGCAACGACGTGGCCCTGGAGGCGGCGCGCGCCTACCCCGACCGGTTCGCGGTCATGGGACGGCTGGCGATGGGCGATCCCGCCAGCCGGGCGCTGGTGGCCGACTGGCGCAAGCAGCCGGGGATGCTCGGCATGCGCTTCACCTTCCACAACGAGCACTACCGCCACTTCCTCACCGACGGCACCGGCGACTGGCTGTGGCCGGCGGCCGAGCGCGCCGGCATCCCGCTGATGGTGCTGATGCCGGGCGCCCTCGACCACCTCGACCGCATCGCCGGCAAGCATCCCGGCCTCAAGCTCGTCATCGACCACGTGGGGCTCAACGTCCGCGGCAAGGGCCCCCGGGTGTTCGAGGACCTGCCGGCCGTCTGCGCCCTGGCCAAGCACGCGAACGTCGCGGTGAAGGCCTCGGGAATGCCCTCGCTGTCCACCGAGAAGTATCCGTTCCGCGACCTGCACCCGCACATCCGCACGCTGGTGGACGCCTTCGGGCCCCGGCGGACGTTCTGGGGCACCGACCTCACCCGGATGCCGTGCACGTACTACGAGTGCCTCACGCTCTTCACCGAGCACCTGCCGTGGCTGAAGGGCGAGGACCTGGACTGGGTGATGGGCCGGGGCGTCTGCGAGTGGCTCGGCTGGCCGGGGCCGAAGGCGAGCTGAGGTGAAGTTCACCTGGTTCAACCTGATGCCGTGGCCCTACCTGCCGGACGACTTCCGGCAGCGGCACCGCTCCGTGTGGGTCGACATCCCCAGCACCCTCTACGACCCGCGCAAGGGCCACCACGTCTATCACACGTATCTCGACCAGCTCGAGTACGCCGAGACGCTCGGGTTCGACGGCATCGGCTGCAACGAGCATCATCAGAACGGCTACGGGCTGATGCCGTCGCCCAACCTCATCGCGGCCGCGCTGGCGCGCCGGACGTCGCGGGCGGCGCTGTGCGTGATCGGCAACTCGATCGCGGGCTACAACCCTCCGATCCGGGTGGCCGAGGAGTTCGCGATGCTCGACGTGATCTCCGGCGGCCGGCTGATCGCCGGGTTCCCGGTCGGGACCTCGATGGACACGAACTTCTGCTACGGCCAGATCCCGGCCCTGACACGGGACAAGTATCGCGAGGCCCACGACCTCATCATGAAGGCGTGGGCGAGCGACGAGCCGTTCGCCTTCGACGGCAAGTACAACCAGCTCCGCTGGGTCAACTGCTGGCCCCGGCCCATCCAGCAGCCGCACCCGCCCATCTACATCCCGGGCGGCGGCTCCATCGAGACGTGGGACTTCTGCCTCGACCACGACTACAACTACTCCTACCTGTCGTTCTTCGGCTACCTGCGCGGCAAGTCGCTGCTCGACGGGTACTGGGAGCGGGTGGCCCACCGCGGCAAGGACGAGTCGCCCTACCGGGCGGCCTTCGCCCAGATCATCTGCGTCGCCGACACCGACGCCGAGGCCGAGCGGCTCTACGCCGAGCACTGCCTCTACTTCTTCAATCGGTGCCTGCACATCTTCCCGCCCTTCGCCGACCCGCCCGGCTACCGGACGGTGGCCACCATCAAGCACGGGGCGCTGAGCCAGCTGACGCTGGCCCGCCAGAAGATCCTCGAGAATCTCACCTGGAAGCAGCTGGTGGACGAGCGTTTCGTCATCGCCGGCAGCCCCGAGACCGTGCGCCAGCAGCTCGAGGAGTGCATCAAGGGGCTGCGCATCGGCCACCTGTTCTGCCTGTTCCACAACGGCGACATGCCGGACTGGAAGACCCGCCACTCCAGCAAGCTCTTCGCCGAGAAGGTGATGCCGCAGCTGCGTGACCTCTGGCCCGAGTGGAAGCACGACGAGCGCTGGTGGATGCACCCGATGGACGACCGCCTGCGCCCCGAGGAGCAGCGGCCGGGCGCCGACAAGAGCGGGGCGGAGTGGCCGCGGTGAAGTGGGGCGCCGTCGAGACCAAGAAGGGCACACGCTGCCGGGTGCTCGAGGGCGGCAGCGGCGCCCCCGTGGTGTTCCTGCACGGCGCCGGCGGGCTGCTGCGCGACAACCCGTTCCTCGACGAGCTGGCCCGGCGCTACCACGTCTTCGCCCCCGAGTGGCCGGGGTACGGCGAGTCCACGGGCGAGGAGCTGCTCGAGGACATGCTGGACTTCGCGCTGCACGGCTGGGACCTGGTCGATGCGCTGGGGCTCCGGCAGCCGCACGTCGTCGGCCACTCCATGGGCGGGATGATCGCGGCCGAGATGGCCTGCCTGGCGCCGCGCGAGGTCGGCCACCTGGCGCTCGTGAGCCCGGCCGGGCTCTGGCTGGACGAGCACCCGATCCCCGACATCTTCGCGCTCCTGCCGGCCCAGCTGGCCGAGCTGCTGTTCCACGATGCCCAGGCGGGCCAGGCGCTGCTCACCGGCGGCGCCGATCTCACCGACATGGAGGCGCTCAAGGAGTTCTATCTCGGCACCCAGCGGCGGCTGGCCATGGCGGGCAAGATCCTGTTTCCGATCCCCAACCGCCGGCTGTCGAAGCGCCTGTACCGGCTCAGGGCCGACACGCTGGTGCTGTGGGGCGCCGCCGACCGGCTGATCGTACCCGCGTATGCCGCGCACTGGAGGGCGCTGATCCCCGGCGCCCGCGTGGAGCTCGTCGAAGGCGCCGGTCACATGCTGCCCTACGAGCAGCCGGAGGCCTTCGTGCGGACGCTGGCCGGGTTCCTGGGCTGAAGGTGCGCGTGGGCACGGTGGTGAGCTTCGACATCGACGGCACCCTCGAGATCGGGGCGCCCCCGGGCATCATCACGGTCGCTGCGCTGCGGACCGCCCGCCGCCTAGGCTACGTCGTGGGCACCTGCTCGGACCGCCCGGTCGCCCACCAGCGCGACCTGTGGACGCAGCTCGAGCTGGCCCCCGATTTCACGGTGCTCAAGCACCGCCTGGCCGAGGTGAAGGCGGCATTCACCGCCGCCGCGTACTATCACATCGGTGACACCGACGTCGACGAGCACTTCGCCGGCCTGGCCGGCTTTCTCTTCCTGCGTGCCGACGCCGCGTCGCTGCGCGCCTGGGGACCACGCCTCTTCCCGGATGGGCCGGGCCCCCACGTCCACCCCGACCATGGAGGACCACCATGAGCATCCGTCTCTACGATCCGACCGCCGAGCCGCGCGCCGTCGCCGCCCGGCTGGCTCCCCGCCTGCAAAGCCTCGCCGGCAAGCGGGTGGGCATCCTCGACAACGGCAAGGCCAACGCCGGCACGCTGATGCTGGCGGTGACGAAGATCCTCCAGGAGCGCTACGGCGTGACCGACGTGGTCAAGCGCGAGAAGCCCGTGGCCGGCCCGCCCAGCGAGGACGTCCTGACGGCGCTGTCGCAGTGCGACTTCGCCCTGGTCGGCAGCGCCGACTGAGGGTCGTGCACGTCGTGGAGTATCCACGGCTCGATCATGCTGGAGCAGCGCGGCGTTCCGACGGCGACGATGGGCACGTTCGAGTTCGAGGCGCTGGCGCGCCTGGAGGCGAAGAACCGCGGCATCGCCGACCTGCCGCTGGCGCTCGTGCCTCATCCGCTCGGCGGCATCCGTGAGGACGAGGTGGTCCGCAAGGCCGACCTCGCGCTGGAGTCGGTGCTGAAGGCGGTCACGGGTTCATGAGCGAGCGCGGACCCGTCGCCACCGTGTTCGAGTTCCACGGAAGCTGGGAGGACGTCGACGGGCACTACCAGGAGCGCGGCTGGACGGACGGGCTGCCGATCGTCCCGCCGACCGAGGCGCGCGTGCGCGAGTTCCTGCGCCAGACCGACCGCGACCCGCGCGAGATCGTCGGGGTGCTGCCCCCGCGCCAGGGCGAGGCGACCGTCGAGAAGCTGGCGGTCAACGCCGTCATGGCCGGATGCCGCCCCGAGTACTTTCCCGTCGTGCTCGCCGCCATCGAGGCGCTGGCGGACTCGCTGTTCAACCTCGACTCCGTCCAGGCCACCACGCACCCGGTGGCGCCGTTGCTGGTGGTCAACGGGCCGATCGCCCGACAGATCGGCCTGAACGCCGGCTACAACGCCTTCGGCCAGGGCTTCCGCGCCAACGTCACCATCGGCCGCGCCGTGCGCCTCATCCTGACAAACGTCGGTGGCGGCCTGCCCGGCAGCGGCGACCGGGCCACCCAGGGCAGCCCCGCCAAGATCGCCTACTGCGTGGCCGAGAACGAGGCCGAGAGCCCCTGGGAACCGCTGCAGGTCGAGGCCGGGCTGCCGCGCGGCACGAGCACCGTCACCGCGTTCGGCTGCGAGGCCCCGCACAACATCCAGGACCACTACAGCAACACCGCCCTCGGCGTCCTCTTGACCGTGGCCGGCGCCATGGGCCAGGCCGGCAGCAACAACCTGCTCGGCCGGGGCTGGCCGCTGCTGTCGCTCGGGCCCGAGCACGCCGCCACCATCGCCCGCGAGGGATTCACCAAGCAGAAGGTGAAGGAGTTCCTGTTCGAGCACGCGCGCTTCCCGCTGGCCCGGCTCGGCGCCGAGTATCGCCGCCAGCAGGTCGAGCGGCACGACGTGGCCGACGCGCCCGGCACGATGGTGCCGATCGTGCGCAAGCCCGACGACATCAGCGTCATCGTCGTCGGCGGCGCCGGCAAGCACTCCTCGTGGCAGCCCACGTTCGGCGATGGCACCCACCCGACCCGTCGCGTGATCGCCCGGCGGTAGGGGCGAACGCAGACGATGACGAGTCCACTGCCGGTGCTGGCCGCCGGGACGCTGGGGGCCCCGACGGCGCCCTTCGTCCGGCTCGGGGCGCTGTGGATCCAGGTCACCGGGACGTGGTGCAACCTCGAGTGCACCCACTGCCTCAACGCCAGCGGGCCCACCGACCCCTGGCTCAAGCCGCTCGCCCCCGCCGTCGTGCACCACGCCGTCGCCGAGGCCGCGCAGCTGGGCGTCCGGGAGATCTACTTCACGGGCGGCGAGCCCTTCCTGCACCGGCAGATCCTGCCGCTGCTCGAGGCGAGCCTGGCGGTCGCGCCGACCACGGTGCTGACCAACGGCACGCTGATGACCGGGGCCACGGCCGGCGCGCTCCGGGCGCTCGCCGACCGCGCCCGGTACTCGCTCGAGATCCGGGTGAGCCTCGACGACGTCGACGAGGCGCGCAACGACCGGGTGCGGGGCGCGGGGGCCTTCGTGAAAACGGTCCGGGCGCTGCAACTCCTCGAGGCGCAGGGCCTCCTGCCCATCGTCACCGCGACGGAGATCCTCCAGGACGAGACCGCCGGCGAGGGCGGGATGTACGAGCGCTTCCATCGCTTCCTGCGCGGGATCGGCATTGCGCGGCCGCGCGTGAAGATCATCCCGGTCTTCGCGGTGGGGCGGCTCGAGGGGCGGGGGGCGGCGCCGCTCACCGACGCGGCGCTGGAGGGCTTCGACCGCGCCCTCCTCCAGTGCGCGGACACCCGCGTGGTGGCCGACGGCGGCGTGTACGCGTGCCCGATCCTGGCCGGACTGCCCGGGGCGCGGCTATCCTCGGGCGGCCTGGCGGCCTCGTTCCGGCCGGCGCCGCTCTACCACCCGGCCTGCGTCACCTGCCATCGGACGGGGATGTCGTGCCGGAACTTCTGACCGAGCACCGGCGGATCGCGGTCTTCGGCGGTATCTACAGCAACGCGGCGGCGCTCGCCGCGACGCTGGCCGACGCCCGGCGGCGGGACGTGGACGCCGTGTTCTGCCTGGGTGACCTCGGGGGCTTCGGTCCCCACCCGGACCGCGTGTATCCCCTGCTCCGCCAGGCTGGTGTCCGCGTGATGCAGGGCAACTACGACGCGTCGCTGGCGAGCGGCCGCGACGACTGCGCCTGCGGCTACACCGACCTGCGGGACAACCACTACGCCCGGATCAGCTACGGCTACACCTTCCGCAACACCTCCCTCGACAACCGCGCGTGGCTCCGATCGCTGCCGGCGGGCTTCCGGGTCCGCCTGGGGCCGCACCGGGTGCTCATGTGTCACGGCTCGCCGCGGATGATCAACGAGTTCCTGTGGGAGACGACGACGCCGGACGGCCTGCTCGACCGGCTGCTCGACGGCGAGGCCGCCGACGTCCTGCTCTGCACCCATACCGGCATCAAGTGGCACCGCGTGCTCGCGACCGGCCGCCACGCGGTGAACGTGGGCGTCATCGGCCGGCCGGAGAACGACGGGTCGACGAACGTCTGGTACACGGTGCTGACGGCCGCGCCGGACCTCTCGGTCGAGTTCGTGCCGGTGCACTACGATCACGAGGCCGTGGCGCGCGAGATCGAGCGCGAGGGCCTGCCGGCGGAGTTCGCGGAGACGCTCCGCACCGGCTGGTGGACGACGTGCCTGGAGAACCTTCCCGCGAAGGAACGCGCCCGCGGGAAGCACTGAGGCCCCGCCGTGCTCCGGGACCTCCTCGATCGCGCCGCGGTGCAGCTGTTCAAGCGCGTGCCGTGGGTCGGTGAGCAGTGGGCGCGGCACCACCGCTTCGTCGAGGCCACCGCGGTGCCGTGGGCGCCCATGCGCACGCCGCTCGGCGAGGCGGTCGTCGCGCTGGTGACGACCGCCGGCGTCCACCTGGCGACCGACCCGCCGTTCGACATGGACGACCCCGACGGCGATCCGAGCTTCCGGGTCGTCCCGGCCGATGCGGCGCGGGACACCGTCACCATCACGCACAAGTACTACGACCACTCCGCCGCCGACCGGGACCTCAACGTGGTGGTGCCGGTGGACCGGCTGCGCGAGCTGCGCGACGCGGGCCGCATCGGGGGCATCGCGCCCCGGATCTACAGTTTCATGGGCCACGTGGACGGCCCCCACCTGCCCGTCCTGATCGAGCGGACCGCGCCCGACGTCGCCGCCCGCCTCGTCGCGGACGGGGCCGGCGCGGTCTTCCTGACGCCGGCCTGAGGGCTCTGCAACCAGACCGTGGGTCTGGTCCAGCGGGCGATCGAGGCGTGCGGCATCCCCACGATCGGGATCACGCTCCAGAAGGAGGTGACCCGCAAGGTGAAGCCCCCGCGCGCCCTCTACCTGCGCTACCCGTTCGGCCACCCGATGGGCGAGGCCTTCAACGTCGCCCAGCAGCGGATGATTCTCATGACGGCGCTGGAGGGCCTGGTGACGATCACCGAGCCCGGCACCATCCTGGAACCGGGCTGGGTCTGGCGCCGCCACCGGTTCGCATGAGCGCCGGCCGTCCACGCCGGACGGGCTGGCGGATCGCCCTCGGCGGGGTCGTCCTGCTCGTCGCGCTCGCCGGGGGACGCGCGCTCGACGCCCCGGCGCTCCTGCGCGCGGCGCTCGAGCGCATCCACGACCTCGGCCCCTGGGGGCCGGCCATCTTCGTCGCGCTCTACGTCGCGGCCACGGTGCTGTTCGTGCCGGCCTCGATCCTGACGCTCGGCGCCGGCGCGGTCTTCGGCCTCGTCCAGGGCGTCGTCACGGTCTGGGTCGGCGCCATGCTCGGCGCGACCGCCGCCTTCCTGGTCGGCCGCTACCTGGCGCGGGACGCGGTGGCGCGGAGACTGGAGGCCTATCCGGCCTTCGCGGCCCTCGACGCGGCGGTCGCGCGCGAGGGCTGGAAGATCGTGGGGCTCACGCGCCTGTCGCCGGCCTTCCCGTTCATCCTGCTCAACTACGCGTTCGGGCTGACCCGCGTCTCGCTCCGCGACTACGTCCTCGCCTCGTCGGTCGGGATGCTCCCGGGCACCCTGATGTACGTCTATCTCGGCTCGCTGGCCGGCGATCTTGCCACGCTCGGCGCCGTCGAGCGCGCCCGGACCCCCGCCGAGTGGAGCCTCTACGTCGTGGGGCTTCTGGCGACCATCACGGTGACGGTCCACGTCACGCGCCTGGCCCGCTCCGCCTTGCAGCGAAGGATCGACCAGGGGTGAGGGCGATCCGCGGCGGACGGTCCCGCGATGACCGGCAGCCCCGCGGGGGCATGACCGTCCCCGCCATCGCCATCGTCGTCCCCGCCCTCGACGAGGCGCACAACCTCCAGTGGCTGCTGCCGGACCTGGCGCGGCGCTGGCCGGAGGCCGAGGTGCTCGTGGTCGACGGGGGCAGCCGGGACGCCACCGTGGAGGTGGTCCAGCGCCAGGCCGGCGTCCGGTGCCTGGCCAGCGCCCCCGGCCGTGCCCGGCAGATGAACACCGGCGCGCGGGCCACGCGCGGGGAGCTTCTCGTATTCCTCCACGCCGACACGCGCCTTCCCGATGGTGCCCTCGAGGCCATCCAGGCCGCGATGCGAGACCCCCGCGTGATCGGCGGGCGCTTCGACGTCGCCTTCGACAGTCCCCGGCCGATCATGCGGATCACTGCCGGCCTCATGAACGTCCGCTCGCGGCTATCGGGAATCGCGACGGGCGATCAGACGATCTTCGTGCGGCGGGCCGCGTTCGAGGCGCTCGGCGGCTTCCCGGACATCCCGCTCATGGAGGACGTCGAGTTCTCCCGCGGCCTCAAGCGCCGGGGCCGGCTGGCGTGCCTGCGCCTGCGCGTCACGACGTCGGCGCGGAAGTGGGAGCGCGAGGGCCCGCTCCGCACGGTGCTCCTCATGTGGACGCTCCGGCTGCTCTACGTCCTCGGCGCTTCCCCGCGGCGCCTGCATCGCTGGTACTACGGCCGTGACCCGGCGCCGTGACCCGCCGTGCACGTGACCCGCGTGTTTGCCCCCTGGGGAGCACGTGTGTCTCCGGCTGAGAGCCGTGGCACTGAGACGAGACGAGCAAGCCCAGCGTCTTCGCGGTCGGAGATGCAAGATCGGGCAGCGTCGAGCGGGTGGCGGCGGTGGTGGGCGAGGGCTCGGTGTGCGCCCAGCGCAGACACCGGACGCTTCGCGAGCTCTGAGGACTTCTTTACGGGGGCGGTGGGCACCGGCAGGGCGGGCGGGCACGATTGATCTACAATGCTCGCGCCGATGGGAGGCGGCCGCGCCGTGCACGTCGGGATCTTCGTCGAGGAGATGCGTCAGGGGGCGAGCCAGGCCTCGGCCTTCCGGGACGTCTTCGAGCTGGCCGACCGGGCCGAGGCGTGGGGGGTCGACTGCGTCTGGCTGGGGGAGATCCACTTCACCCCGACCCGCTCGGTGATCTCCGCCTCGCTCCAGGTGGCGAGCGCGATCGCCACTCGCACTCGCCGTCTGCGGGTGGGGACCGCCGTCCAGGTGCTTCCCCTGAATCATCCCCTGCGCATCGCCGAGGAGGTCGCGACGGTCGATCACATCAGCGAGGGTCGCTTCGAGTTCGGGATCGGCCGCAGCGGGGTCGTGCGGACCT
Source organism: Candidatus Methylomirabilota bacterium (assembly GCA_036397135.1). Classification (GTDB taxonomy): domain Bacteria; phylum Methylomirabilota; class Methylomirabilia; order Rokubacteriales; family CSP1-6; genus AR5. The sequence goes on from DASWJN010000127.1 coordinate 15,611, forward strand.
ACGACCTCTACGGCGTCGCCTACGGCGAGAGCCAGGCCCGCTTCCGGGAGGCGCTCGAGATCATCCGGCAGGGCTGGACGGGTGAGCCCTTCAGCTACGAAGGGCAGTTCTATCGGGTCCAGAACGCGACGGTCGTGCCCCGCCCGTATCAGGTGCCGCATCCACCGATCCGCATGGCCACCACCAGTGACGAGACGTTCCCGGCTGCCGGCCGGCTGGGGCTCCCCATCTTCATCGGCCTGCGCACCACCGAGATCCCGGATCTGCAGCAACAGCTCGCGCCGTACCGCCAGGCCTGGCGCGAGGCCGGGCATCCCGGGCAGCCCAGCGTCTACCTGCGGATCCCGGTCTACGTCTCGACGACGGAGCGGGGCGCGGCCGAGGAGCCCCGCGAGAGCCTCACGGCCTTCTTCGCCCGCCAGAGCGAGCTGGCCCGTTCGTCGGTGGGTCGCGCCGGCGCCGGGCCGGCCGACCGGCGCCGCGCCCAGGTTGAGCGCATGGCCAGCCTCTCCTACGAGGACATCCTCGCCAGGAAGGTCGCGTTCGGCACCGCCGCGCAGGTGATCGACCGTCTCACCGAGCTGCGGGAACGGCTCGGACTGGACGGCGTGGTGGCCGAGCTGAATCCCGGCGGCCGCATTTCCCCCGAGCTGGAGACGCGCAGCCTCCAGCTCCTCGCCCACGAGGTGATGCCCGCGCTCAACTGAGCCGGGGAGCACCCACCAAGGAGTCGCTCATGGCCCAGCGTCGTCTCGACACGGATGTCACGATCATCGGTGGTGGCGG
>DASWJN010000128.1:0-14009 GCA_036397135.1 Candidatus Methylomirabilota bacterium
CCGCACGTAGTCGGGCACCAGCTCGGCGCGGTCGACCTTGCCCACCCACTTGGTGGCGGACTTGAAGGCCTCGGCCATGTCGTAGTGCGTGTGCCGGCTGCCGCCCTGCCCCACGCCCTCGGCGATGACCAGCAGGGGTGACGAGTCCTCCCAGGCCTGGGCGATGGCGCCGTAGGCCATCTGGATGCCGGCGGCGTTGAGGTTGGCCATGACGGTGCAAACGCCGATCTGCTTGCCGCACGTCACCCGCGAGAACGCGTCGGCCACCGCGACGGCGAACCGCTCCTCGCCCATCATGAGGATGGGCACGCCTTCCTCGCCGAGCGCGTTGTTCACGTGGTTGGTGGGGTAACAGCTGACCCAGGGGATGCCCTCGGCCTTGAGGATGCGCGCCAGCCCGTTCGCCGCCTTGACCTTCATGTTGTCCTCCCTCGGGGGTATTCTTCATACCATGACGGACCAGCCCAGCGCCCTCGAACTCAGGATGGACCCCACGACCCTCTACCGGGAGGACGTGTACACCGACCGGAGGATCGGGACGATCCGCGTGATGACCCCGGTGACCGCCGGCGGGCTGCCGGATTCCAGCCGCGCAGTGCTCTACGTCGGCGAGACCCAGATCTTGACGCCGGGCGGCCTGCTGCCGCTCGCCTTCGAGATCCCGGCCACCTCGCTGGCCGACGCGGTCGAGACGTTCGCGGCCGGCGCCAACGAGGCAATCGAGCGCACCCGCCAGGAGATCGAGCAGCTCCGCCGGGAAGCCGCCTCCTCGATCATCGTCCCCGATCGGATGCCGCCCGGCGGCCTGGGCCCGGGCGGCCCCGGCGGGCTGCCGGGAGGCGGCAAGATCAGGCTTCGCTGACCGCCCCGCCCGCCGCCGTCAGTCGCGGAAGCGCGCGATGATCGTCTTGCCGTAGCGCAGGACGTCGTCGGGGGTCTTCACCTGGGCCGGCAGCCCGGCGCCCGAGCTGATGGGTACCGCGAGCCGGCTCACGCCCAGCCGGGCGAGCGCCTCGATCTCGGCGGGCTCGGCCGGCGCGGACAGCGTGACCTCGATGGCGTTCGGGTCCCGGCCGGCCTCGACCGCGGCCCGGCGCATCTCCGCGAGCAGCTCGGCGGGGGCGCCGCGCGCGGGGAAGTAGCCGTCGCCCAGGCGGCCGGCCCGGCGGGCGGCGGCTCTCGTGTCGCCGCCGACGATGATGGGGATCCGGCGGTCGGCCGGCAGCGGGCGGCAGAACACGTCCTCGAACGAGACGAAGCGTCCCTTGAAGCTCGCGCGCTCCTGGCTCCAGAGCGCGCGCATGGCGGCGACGTACTCGTCGGTGCGCGGCCCCCGATCGTCGAACGGCACGCCGATGGCCGCGAATTCCTCGGCCAGCCAGCCCACCCCGATCCCCAGCAGCACGCGGCGGCCGCCCGCCAGGTGATCGAGCGTGGCCACGGCCTTGGCGGTGACCACGGCGTTGCGCTGGGGCAGGATCAGGATCGCCGTGCCCAGCTTGATCGTCCGGGTCGCCGAGGCGACGTAGGCCAGCCAGATCAGCGGGTCCGGGATCGGGAAATCCTCGAGGCCCGAGCCCATCTTGCCCGTCGGCGAGTACGGATACCGTGACTGGTAGGCGTGCGGGATCACGACGTGCTCCACCGTCCACAGCGAGTCGAAGCCGGCCACCTCGGCGGCCTGGGCCAGCTCCACCGCCTCCGGACCGTTGCCGTATCGACCGAGACTGGCGTAGCGCAGTCCGAATTTCATGGCGTGGGCTCCTCGTTACGCCCAGAGTTGCGTCGTTGCGAGCGCGGCGCCCTGGGCCAGCGACTCCAGCTTCGCCCAGGCGATCTGCGGGTGGACGCGCCCGCCGAGGCCGCAGTCGGTCCCGGCGATGACGCTGTCCCGCCCGACCAGCTTCGCAAAGCGCACGATCCGGTCAGCCACCAGCTCCGGGTGCTCCACCACGTTGGTGGCGTGACTGACGACGCCGGGGATCAGGATCTTGCCGGCCGGCAGCTTCACCTGCTCCCAGACCCGCCACTCGTGCTCGTGGCGGACGTTGCCCGCCTCGAACGAGTACGCCTGGCAGTTCACCGCGAGCATGACGTCGACGATCTCGCGCAGCGGGATGTCGGTGACGTGCGGGCCGTGCCAGCTCCCCCAGCACAGGTGGAACCGGATGCGATCCTGCGGCAGCCCCCGCAAGGCGTGATTGAGCGCTTCGACCCGGACCATGGAAAACGTCCGGTAGGCCTCCACGGAGGGCGCCGGGTTGATCATGTCCCAGTTCTCGGCGATGGCGGGATCGTCGAGCTGGAGCACGAGCCCGGCGTCGAGGATGGCCCGGTACTCCTCGCGCATGGCGTCCGCGCATGCGTAAATGAACTCTTCCTCGGTCCGGTAGTGCTCGTTGCCGATCCGCGAGGCGCTGCCCGGGGCGATCGAGGTCATGAAGCCCTCGCCGACGTCGCCGGCCTGGAGCGCCGCCTTGAAATGGGCGATGTCGGCCCTGATCGCGTCGTGGCCCGTGTACGTGAGGGGCCCCCGGCACACCGGCAGCCGCATGCCGCCGCTGCCGGGACGGACCGTGGAGCACCCGGAGTCAGGGTCGGCGTAGGCGGTGGCGAAGAGCTGTCGGTCGCGGCGGTCGGCGAAGCTCGTCAGCCGCACCTGGCCCGGCTCCGAGCGCTGCGCCGGGGCCTTGTAGATCTCGGTGCCCAGCTCCAGGCCGCCCAGGCGCTGGAAGGAATAGCTCCACCAGGCGCCGTAGTTGACGCGCTGGCCCATGGCCTTGCCGTACTCGCCGTCGCCGGGGACGTCGATGCCGGCGACGGTCTGCCGCCGCACCACGTCCTCCACCGCCGCGCCCAGCCGCTGCTGGTAGCCCGCCTCGTCGGTCGACTCGCCGGCCTGCCGGGCGCGATTCAGCTCGATGAGGTCGTCCGGGCGCGGCAGGCTGCCGGCATGGCTCGTCAGGATGCGCCGGCTGCTGCGTTTCATCGGCGCTCCCCTCTCAGCCCGGCGTCACGATGATCCGGACGCGCGCGCCGGGCGCGTAGTAGCGGGCGAAGGCCTCCCGCACCTCGGCCGCCGTCATCGCGGCATAGCGCTCGCGCGCCTCCATGATGTCGTCCAGGCGCGTGCCGCGGTACTCGAGGCTGGCCAGCCGCTCGCCCCAGAAGTCCGGCCCGGCCAGCGCCTCGGACAGCACGTTGTCGATCTGGCCGCGCGCCACCCGGATCTCGTCGTCCGTCGGCCCGTCCTTGGCGAACGCCGTGAACAGCTCCTCCAGCGTCGCGGCGAGCGCCGCCGTCTTGCCCGGATCGGTCGGTGCCTGGGCGACGAAGAGCCCGTAGCCCGGGTACTCGGCGGCCGGCCGCGAGGCGGCGTGAATGCTGTACACGAGCTGGCGCTCCTCCCGCACGATCCGGTTCATGCGCGTGGACAGCACGCGCGCGGCCAGGGCGAGCAGGCGCGTATCCCGCACGTCCGTCACGTCGGCGCCGAAGAACCCCTCGAGGACGACCGCCTGGCTGGTGGCCGTGCGCACGACGCGCTCGCTGGCGAGGGGCCCGGCCGGGCGAGCGATGACGCGAAGCGCGCCCAGCGTCGTCCGGTCGATGCGGGCGCGGGACGGCAGCGCCCCGAGATACCGCGCGGCCAGCTCGAGCGCGGGCTCGCGCTGGAGGTCGCCCACGACGGACACCTCGATGGGGGCCGTCGCCACGAGGCGAGCGAGCCAGGCCTGGGCGGCTTCCCGCGTGACGGCGCGCACCTGCTCGGCGGTCAGCGGGCGCGTGCGCAACTCGGCCGGCGGATAGATCGCGTCCGCCAGCGCTTCGCCGAGCACGCCCGCCGGCCGCGTGCGCCGCGTGCCGATCGCCTGGACTTCCGATTCCTGCCACTGGCCGAGCGTCGCGGCCTCGACCACCGGATCGGTGAGGAGCCGGTACGCGAGCTGCAGGCCATGCTCCAGCTCGGCGGGGTCGCCCGACACGACCAGCGTGAGCGCGTCGGCGTCGGCTCCGCCGTGCACCCGCACACGCCGGCCCGTCATCAGCTCACGTACCTGCGTGCTCGTCAGCGTGGAGGTCGCCGGCCGCTGCCAGGCGAGCGCGGCCGCGCGCGTCACCCCCCGCGTCGCCGCCGTCTCCTCGATCTCGCCGCCGGCCAGCGTGATCCGCACCCGCACCTCGTTCCGGCGCTGATCGACGAACCGGTGATGCACGCGCACGCCGTTGCCGAGCCAGGCCGAGGTGACGCCGCTGCCGGCGTGCTCGCTGCGCTGCACGACGCGGCCGGGAGCGGGCGGGGCCTCGAGCAGGCGGGCCTCGGCGGCGGTGTCGGATTCCGCCTCCACCTGCGCCAGGAGGGCGGTCCGGCCGGCGGTCGCCACCGCCGCCTCGTCGGGGCCGCCGGCGCCGGCGGGCAGCGAGGCGACGACGACCACGTCGGTGAAGTCGAACGTCTCGGCGAACGTCCGCGAGACCTCGGCAGCGTCGAGCCCGGCCAGCAGTCGCTGCAGCAGCGCGCGCCGCTGCTCCGCCGACATCAGCGGCTCCCCGCGCGCCACCGCGTTGTTGAGCTGGCGGAGCACGGCGCGGGCGGGCTGGGTGGGCTGCCGCTGGACGGCCTCCTGGGCCTCGGCGAGCAGGGCGCGACCGACGATCTCGATCTCCCGGGCGGTGAAGCCGTGGACGCGCGCCTGTTGCACGGCGGCGCCCAGCTCTTCCAGCATGGCGCGCCAGCGCCCCGGAGGGCCCGAGGCCCGCACGGACACGAGGCGGGCCGCGCCCGTCCAGTCGGAGACGTGTCCCGCCGCCTCCAGGAAGGACGCCCGACCCGCGGCGAGTCGCGCCTCGAGGCGGCGGTTGAACGCGCGCACCCCCACGCGCTCGATGAGTTCCCGCCGCGCCTGTCCCAGCGTGGTCGTCGGCGCCACCGGCGGCTCCACCCGGGTGAGCGACACCGAGGCGCGCGTGAGGTCGCGGTCGGTGGCCACGATGCCCCGCACCCCGGCGGTCGCCGTCACGGTCACGGCCCGGGGCGGCGGACGCGGCGCCCGGGGGGCGCCGTCGAACTCTCGCCGGATCGTCTCCACGACGAGGCCGGGGTCGCAGTCGCAGACCGCCAGCAGGGTGATGTTGGCCGGCACGTAGTGGCGCGCGTAGAAGTCGCGGAAGTGCTCGGGCCGGAGCCCCTTGATCGTCTCCTCGGTCCCGATCGGCAGCCGGCGCCCGAACGTCGAGCCCGGGGCGAGCCGCTCGAAGACGTCATCGCTCACCCGCTGGTCGGCGCTGGCGCGCGCCCGCTTCTCCTCGAGGATGATCTGCCGCTCGCGCTCGATCTCCTCCGGCGCCAGGGTCAGGCGCGTGGCGACGTCGCCGAGGTACAGCAGGGCCTTGCCGAGCGTCTCCGGCCGGGGGTCGGGCACCGCCATCTGATAGACGGTCTGGTCCAGGCTCGTGAAGGCGTTCTGGTCGCGGCCGAAGGACAGCCCGATCGACTCGAAGTACGGGACGAGCGCGCCGGGCGGGAAGTTCGCCGAGCCGTTGAACGCCATGTGCTCGAGGTAGTGCGCGAGCCCGCGGGTGTGCTCCTCCTCGTCGAGCGAGCCCGCCGCCACGTGCAGCCAGAACGCCGCCCGGCCGGCCGGGTTGGGATGGCGCTTGACCACGTAGCGGAGGCCGCTGTCGGCCGTGCCGGTGACCAGGGCGGGGTCGGTGGGCAGGGGCTCCGTCCACTGCGAGGCTGGCCCCGACCCCGGGATGGGCCCCTGGGCGGCCCGGGGCGGGGAAGCCGGCGGCGCCGCCGTGCAGGCGGCCAGCAGCGCGGCGAGGAAAGCGAGGGCGGTGATCCGTGTCGTCAGGATGGTCATCGGGTGAGATGATAACCCGCCGATGAAGACCCGCGAGCGCGTCATGGCGGCCCTGCGCGGCGACCCCGTGGACCGGGTGCCGCTGGCCTTCTGGATGCACCACTTCGCCGCCGAGAACGCCGTCGACAGCTTCGTCGCCGAGACGCTCCGCCTGGCGAAGGAGTTCGGCTGGGACTATCTCAAGCCGCAGTCCCGCGCCCAGTGCTTCGCCGAGGCGTGGGGCCTGCGGTACCGCGCGTCCGGCGAGCGCGCGGTGGCCTACACGCGCACCCACGCCCCGTGCACGGGCGCGGCTGACCTCCGGCGCCTGCAGCCGGCCGACCCCGCCACCGGCGCGCTGGGCGACCAGCTGGCGGCGCTGCGGCAGATCCGCGCCGGCGTCGGGGACACGCCGATCATCTGGACGGTGTTCTCGCCGCTCATGGTGGCGCCCTACCTCCTGGAGGGCGGCGTCGAGCAGACGCTGGCGATCGCGCGCGAGGAGCCGGCGGCGCTCGAGGCCGCCCTTGCCGCCATCGCGCACACCCTGGCGGGCTACGCGCGGCTGGCGCTCACCGCCGGCGCCGACGGTCTCTTCTACGCGACGAACGTCGCCCGGCGCGATCTGCTCTCGCCGGCGGAGTGCCGGCGCTTCCAGCGGCCCCACGATCTGCGGGTGCTCGACGCGGTCGCGTCAGCGCCCTTCAACGCGCTGCACGTCTGCGGCAGCGGCGTGCTCTTCGAGGAGTTCGTGGACTACCCGGTCCAGGCGGTCTCGTGGGCGCTGGCCGAGGGCAATCCCTCGCTCCGCGAGGGTCGGCGCCGCACGGGGCGGGCGGTGATGGGCGGGCTCCCCGCCAAGCCGGCGATGGCCACGCTGTCGCCGGACGCGGTCGCCGAGCGGGCCCGCGCCGCGGTCAGGGAGATGGACGCCCGCGCCCTCCTGCTCGGGCCGGACTGCTCGATCAACCCCGACACGCCCGCGGCGCTGCTCCACGCGGCGCGCGCGGCGCTCGGGTGACCAACGGCGGGTGGGAGTTATTCGCCCCGGATCTTGCGCAGGCGCTGCTTCAACGCCGTCATCCGGTCGTTCATCTTCTCCGACATCGCCCCGCTCCGGGTCCGCCGCTTCGACGCCGCCGCCGGCACCGGCGTCTTGCTAATCGTGACGTGGCAGTACGAACATCCCGACTTCATCCCGTGCTTGCACTCGCTCATGGGTCCGTGAGGTCTCCTCGCCCCCAGCATACGGCATGGCCGACGCTCGGAGCTGAATCCACCTCGAGGCCCACGCGGGTCATCGAGGCGCGGCCCGGCTCCGCCGGGGCGCGACGAGCGTCGGGGGGCTTGGGGGGCCCTTCGTGGCCCCCCTTGTAATCAAGCGCGCGTCCCGGCTCCGCCGGGGCGCGACGAGCATCGGGGGGCTTGGGGGGCCCTTCGTGGCCCCCCATGTAGTCATCACTCCCGATCCAGGGCCTGGGCGAGGTCGGCGATGAGGTCGTCGGCGTCCTCGATCCCGACGGCGTAGCGGATGAGGTTGTCCTTGATGCCGATCTGCAGGCGCTCCTCGGTGGTCAGCTCGTAGAAGCTCATGATGGCCGGCGGCTCGATGAGGCTCTCCACCCCGCCCAGCGACACCGCCAGGTAGGGGATGGCGCAGGCGTCGACCACCCGGGAGGCCGCGTCGAGGTCGCCGCGGACCTCGAACGACACCACGCCGCCGAAGCCGCGCATCTGCCGCCGGGCGACGTCGTGCTCCCGGTGGGTCGGCAGGCCCGGGTAGTGCACGACCGCGATGCGCGGGTGGGCGGCGAGGAACTCGGCCACGGCCTGCGCGTTCGCGTTCTGCCGCTCCATGCGCAGCGCGAAGGTCTTGAGCCCGCGCACCAGCAGGTAGGCCGCGAAGGGATCGACGATGGCGCCGGTGACGCCCTGCATGCCCCGGACCGCGCTCACCAGCTCCCGGGATCCGAGGACCGCCCCCGCCAGGAAGTCGTTGTGGCCGCCGAGGTACTTGGTGGCCGAGTGCATGACGACGTCCACGCCCCACTCCAGCGGCCGGACGTTGTAGGGCGTGGCGAACGTGGCGTCGATGACCGTCTTCACCCGGTGCTTACCCCCGATGGCCGCGAACCGCTCGAGGTCGAGCACGCGGTTGTAGGGGTTGGTCGGCGACTCGCTCAGCAGCACCCGGGTGGTGGGCCGGATCGCGTCCTCCAGCGCCTCGTAATCCCCCGCCGGCACCGTGGACACCTCGATGCCGTAGCGGTGCAGCGTCTGGTTGAGAAACTGCCGCGTGCGCCGGTAGCTGTCGTCGGTGACGACCACGTGGGTGCCGCGCGAGAGCATGGCGAACAGCACGGTCGTCATCGCGGCCATGCCGCTCGAGAACAGCAGGCAGTCGCCGGCGCCCTCCAGCGCGGCCAGCTTGGCCTCGGCGATCTTCTGGGTGGGGTTGCCGTAGCGGCCGTACTCGACGCGCTCGATCTTGCCGTCGAAGTGGTCCTTCAGCTCCTGGGTGTTGGCGAACGTGAAAGTGGCCGTCTGCACGATCGGGGTCGCCAGCGCGTTGGCCGGCTTGGGCCGGGGCTCCCCCCCGTGCACCGACTGCGTGCTGGGGCCGAGCGGCTTCCTGGGGGGCTCGACACGCTCGGCCATCAGGACACCAGCAGCCTGGCCTTCTCGACAAAGCGGGCGATGGCCCGGGCCACCCGCTTGGGGTCGGGCGGCAGCTCGACGGGCCGGGCGCCGTGGGCGGACTTGACGCCGGAAAGCGCGCCCATGTGATAGGCGGCCTTCTGGTCGGCGAACTTCAGTCCGTTGGCGGTGGAGATCACGACCACCCGCTCGCTGGAGCGGATCACCTTGCGGTCGACCAGCTTGCGCAGCGCCGCCAGCGCCACGCCCGTGTGCGGGCAGTTGAACATGCCCGTCCGGTCGGCGCGGGCCGCCTCGTCGGCCAGCTCCTGCTCGGTGGCCTGCTCGACCACGCCGTTGAAGCGCTGCAGGGTGCGGATGGCGCGCTTGACGCTGACCGGGTTGCCGATCTGGATGGCCGTCGCCAGCGTCGGCTGGGCGGTGATGGGCTCGAACGTCTTGAAGTCCTCCTGGAACGAGCGATACAGCGGGTTGGCCCGCTCGGTCTGAGCCAGGCAGATGCGCGGCAGGCGGTTCACCAGCCCCAGCTCCTGCATCATCACGAAGCCCTGGCCGAGCGCGTGCACGTTGCCGAGGTTGCCGCCTGGAATAATGATCCAGTCGGGCACCTCCCAGTCGAACTGCTGGACAATCTCGATGGCGACTGTTTTTTGACCTTCGATCCGAAGACTGTTCATCGAATTCGCGAGATAGATCCGCTTCTCTTTCGTGATCTCCTGCACGACGGCCATGCACCCGTCGAAGTCGGTGTCGAGCGACAGCACCAGGGCGCCGTTGGCCAGCGGCTGCACCAGTTGCGCGATCGAGACCTTGTCCTTGGGCAGGAGCACCACCGCCGGGATGCCGGCCGCCGCGCAGTAGGCCCCCAGCGCCGCCGAGGTGTCCCCGGTGGAGGCGCAGGCGACGGCGTCGATCGGCACGCCGCCGACCATCATCTGCCTGACCACCGAGACCAGCACCGTCATGCCGAGGTCCTTGAACGAGCCCGTGTGGGAGTTGCCGCACTGCTTGACCCAGAGATCCTCGACGTGCAGCTGCTTGCCGTAGCGGTCCGCCCACAGGAGGTTGGAGTTGCCCTCGTACATCGACACGATGTTCTCGTTGTCGATGAAGGGCACCACCCACTCCTTCTTGCCCCACACGCCGGAGCCGTACGGGTAGACGTTGCGCCGGTACCGGTCGTCGAAGAGCTGGATCCAGGCCGCCGCCGACCGGGACTTGAGCGCCTCCATGTCGTGCTGGACCTCGAGCAGGTCCCCGCACGTGGGGCAGCGGTAGATCACCTCGCGGAGGTCGAACTCCCCGGGGCACCCGTTGATGCACTGAAACCACGCGTTGTAGGCCATGGCCGGATCAAGTATAACGCTTGGCGACGGGGACGATGGACTTCGGGCTGTTCTTCCTGATGCAGCGCGACGAGGCCTGGAGCGAGCAGGCGGTCTACGACTCCGCCCTCGAGCAGCTGCTGGCCGCCGAGCCGCTGGGCTATCGGTCGGTCTGGATCGCCGAGCACCACTTCAACGACTACGGGCTCTGCCCGGCGCCGCCGGTGCTGGCGGCCTTCGTCGCCGCCCGCACGCGGGCGCTGCGGCTGGGCATGGGCGTGAGCCTGCTGCCGCTGCACCACCCGGTGGACCTGGCCGAGCAGCTGGCGGTGCTCGACGTCGTCAGCGGCGGCCGGCTCGACGTGGGCATCGGCCGGGGCGGCACGCTCCAGGACTACCAGACCTTCCAGTCCGACCGCGCCGACGCCCGGGCGCGGGTGGAGGAGGGCATCGCCCTGATGCAGCAGTCGTGGCGCAGCGCGCCCTTCGACTTCCAGGGGCGCTTCCACTCCGCCGAGCGCCTGCACGTCCGGCCGCGCCCGGTGCAGCAGCCGCATCCCCCGCTCTTCATCGCCGCCAACAGCGAGGACAGCGTGCGGTCGGCGGCGCGCCTGGGCCTGCCGATCCTGTCGTCCTTCTTCGTGCCGGTGGACGAGCTGCAGCGCCGGCACCGGCTCTACGGTGAGGTGGCGCGCGAGGCGGGCCGGTCCCCGGCCGAGCTCGAGGCGCTCGAGCGGCAGGCGTGGGGGATGCGGGTCGTGCACGTGGCGCCCACCCGCGCGGAAGCGCTCGCGGCCGTCGAGGCGCCGTTCATGGGCTACCAGCGCAAGATGGCGGTGCTGCGCTCCGACGGCGCCGGCGGCACCGTGCCCGACTCGTTCGATCGCTCGACCCTGCGCCTGCGCTCCTTCGCCGAGTACCTCGCCACCGACTGGACGCTGATCGGGTCGCCGGACGAGGTGCGCGAGGGGCTGCGGCGCTATCTGGACGCCACCGGGTATCGACGCGTGCTGCTCCTCATGGCGCTGCCCGGACTGGACACCGGCCTGGCGCTGCGCTCGATGCGGATATTCGCCGAGCACGTCGCGCCGGCGCTGACGCCGGCGGCGCACATCGCCTGACAGGAGGCCCTCGCTCATGGGTTCCCGGACGCTCACTCCCGACACGACGGCGGAGGCGTACCTCGAGCTGCTGAAGGACCGGGGCATCGACGTGTTCCTGGGCAACGCCGGGACCGACTTCGCGTCGCTCGTGGAGGCGTTCGCCCGCTTCGAGGCGGAGGGCCGCCCCGCGCCCCGGCCGCTGGTGATCCCGCACGAGTTCGTCGCCGTGTCCATGGCCCACGGCTACTACGCGGCCGGCGGGCGGCCGGCGGCGGTGATGGTCCACGTCAACGTCGGGACGGCCAACGCCTCGACGGCGATCATCACGGCGGCCCGGGCCAACGCGGCCGTCCTCATGACCGCGGGGCGGACGCCGATCACCGAGGAGGGGCTGCCGGGCGCCCGCGACCTGCACATCCACTGGGCCCAGGAAAGCTTCGACCAGGCGGCGATGCTGCGCGAGTACGTCAAGTGGGACTACGAGCTGCGGACGCCCGTGCAGCTCGAGGCCGTGGTCGACCGGGCGTTCGAGCTGATGCTGGCCGAGCCCCGCGGGCCCGTGTACCTCACGCTCCCGCGCGAGGTCCTCGCCGCCCGCCCGGGGGCGATGACGATCGCCGCGCCGGCGCGACGGCAGACCCGGAGCGAGCGCTTCCCGGACCCCGCCCGGATCGAGGAGGCCGCCCGCATCCTGGCCGGGGCGCAGAACCCGATCGTGCTGGTGTCGGCCGCCGGCATCGATCCCCGCGCCGTGGCCGGGCTGATCGAGCTGGCGGAGGCCGGCGGCATCGGCGTGATCGAGGCGGACCCGATCTATCTCAACTTCCCCCACCGGCACGACCTGCACCTGGGCTACAACCAGTCGGGCACGACCAACCCCTCGCTGGCCGGGGCCGGCGCGATCCTGGTCGTCGAGGCCGACGTGCCCTGGTACCCGGCGCTCCAGAAGCCGCCGGCCGGCGCCCCCGTCATCCATCTCGGCGTCGATCCCTTCTTCTCGCGCTATCCGATGCGCAGCTACCCGTGCGACGTGCCGATCGCGGCGACGCCCGGGGTGGCCCTGCCGCTGCTGGCCGACGCCGTGCGGCGCCACGCCGATCCAGGGGCCGTGCGCGGGCGGGCCGAGCGGATCGCCGCCGAGCATCGCAAGCGCCAGGCGGCCTGGGAGGAGATGGCGATCCAGCAGGCCGGCAAGCCGACCATCGGCTTCGCGTGGGGGGCGCGCTGCATCGGCGACGTCGTCGACGACACCACCGTCGTGGTCAACGAGTACCCGCTGGACCGGCGCGTCGCCGCCTTCAACCGGCCGGGGAGCTACTTCGCCTCGCCCCACTCGAGCGGCCTCGGCTTCGGGCTGGGCGCCGCCCTCGGCGTGAAGCTGGCGCGGCCGGAGGCCACGGTGATCGCGACGGTCGGCGACGGGGCCTACTTCTTCGGCGAGCCGCTCTCCTGCCTCTTCACGCAGCGCGCCCACCACCTGCCCCTCCTCACGGTGATCTTCAACAACCAGCAGTGGGAGGCCGTGAAGTTCGGCGCCCTCGCCGTGCATCCCAAGGGCGTGGCCCAGGAACGCCGCCGGTTCCCGCTCAGCGAGCTGACCCCCTCCCCGCGCTTCGAGGAGATGGCGAAGACGGTGGACGGCTACGGCGAGCGGGTGGAGAGCCCGGGCGAGCTGCCGGCCGCCCTCAAGCGAGGGCTGGCGGCCGTCCGCGAGGGGCGCCCCGCGATCCTCAACGTCCTGGCCCAGCGGGTCGTGGCGTGAGCGCGATGAAGATCGCGCGCGTCGAGGCCTTGCACTGCGACGGCGGCTGGCGGCCGTGGACGTTCGTGCGGATCGAGACGGACACCGGCCTGGTGGGCTGGGGCGAGTGCAGCGACAACCGCAGCCCCTACGGCATCGCCGGCAGCGTCCGCGACCTCGCCCATCTCCTGATCGGCCAGGACCCGCGCCCCGTCGAGCGGCTCTACTGGGACATGCTGCGCGCCACCCGCCAGAACTACGGCGGCGTGTCGTTCAAGGCCATGGCCGGCATCGAGCTGGCGCTGTGGGACATCAAGGCCAAGGCGCTGGGGGTGCCGGTGTACGAGCTGTTCGGCGGCCCCCTGCGCGACCGCGTGCGGCTCTACTGGTCGCACTGCGGCACCACGCGCGCCCGCATGGGCACGTTCCTGGGCACCCCGCCGCTGAAGACCTACGACGACGTCGCCGCGCTGGGGCGCGAGGTGGTGGCGCGCGGGTTCACCGCGCTCAAGACCAACATGGTCATCCCGGGCGACCCCGCCACCGTCTACTTCCCGGGGTTCGCCAGCGGGATGAACACGACCGACGGCGCGCCCACGGTGGAGATCCTGGATGCCATCGACCGGCTCATCGGCACGTTCCGCCAGGCGGTCGGTCCCAGGGTCGGCCTCTGCCTCGACCTCAACTACAACTTCCGCACCGAGGGTGTGTTGCGGATCGCGAAGCTGCTCGAGCAGTACGACATGCAGTGGCTCGAGTACGACAACTGGGACCCTGACGCCCTGCTGCAGATCAAGCAGTCGACCTCCACCCGGCTGGCCTCGTGCGAGAGCCTGGTCAGCGTGCGGCAGTACCGGCCGTTCCTCGAGAAGCACGCGGTGGACGTCGCCATCATCGACGTGCCGTGGAACGGCTTCTCGCAATCCGTGCAGATCGGGCGGCTGGCCGAGGCGTGCGAGATCAACATCGCCCCCCACAACTACTACAGCCACCTGGCCGACCTGCACTCGCTGCATCTCTGCGCCGTGCTCCCCAACGTGCGGATCATGGAGATCGACATCGACGACGTGCCCTGGAAGGGCCCGCTCGTCACGAAGCCGCCGGTGGTCCGCGACGGCCACATCTGGCTCACCGACGCCCCCGGCTGGGGCGCGGACGTCGACGAGCGCGTGCTCCGCGAGCACCCCTGGCCACGGCCGGGCGACGGCGGCGGCCCGCGCTTCTACGGCATGGACCCCACGCAGATGACCGCCCGGCCGATTTGACCGGGCTGGGGGCCTCGACATGGCCCCCAGACCCCCCAACGCTCGGGACGCCCCGGCGGAGCCGTGGCGTC
>DASWJN010000129.1:0-5450 GCA_036397135.1 Candidatus Methylomirabilota bacterium
CTCCGGGCCCCGGACGGGCGCCATCCGTTCTGGCTGCGCCTCGTCTTCCTGGGCGCCGCCGTCGTGTGCTTCGCGCTGGGCGTCGTCGGCTGGCTCATCCCGGTGATCACCGGCATCCCGTTCTACGCGGCCGGGCTAGTCTTCCTGGGTCTCGCCAGTGACCGGGTCCGTCGTTTCATCAACCGCATGGAGCGCAAGCTCTCGGAGAACACCCGGCGGAGGATCCGGCGGATCATCGCCAAGGTCCCCGGCCGCTGGGTGCGCGGCCTGGTCAATATTCCCGAGGGGGCCGCCTGAGCCGGATCACTTAAGATAGGCCCATGTTCGCCCGATCGAGCAGGGCGGCCGCCCTCGCCATCCTGCTCTGCCTGCCCCTGACCGCCTGGGCGGCCGACCCCCCGGTGACGGACGACGGTCAGGCTCTCGACGTCCGCCGCCTCTCCCCGGAGCAGCGCCGCCGCCTCCTGGCCGGCGACACCATCGGCTACCAGGTGATCGAGACCACCGAGACCGAGCTGGGCGCGGGCGTGGCCATGTACCTCGCGGTCCCGCTGGCCCGCATGGCCGAGGCGCTCACGAGTCCGGACATCGTGCTGAAGGAGCCGAGCATCACCGCCTGGGGGCCGCTGACCCCCGGCGCGACGGTGGCCGCGCTCGCCGGCTACAAGCTCGCGGCCGGCGAGGTCGCGGAGTCGCAGGACGCCTTCGACGCGGTGGCGGGTGGACGCCTCAATCTCGCGGCGGCCGAGATCGAGACCTTTCGCGCGGCCCGGCCCGCCCGCGGCGCCGACCGGGCGGCGGTGGCCGAGGGCGGCGCCACCCAGTGGCGGGCGCTGCTCCTCCAGCGCGCCCAGGCGTTCCAGGCGCACGGGCTCGACGGCATGGCGCCCTACGCGCGGCGCGGGGGCACGAGCGATCCGGCCGCGGTGCTGCGGGTGGCGGCGGGGGACGCGCGGATCGTCGGGCACCTGATGCCGCGCCTCGCCGAAGCGCTGCTGCGCTTCCCGACCGAGCAGAGCTCCACCGCGATCAGCCAGTTCTACTGGGTGAAGCGCCAGGTCCAGGGCCGGCCCGACCCGATCCTGATCCACCATCTCGTGGACGTGACGCCCCAGCTCGCGCTCTACGTCGAGCGGCACGTCTACGTGGGCCACTCCTACAACGCGAGCCAGATCCTCTCCGGCGCGGTGCCGTACGAGGACGGCGTGCTCGTCTTCTCGAGCAACCGCGTCTCGACCGACCAGGTCGCGGGCCTCGCCGGGGAGATGAAGCGCATGATCGGCCGGCGCCAGCTCCGCGGCGAGATCGTCAAGCGCTTCGATCGGATCCGCGCCGCGCTGGCGAAGCCGGCCGCGCCGCCCGAGCGCACGGAGAGCCCGTAGCCCCCGTCGCCGAGTCCGTCCTCTGCGCTCTTGACTCTCCCGGGAGCGCGGCCTAGGCTCGCCGCGATGAAGCCGCCCCGCTTCAGCTATCACGATCCCGCGACGGTCGAGGAGGCGCTGGGCCTCTTGGCCGCGCACGGCGACGCGGCCCGGGTCCTGGCAGGCGGCCAGAGCCTGATGCCCATGCTCAACTTCCGCCTGGCTCGGCCGGGACACGTGATCGACGTCAATCGCGTGGCGGCACTGGCCACCGTGAGCCCCGGCCCGGACAGCGGCCTGCGGATCGGGGCGCTGGTGCGGCAACGCACGCTCGAGCGCTCCCCGCTGATTCGCGAGCGCTGCCCCATGATCGGCCAGGCCATGCCCTTCGTCGGCCATCCCCAGATCCGCACGCGCGGCACGCTCGGCGGCAGCCTGGCCCATGCCGATCCCGCCGCCGAGTTGCCCGCGGTGATGGTGGCGCTGGACGCCCGGCTCACGCTTCGCAGCGCTCGTGGCCGGCGGACCGTCGCGGCCGAGGATTTTTTCGTCGCCGCGCTGACCACCGCGCTGGCGCCCGACGAGCTGTTGACCGAGGTCGCGCTTCCGCCCTGGCCGGCGCGCACCGGGTCGAGCGTGCACGAGGTGGCGATCCGGCTCGGCGATTTCGCGCTGGGTGGGGTGGCCGCCGCGCTGACCCTCGACGCGCAGGGTCGGGTGGCCGGCGCGCGCGTGGTCTGCTTCGGCGTGGGGCCGCGCCCGTTGCGCGCGGCCGCCGCCGAGCGCTCCCTGGTGGGCGGCGCGCCGTCCGCGGCCGCCCTCGCCGAGGCCGGCCGGCTCGCCGGCGCCGCGGTCGACCCGTCGGACGACATCCACGCCAGTGGCGCCTACCGCAAGCGCCTCGCGGGCGTGTTGACCACGCGCGCCCTGGCCGCCTCGCTCGCGTCTGCCGCGGCGCACGCCGCATGACCGAGACGCGCGCCATCTCTCTCATCGTGAACGGCCGGCCTCGCGGGGCGACCGTGGAGATGCGCACCACGCTGGTCGATTTCCTGCGTGAGCAGCTCCGCCTGACCGGCACCCATGTCGGCTGCGAGCAGGGCGCCTGCGGAGCCTGCACCGTGCTGGTGGACGGCGAGCCCGTCCGCGGCTGCCTGCTGCTGGCCGTCCAGGCCGACGGCGCTCGCGTCGAAACCGTCGAGGGCCTGGCGCCGGACCTCGAGCACCTCACCCCCCTGCAGGCCGAGTTCGTCCGGCATCACGGCGTCCAGTGCGGCTTCTGCACCGGGGGCATCCTCATGTCGCTGACCGCGTCGCTCCGCGACAACCCGCGGCCCACCGAGGCCGAGATCCGCGACACCTTGGCCGGGCATCTCTGCCGCTGCACCGGCTACCAGGGCATGGTCGATGCCGTGCTGGCCCTGGTCGCCGCCGGCGAGCCCGCGCGGTGACGGCGCCCGCCTCGCGCCCCGCCGCCGCCCGAAGGCCCGCGGGCGGCTATATCGGCGCGCCGATCCCGCGTCGCGAGGACGCGCGCCTGCTCACGGGACGCGGCACCTTCGTCGACGACCTCGAGATGCCCGGCGTGGCGCACGCGGCCATGGTGCGCAGCCCACATGCGCACGCCCGGGTGCGGCGCATCGACACGGAGGCCGCGCGGGCCCTCCCCGGCGTGCTCGCGATCGTCACCGCCGAGGACATCGCCGACATCCAGAAGCCGTGGCCGGCCCGCATGCCCAGCCCGGTGCCCGGCACCAGCGTCCGCCACGGCGTGCGCCACACGCTGCCGGTCGCCAAGGTCCGCCACGCCGGCGAGGTGGTGGCGGTGGTGGTGGCCGAATCGCGCGCCCTCGCCGAGGACGCGCGCGACCTGGTCGAGGTGGAGTACGAGGTCCTCCCCGTCGTCGCCACGGCCGCGGCGGCGCTCGCGCCGGGCGCCTCGCTGGTCTACGAGGAGCTGGGCGACAATATCGCGGCCCACATCATCCAGCGCGTCGGGCACCCCGAGCGGGCCTTTGCCTCCGCCGACCACACGCTCCGGGAGACCTTCCGGGTGATGCGCGGGGGCAGCCACTCGATGGAGGGCCGGGCCGTGGTGGCGCGCTACGACGAGGCGCTCGACAGCTTCACGGTCTGGGATGCGACGCAGGCGCCCCACGCCATTCGCGCCATGCTCGCGTATCTCTTCGACCTGCCCGAGCATCGCGTGCGCGTGATCGCGCCCCCGGATGTCGGCGGCGGCCTCGGCCCCAAGACGAGCTTCTACCCGGAGGAGGCGCTCGTCTGCTGGCTGGCGCGTCGCCTGCGGCGTCCCGTCAAGTGGATCGAGGATCGGCTCGAGCACTTCATGTCCGCCGCGCAGGAGCGCGAGCAGGTCCACACGGTCGAGATCGCCTTCACGAGGGACGGGGCCCTGCTCGCCCTGCGCGACGTCTTCACCCACGACGTCGGCATGTACGGCGCCCTGATCGCGCCGGTCATCACCGCCTGCACCGTGCCCGGCCCCTATCGCGTCCCGAACATCCACTCCGAGTTCCGTGCCGCATACACCAATCTGCCGCCGACCGCGGCGGTGCGGGGCGCCGGCCGCCCGCAAGGGGTCCTGGTCATGGAGCGGATGATGGATCGCATGGCCGAGACCCTCGGGCTCGACCCCGCCGAGGCCCGATTCCGGAATCTGATCCCGGCCGACGCGTTCCCCTACCCGGTCGGCATGGTATTTCGCGACGGCGCCCCCCTCACCTACGACAGCGGGGACTACCCGGAGCTTCTGCGGCGCGCTCTTGAGATTGCCGACTATCCGCGCGCGCGGCGCGAGCAGGCCGAGCTCCGCGCGCAGGGCCGCCATCGCGGAATCGGCGTCGCGATCTGCGTCGAGGGCGTGGGCCTCGGGCCCTTCGAGGGCGCCATCCTGCGGCTCGACAGCCGCGGGCGCGTCGTCGTCACCAGCGGCGCGCCCCCGCAGGGGCAGGGCTACCAGACCGCCTTCGCCCAGATCGCGGCCGACATGGTCGGCGTGCGCTTCGAGGACGTCGACGTGGTCACGGGGGACACCGGCGCCATCCCCTACGGCATCGGGAGCTTCGCCAGCCGGGTCACCGCCAATGCCGGGCCCGCAATCGCGCTGGCCGGCGGCGAGCTCCGTCAGAAGATCCTGGCGGTGGCGGCGCACCTGCTGGAGGCGGCGGCGGCGGATCTCGAGATCGCCGACGGCGCGGTGCACGTGCGCGGGCTGCCCGATCGCGGCGTGCCGCTCGCCCAGGTGGCGCGCCTGGGCAACGGTGGCGTGGCCTTCGGCATGATCATGCCCGGGGGCCTCCAGGTCGGGCTCGAAGCGTCCGCGTATTTCGCGCCGTCGCAGGCCGGGTATTCGGCCAGCGCGCATGTCTGCATCCTCGACGTCGACCCCGACACCGGCGAGGTCGCGATCGTCCGCTACGTGGTCGGCCACGACTGCGGCAACGTGATCAACCCGCTCATCGTGGAGGGCCAGATCCTGGGCGGCGTGGCCCACGGCTTGAGCAATGCCCTCTACGAGGAGGCGTTTTACGACTCGGAGGGACAGAACCTGGCCTCGAGCTTCCTCGACTACCCCTTGCCCTCGGCCCGCGAGATGCCGCGCATCGAGATGTTCCACCTGACCACGCCGAGCCCGATCAATCCCCTGGGCGTCAAGGGCGCCGGCGAGGCCGGCACGCTGCCCGTCCCGGCGGCGGTGGCCGGCGCGGTCGAGGACGCGCTGCGGCCCTTCGGGGTGCGCGTGAATCGCATGCCGCTCAATCCGGCGCGAATCAGCGATCTGATGCACCGCGCGTGACGGGCCGGCTCAGGGCGCGGGCTTGACAAGCCTCGCGCGGGGAGTCAGTGTCTCGAAGGTCCAAAGGAGAGAGCCCATGACCTCCGAGCTCGAAGACAAGTTCCAGACGCTGCACGAGATCGTGCGCGCCGCCCGCATGAACCTGGCCCCCGGTCCCTGGGACTACCTGGTGGGCGGCACCGAGACCGAGACCACGCTGCGCCGCAACCGCCTCGGCATCGACAGCCTGGCCTTCCGGCCGCGCGTGCTGCGCGACGTCTCGCGCATCGACA
>DASWJN010000130.1:0-2724 GCA_036397135.1 Candidatus Methylomirabilota bacterium
TCCCCTCTCCCTCTGGAGAGGGGCCGGGGGTGAGGGTTCTTCCTATTCGTCCCGCAACGCGTTCATCGGATCCAGCCGCGACGCCTGCCACGCCGGACGGAAACAGGCCGCCAGCGCCACCGCCGCCAGGAAGACGCCCACCGCCCCCAGCGTCGCCGGGTCGTGGCTGGCGACGCCGAAGAGCAGCGCGGCGAGGAAACGCGCCAGCAGCAGCGTCAACACGACGCCCGCGGCCAACCCGGCGAGCGTCAGCTTCAGGCCCTGGCCGAGCACCAGGCCGAGGATGTCGCGGCGGCTGGCTCCCAGCGCCATGCGCGTCCCCAGCTCCCGCACCCGCCGGCCCACCGAGAACGCCAGGACGCCGTAGATCCCCACCGCCGCCAGCACCAGGGCGAGGCCGCCGAAGGCCACCAGCAGCAGCATCGACACCCGGCGCGTCTCGAGCGAGCCCGCCACCTGCTCCTCCATCGTCAGCAGGTCGAACGTCGGCTGCTCCGGGTCGACGGCGAGCACGGCGTCGCGCAGCGGCTGGGCCAGGCTCGCCGGGTCCGCCGAGGTGCGGACGACAAAGGTCATGTTGCGCTCGGGCCGCTGGCGGAAGCTGGCGTAGATCGTCTCCTTGGTGACCGGCTGGTCGAGCTGCCGGACCTTCACCGGCGCCACCACCCCGACGATGGTGAAGAAGGGGCCGTCGGGACCGCCGCGCGAGATGCGGCGACCGATGGGATCCGCGTCCGGGAAGTACTTGTCCGCGAGCAGACGGTCCACCACCACGACGGCGTCGACGCCGGCGCGGTCGGCCGCCGTGAAGGTGCGCCCCTGGAGCACCGGGACGTCCAGGGTGCGGAAGTACTCCTCGTCGACGATGCGGATCAGACCGTGCGGCGCCGACTCGCCGGCGCCTGGCGCGTAGCCCTCGACCGAGTACGAGCCGGACGAGGACATGCCGCTGAACGGCGCCGACGACACGATGCCGGCCCCGGTCACCCCGGGCAGGGCGCGCACGCGCTCCAGGGCGCGGTCGAAGAAACCGGCCACCGCGTCGCTCTCGGCGTACTTGCCGTCAGGCAGCGACACCCGCGCGGTGAGCACGCCCTCGCGGGTGAAGCCCGGGTCCTCGTTCTGCAGGGCCGCGAACGTGCGCACCAGCAGGCCCGCGCCCACCAGCAGCATCATCGCCAGCGCGATCTCCGTCACCACCAGGCCGTGACGCCAGAGCGCCGCCCCGGCGCCCGCCGAGGCGCCGCGACCGGACCCTTCCTTGAGCACCGCGTTGGGGTGGAGGCGCCACTGGTAGACCACCGGGAAGAGCCCGAAGACGAGGGCGGTCGCCAGCGCCACGCCGAGGGTGAACGCGAGCACCGGCAGGTCGACGTCGACGTCCACGCGGCCGGCCGTGGGATCGACCCCGAGCCAGCCGAGCAGCCGCGTCCCCAGCACGCCGAGCCATACCCCGGCCGCGGCCCCCGAGAGCGCCAGCACCAGGCTCTCCGCCATCAGCTCGCGCGCCAGCGTGAAGCGTCCGGCGCCCAGGGCGGTGCGCACCGCCAGCTCCTTCTGCCGATCGTGGACGCGCGCCAGCAGCAGGTTGGCCACGTTGACGCAGGCGATCAGCAGCACCAGGCCAACCACCCCCTGGAGCAGCAGCAGGACGGGCTCGATCTCGCCGAAGAGCTGCTCGCGGTAGGGCACCACCATGCCGCCGAAGCCGCTGTTGTTCCAGAAGGTGGCGCTGTCCGGGAAACGCTCCTTGTTGGCCTCGTGGACGGCGTCGATCTCCGCCTGCGCCGCGGCCGCCGAGGCGTCGGGGCCCAGCCGCGCCAGCATCTGGGAGAACTCCCGGCCCCGCGAGTCGTCCGAGCGTTGCTCGGGCGTGAAGGCGAACGGCGTCCACAGCTTGACCTCGGGGCTCGGGAAGCGGAACGCCGCCGGCATCACCCCCAGCACCCGGTACGGCTCGCCGTCGAGACGCAGGTCGCGGCCCACGACGGCGCGGTCGCCGCCGAAGCGTCCCTGCCACAGGTCGTGGCTCAGCACCACGACCTTCTCCCGGCCGAGCTCCTCTTCCGGCTCGCCGAAGACCTGCCCGAGGGCCGGCGCCGTCCGCACGAGGGGGAAGAGCGAGGCGGTGGCGCGCACGCCGATGACCCGCTCCGGCGGCCCCGCGTCCGCGAGGTTGAAGCTGTCGAAGTAGTAGAGGGCCGATTCTTCGAAGGACTCGACGCCGCTCCTGCGGTCCAGGTAGTCGGGCACCGACACCGAGGCCTGCGGCAGGTTCATCAGCGGATACTTGTTCCATACCTGGACCAGGCGGTCGGCGTCGGAGTACGGCAGGGGCGCCAGCAGCACCGCGTGGACGACGCTGAAGATCGCGGTGTTGGCGCCGATGCCGAGGGCCAATGTGAACACGGCGAGCGCCGCGAAGCCGGGACGGCGGCCGAGCTTGCGGAGCGCGAAACGGATGTCCTGGACGATGGCGGTCATGCGTTCCTCCAGAGGGTCGATCTGGGAGTGTGCCTCCCCTCTTATACCGGCCGGGCGGCGTCCGGGTTACAGCCGGAACGTTCTCGGAGCCGCCAGCCGAAAAGCGCGCTCAGCAGGTCGCCGCCGGTGGTCACGAGACGCAGCGCCAGGGCCAGCGCCGCGGCGCGGGCCGGACCCACGAGCGGCTCGAGCGCCAGGGCGAGCACGGCTTCGCGCACGCCGACGCCGGCCGGCGCCCCG
>DASWJN010000131.1:0-25556 GCA_036397135.1 Candidatus Methylomirabilota bacterium
CTCCCCCCAGCAGAAGACGATCCCGATCGGCGTGTTCACCGAGCTCGTGCGCGGCGACGTCTTCTACTGGGGCCCCCTCATGGCCGGCGCCCTGCTCGGCTCGATCCCGGTCGCCATCGTCTACGCCTTCTTCGTCGAGCACTACGTCACCGCGCTGACCGGCGCCGTCAAGGGGTAGCCCGGAGGATCTTCTCGCCTAGGTGGGCGGCGGCAGGCAGAGGATCGTCGCCTCCTTCAGTCCGAAGATCCGCTCGACCTCGGCGGCGAGCTCCTGGGCAAAGGGGAGCCCCCGGTCGTCGAAGACCCGCACCTCACCATTCACGGTCGCCAGGGTCTCGACGCGCGCGACGAGCAGCGAGCGGCCGGCAGCCCGGTCATGGAGGAAGAGATCGTAGGTCTTGCGTGACCAGCCGGTGCGGTCGAGCTTGAGGCCGTGCTTCTGGGCGAGCTGGGCGACGAGCCCATCGAGGCGCTCATCTTCCGACTGCTCCTGGCGTATGACGCGCACCATCGTGCCTTCCTCCCCCCAGCCTGCCGATCCGACGAAAGTGGACCTGGGCAGGAAGGATACCATTCGCCGTCCACGGTCAGACCCATGCACACGAGGATGCGTGACTAGGGAAAGCGATTCTGCTTCCAGTCGAAGTCCTTCCAGAAACCGTGGATGCGGTCGACGACGCCGTGGAACTTGTGACGGCCGTCGGCGTGGGCGGCCGACAGCTCGTCGAGCGAGCGGAACTGGGCGAGGTAGCCCAGGCCGTACTCGGCCGGCTCGGCCATCGCCATCTCCCCGGCCAGGAAGCGGCGATAGCCCTCGCCCGGGTGGATCCAGAATGCCTCGGACGTCTCCTCGGTGAAGAGCGCGGGGGATTGGTCGAGCGGCGCCGGGCACAGGAAGAAGCGGGCGGTGAAGCGGATGGGGCTGGAGGTCGGCGTGATGAAGTGCGAGAGGTAGCGGAGCGGGCGAAGGTCGCACGCCCAGCCCCGGCGGGCGAGCAGCGCGGGCAACGCGGCGCCGGCCATCAGGTCCTTGCGCAGGCCGGCGATCGCGTCGCGCGTGGCCGGATCGCGCGCGTCGACCGGGCGGCCGGCCGGGTCGCAGGCCAGCAGGATGCCGCTCTCCTCCAGCAGCTCGCGCACCGCCGTCACCCAGAACGCGAGCGCGGGCAGGCCGTCATGTCCCGGGAACAGCGCCTCGGCCGCCTCGATCCCGAACCCGTGGCAGCACGCCAGCGCGTCCGGGGCGCCGTCGGCGGCGTCGACACGCCCGCCCGGGAACGCGTAGTAGCCGCCCAGGAACTTCATCGACTGCTTCCGCCGGATCATCCACACTTCGAGCGGCTCGGCCGCCCCCGGCGCGGACTCGCGCACGATCACGACGGAGGCGGCGGGCCTGGGCTCGACGGGCGCGGAAGCGGGGGTGCTCATCGAGCCTATACTCTACGCCACGCGATCGCTCAGACGAGGCCGAGCCGCTCCTTCAGCGCGCGCGCCCGGTCCCGGGCGACGGCCAGCTCGGTGCGACGCGGGTCTTTCAGGCACACGGCGAGATGGCCGTCCTCGCCGGCGCGCAGCTCGCCCACCCAGCCCACGTTGACCAGCACCGCGCGGTGGATGCGGAGGAAGCGCGCGGGGTCGAGGCGCCGCTCCAGCTCCGCGAGCGTCATGTCCAGCATGTGCTCGGCGGCCGCCGTCACGGCGTAGGTCGCGCGGTCGCGGGCCAGGACGTGCGTCACCTGGTCGACCGGGACGAGCTGGACGCGGTCGCGGAGGCGCGAGGCCAGCTGGTCCAGGAACGCGGGGCCGCGCAGGTGCCGGGCCAGCCGGTCGAGGGCGATCTTCAGCTCGTCGCCGGCCTCGACGCGGCGGGCGGCGATCCGGTCCAGCGCGCGGTCCAGGCGCGCGCGCTCGATGGGCTTGAGCAGGTAGTCGAGCGCGTTCACCTGGAACGCCTGAACGGCGTGCTCGTCGTGGGCGGTCGTGAACACCACGGCCGGACCCGGCACCCGCTCGACCACCTGGAACCCGCTGAGCCCGGGCATGTGGATGTCGAGGAAGAGGACGTCGACGGCCTGCGCGCCGACCTGCCGGAGTCCCTCCACGGGATCCGTCGCCCGGCCCACGATCTCCACGCGGCCGGTCGCCTCCAGCATCCGCGCCAGCCGCTTGAGGGCCAGCGGCTCGTCGTCGATGAGGAACGCGCGGAGCCGCCCGCTCGCGCTCACGGCCCCCGGCCGGCCTCCGGCAGCGAGACGGTGACCAGCGTGCCGCCGGCCTCGCGCGCGACGCTCAGCGTCGCGGCCCCGCCGAAGCGCGCCGCCAGCCGAGCCTGGAGATTCTCGAGGCCGTGGCCGGCCCGCATGTCGGCGGCGGAGAAGCCGGGCCCGTCGTCCCACACCGCGAGCGTCACCCCGTCGCCGTGGCCGGCGGCGCTGACGCGGATCCGCCCGGCCCCCCGCCGCGGCGCGATGGCGTGCTTCACGCTGTTCTCCACGAGCGTCTGGACGGCGAGCGGCGGGACCTCGCACCGCCCCAGCTCGGCCGGGACCTCGATGACGAACGCCAGCCGCTCGCCCAGCCGGGTCCGCTCGATCTCCAGATAGTCGGTCACGATCTTCAGCTCGTCGGCCAGCGGCACCAGCCCCCGCCCGGTGGCGTCGAGCGAGAACCGGAGCAGCGCGGCCAGGCGCTCGATCGTGCGCTCGGCGTGGTCGGGGTCCTCCTGGATCAGCGCCGAGATCGCGTTCAGCGTGTTGAAGAGGAAGTGGGGCTGCAGCCTCGACTCCAGCGACGCCAGCCGCGCCTCCAGGGCCATCTTGCGCTCGCGCTCGGCCTCCAGCTCGCGGGTGCGCAGCTCGAGCGTGACGGCGGCCAGCCGGGACCGCTGCGCCTCGTACAGCGTCAGGCCGACTCCCACCGTCATCGTCAGCAACGCGTTGATCGGGAACACCGACGCCACGGCGGCCCAGAACGGCTGCCGCGCCCCGATCCCCAGCGCGCCGATCAGCCCGCAGGCGAGCCCGCTGCCCACGGCGGCGAGGCCCAGCAGCGCCGGGACCGTGACGGCCCACTGCGTCGCCGGGCCGGCCGCGGCGAGGCGATGACGGAGGGCGGGGATGACGGTGCCGCAGAGCCCCGCCAGGATCGCGGAGTGCACGAGCGCGTGCTGCAGCGTGACCGGGATGGTGGTCGCCCCGCGGACGGCCGCCAGCAGGGCGGTCAGCAGCAGCGCGGCCGCCGCGCTGACCGCGCCGACCCGCAACCAGTAGGCGGCGCCCCACCGGCGACAGTCCTCCCCCGTCATCGCCGGCATCGTATCAGGGGCGGTCGCCGCGCCGCGACGCCCGCCGGAGGAGGCCGGCCGCCAGCAGCGCGAGGCCGATCAGCAGCGTCGTCCACTCCCGCGGCACCCCGAACGTGCGTGTGAGCACGAGGCCGAGCCCTATCAGCGTCACGATCGCCCCCGCGATCAGCAACCCGTTCCCTGCCCAGGGCCGGTTCATGGTCAGCCTCCCGGTGTGGTGGTGGACGGCGATTCCTCCCAGCGGAAGCGGGCGACGGCCAGCGTGCCGAACAGGGCCGCGAAGCCCAGCAGCACCGCCGCCGGTGTCAGCGCGGCGCCGAACCCGAGCCCGCGCCACGTCATCGCATCGAGGCCGTCGACTGCCCAGCGCGCCGGCACGACGACCGTGAGTGATTGCAGCCACGCCGGGAAGACGAACGTGGGCACCCAGGCGCCGCCGAGCATCACCATGAGTAACACAGCGAGGATGGCGACGCCGCGCGTCGTCCCCGGCGTCCGGCCGACGGCGGCGAGGAACAGGCCGAAGGTCGACGCCATCAGGGCGCAGGCGACGGCGACCGCGGCGAAGCCGGCCACGCTGCCCTCGATCCGCACCCCGAAGACGAGCATGGCGAAGCCGAACGAGACGAGCAGGGGCAGGAGCGTGATGACGGTCCCGCTGGCCGCCTTGCCGCCGAGCAGGGTCAGCCGCGAGACCGGCGCGCTGCGCAGCCGCTTCCACAGGCCGCGCTGGCGCTCGAGCAGCACGCCGACGCCGAGGTCGATCGCCGCGAACAGCAGGAACTGCACGCCCATGCCGGCGAACGCGTGGGCGTAGCCGTTGTAGCGGGCTCGCCCACCCGCGACGAGGGCCTCCGCGCGGACGCGGTACGGCACGTCGAAGCCGGGCCGGCTCACGGCCCGCATGACGTGCTCGATCAGGAGCCCGCGGACCAGGGCCAGCTCGGCGCCGCGCGACGGGTCGTACAGCAGCTCGATCTGCGGCGTCTCCCCGCCCGCGACGAGCGCCAGGCTGGCGGCGGCGCCGAAGCCCTCCGGCACCACCACGGCGACACTGCTGCGGCCGCGCCGGACCGCCGCGCGCGCATCCTCCACGGAGGCGACGCTGACCGCAAGGTTCCTGTCCGCTCGCACCCCGGCGACGACGGACGCGGCGATCGCGCTGCCGTCCTGGTCCACCAGGTACACGGGGACCCGGGCCGGCTCGCTGGAGGCGTCCGGCCCCGGGAAGATCGAGCCGAAGAACGAGGCGATCGCGATGGGCGCCGCGAAGGCCATGACGAGGGCCCGGCGATCCGCGAAGAAGAGGAGCAGGTCCTTGCGCACCATCGCCACGAGCGCGGTGAGGACCATCAGTCTCGGAGGCGCCGGCCCGTCAGGGCCAGGAACACCGTCTCCAGCGTGCCGGCGCCGGGGTGCGCGCGGTGGAGGCCGGCCAGGGTGTCGTCGGCGATCACCCGGCCGTGATCGACGATCACGATCCGATCGGCGAGGCGCTCGGCCTCCTCCATGTAGTGCGTGGTGTACAGCAGCGCCTTGCCGCGCCGCTTGAGCTGCTCGAGGTTGTCGAAGATCGCGTTGCGGCTCTGCGGATCGACGCCCACCGTCGGCTCGTCGAGGAGGAGGACGTCGGGATCGTGCAGCAGCCCGGCGGCCAGGTTCAACCGCCGCTTCATGCCGCCGCTGTACGCGGCGACGCGGTCGCGCGCGCGGTCGCCAAGCCCGACCAGCTCCAGCGCCGAGGCGATCGTGCGCTCGAGGACCGGGCCGCGGAGGCCGTAGAGCGCGCCGAAGAACCGAAGGTTGTCGAGGGCGCTCAGCTCGTCGTAGAGCGCGAGGTCTTGCGGGACCAGGCCGATCCGCCGCCTGGCCGGATCGGTGTCGCCGCCCACCGGCCGCCCGTCCACGAGCACCTGCCCACCCTCGGCCCGCACGAGCCCCGCGAGCATCGACACGGTGGTCGTCTTGCCCGCCCCGTTGGGCCCGAGCAGCGCCAGCACCCGCCCCCGCTCGACCGCCAGCGACACCCCGTCCACTGCGACCCGCGCCCCGAAGGCTTTGCACAACCCCCGCGCCTCCAGCATCGCCTCCGCCCTCCTTGACCGGGCCAAGGTACGCGTCCGGAGGCGCGCGGTAACACCGATCTGACGGGCGGTCGAAATCGGGGGACGAACGGCCAGGATCCCCCGACCAATGGCGCGGGGCGCCGGGTTCCCTCCTCGCTGCCCGCGTCGCGCGTGACGCGCGGCCGCGCCGCTGGCGCTTCCAGGCGGATCCCGTTGCGGGTTGCCCTGGCCGCCTTACGGGCCCGTCTCCATCGGCCCGATGGCCAGGGGATGCAAGACGTCGATCGCGTAGCCCACGTCCAGGCGCTCGCCGAGCCATCCCGGCATCGCCGTCCGCGGGTGCAGGGCGAGCCCTTGCGCGTCGTGCCGCGCTCGGATGACCTCGACGGGATCGCGTGGCACTTCGGGTGACGGCGGTACCTCGGGCAAGACCCGGCCGTCCGGCCGCCGGAACCGCAGCTCACCGTCCGGCTGTCGATCGACCTGGAACCCCTCCTCGTGAACCGCGCGGTGGTGTCGGCTGCACAGCAGGGCAAGGTTCGACAGCGTGGTGGGGCCGCCCTGGGCCCAGTGACGGATATGATGGCCCTGGCCGAACCGGACACCGCAGGCCGGGAACCGGCAGCCGCGGTCCCGGTGGTGCAGCGCCCGCCGTAACGCGGGATGAATCGTGCGGGTCCGGGCGCCGACCTCCAGCAGGCGCCCCTCGTCGTCGTGGCGCATCACCACCCGGCTGGCGTCGCAGGCCAGGCGTTGGGACGTTCCAGCTGGAACGCGCGCGCCATCCTCGAGCACCGACTGGCCGGGGGCGGCCGCATCGGCCAGCACCGCGGCATCAACGTGGACCACGACCTGGTAGCGCTCCGCCGGGGCGCCGGCGTCGAGGCCGTGGTGCAAGGCGGTCTCCGCCAGGAGGGCCAGGGCGTCGGCCTGCTGCTGCTCCATCGTGGGCGGGTCGGCCTCCGGCGCCGTCTCCCGCCGCTGCGGGGAGAGCGCCTCCCGGCCCGCGGCCAGCGCCTTGAGGAGCAGGGCGCCGACCTCGGGCGCCAGCCGCCCGTGGATCCGCACCGTGCCGTCCTCGTCGTGATACACGTGCAGCGCGCGGCTCGTGTGCTGGCGGACGGCGGCCTCCGCCTCGGCCTTGCCGTCCATCCGGCGCCAGCCGCGCACGATGCGCGCGACATGCCCGGCCGTGCCGGCCCGCCCGACCGCCAGCAGCCGGGCCTCCGTCGCCGGCGTCGCCACGCGGGCGAGCTCGCGGACCTTCGAGTACGAGAGCTCGCCGCGGGCCAAGGCCTGGGCCAGGAGGGGCAGGGTGCCCAGGGCGCGGGCGACCCGGACGTGCTCGCGGGCGGCGCCCGCCTGGAGGCCGGTCCGCCAGGTCAGCCAGGCGGCGCAGGAGCTGAAGCCGGTGTTCCAGCCGCCGCGGGCGTCGAACTCGCGGATGAGGTCGAGCAGACGGGCGGTGGCGGCGTCGAGGTGGGCCGATAACTCGGCGATCTCGTCACCGAGCCGCTCGAGGTCGGCGACGGGTTCCGGCGTGGCGACGACGTCGGGCATGCAGTCCA
Source organism: Candidatus Methylomirabilota bacterium (assembly GCA_036397135.1). GTDB lineage: Bacteria > Methylomirabilota > Methylomirabilia > Rokubacteriales > CSP1-6 > AR5. Next base: position 6,939 of record DASWJN010000131.1, read on the forward strand.
TGGGCGAGTCCCCCCTTCTGCTGGGGCGACTCTACACCGCGCTTTTCGCGCCCCCTGGGAGGCGCGCCCGGCGACGATCGCGTCCGGAGCGAGACTTTTTCGTGCCGACCCGCCGCCCGTGGCGCTGTGTGCGCGGGTGGCTCGCTGGGACGCCCTCCAGCCAGCGCTTCCGACAGGCGGTCGCTGCGCACGCCTGAGCCTGTCAAGCGGAATTTCTATAAGTCTTGGTGGAGTAGAAGATCTTCGTGAAGTCGTGTCGACGATATCAGACACCTGTGGGTACGGCGGCACGGTCAGGTCGCCGGTAGCATGCAGAAGATCACGGTGGGCCAGTCGAGGCGCAGCTCGACAACGCCGCCCCCCCGAAGAAGGCCAGACGCTTCGTAGAGAAGCGATTCGTCGGCCAGGAAGTCGAACGCTACAGATTGATCAGCTGGGCGACCCGCTCGCGGTGATAGCTGGCGTCCCCGAACGTGAACTCCGAGGACTTGGCGCGCTTGAAGTACAGGTGGAGGTCGTGCTCCCAGGTGAAGCCGATGCCGCCGTGGAGCTGGATGCCGGCCCCGGCGGTGCGGCGGAAGGCATCGGAGACGTAGGCCTTGGCCATCGAGGCGGCCAGCGGGGCCTCCGGCACGTTCTCGTCCACCGCCCACGCCGCGTAGTAGGTCAGCGACTTGGCGTTCTCGACCTCGACCAGCATGTCGGCAGCGCGGTGCTTCACGCCCTGGTAGCTTCCGATCGGCTTGCCGAACGCGATGCGGATCTTGGCGTAGTCGGTCGTCATGTCGAGCACGCGCTGGGCGCCCCCGCACATCTCGGCGCAGAGCGCGACGGTGGCGCGGTCGAGCACGCGTGACAGCGGCGCCCAGGCGCCGTCCTTCGGCCCCAGCAGCGCGTCCGCCCCGACGGCGACGTCGGCGAACGTGACCTCGCAGAGCTTGCGTGTCTGGTCCATCGTGGGCAGGAGCTTGACGTCCAGGCCCCGGGCGCCCTTCGGCACCAGGAACAGGCTCAGCCCCTCCTCCGGCCGCTTGCCCTCCCGCGTGCGCGCCGCCACCACGAGGACGTCGGCCACGTGGGCGTCGAGCACGAAGAGCTTGGTGCCGCTCAGCGTGAACGTCCCGCCCCTCTCGCGCGCGGTCACCGTCACGGCGCCGGCGTCCCAGCGCGCGTTGGGCTCGGTGAAGGCCAGCGTGGTCTTGGCCCGCCCCTCGCTGATCTTGCCCAGCCATTCCTTCTTCTGGGCCGCCGAGCCCGCCTCGAGGATCGCGAGCCCGCCGAGCAGGACCGTCGAGAAGAACGGGCCGGGCATGACCGCGCGCCCCATCTCCTCCATCAGCACGGTGAGGTCGACGAAGCCGAGACCGGTGCCGCCGTACTCCTCGGGATAGACCAGGCCCAGCCAGCCCTGCTCGGCCAGCTTGGCCCAGAACTCGTCGGTGACCCCGGCCGGCTCGGCCATGCGCTGGCGCACGAACTCCGAGGGGCACTCGTTCTCGAGGAACTTGCGGGCGGTCGCGCGGAGAAGCTCCTGCTCCTGGTTGAATCCGAAATCCATGACTTAGCCTTTCGGGAGGCCGAGCACGCGCTCGCCGATGATGTTCTTCTGGATCTCCGTGGTGCCGCCCTCGATCGAGTTGGCGCGCGAGCGGAGGAAGCCGTACTGCCAGACGCCGCCGTCGATCGCCCGGTCCGAGCCCCTGGTCAGCTGCGAGTACGGGCCCTCGATGTCCATGGCCACCTCTTGCAGCCGCTGGTGCGTCTCGACCCAGCCCATCTTGCCGGTGGAGGCCTCCGGCCCCGGCAGCTCGCCCTTGAGCAGCTTCGTGATCGCCCGGGCGCCGGTGTACTTGAGCGCCTCGGTGTCGATCCACAGCTGGGCCAGCTTCTGCCGCATCACGGGGTCGCTGGTGACGACGCGCCCGGTCTTCTCCACGCGCCGGGCCATGTCGAGGAGCGACTCCAGGGCGATGCGCAGCCGCACCTGCAGCCCGAAGCCGAGCGCCAGGCGCTCGTACATGAGCGTGGTGAGGCCGACCGCCCAGCCGTTGTCGACGCCGCCCAGCACCTGGCTCTCGTGCACGCGCACGTTGTCGAGGAAGACCTCGTTGAACTCGGCGTCGCCGGTCAGCTGCCGGAGCGGCTTCACCGTCACGCCGGGGGCGTGCATGTCGAGCAGGAAGTAGGTGATGCCTTTGTGCTTGGGCGCCTCGGGATCGGTGCGCGCCAGCAGCATCATCCAGTCGGCCAGGTGGGCCAGCGAGGTCCACACCTTCTGGCCGTTGATGAGGTAGTGGTCGCCGTCCTTCACCGCCCGCGTCTGCAGCGACGCCAGGTCGGAGCCGGAGTTGGGCTCGGAGTAGCCCTGGCACCAGATCTCCTCGCAGGAGAGAATCTTGGCGGGATAGCGTTTCTTTTGCTCTTCCGTGCCATACGCGATGATCGTGGGGCCGGCCATCCCGACTCCCAGGATGTTGAGCATCGGCGGCGCTTTCTGGACCGCCATCTCCTCGTGCAGGATCATCTCCTCCACGAACGTGAGGCCCTGGCCGCCGTATTCCCTGGGCCAGGTGACGCCGATGAAGCCGCCCTCGTGGAGCTTGCCCTGCCAGCGCCGCAGGAACTCGTAGGCCTCCGGCCGCGGCACCTCCGTCGAGCCGAGCGCTTTCCACTCGGCGGGGATGTTGGCCTCGAGCCAGGAGCGCACTCGCTCGCGGAACGCTTGCTGGTCGGACGTCAGCGTGAAGTCCACGATCCCCTCCTGCGGTGGGGTGGCGCACTGAACGGCGGTTCATTCTAGGAACCGCCTCGCGCCGGTGTCAAGGCTATACTCCCCCCTCATGACCACCGTCAACACCGCGCGCCTGCATGCCCGCATCGCCTCTCTCGCCCGCTTCGGCGCGCTGCCCGGCGGCGGCGTCACCCGCTCGTGCTGGAGCCCGCCGTACGAGGACGCGCGCGCGTGGCTGCTCGGCGAGATCCGGGCTGCGGGCCTGCAGGGCTGGGTCGACCCGGCCGGCAACGTCTTCGGCGGCCTCGGCGCCTCCGCCTTCGGCCCGACGACGCCGGTCGTGCTCACCGGCTCGCACATCGACACGGTGCCGGAGGGCGGGATCCTCGACGGGGCCTACGGCGTGCTGGCCGGGCTCGAGTGCCTGCACGCGATCCGCGAGGCGAGCGCGGCGCCCCGCCGGCCGCTCGTCGTGGCGGCCTGGAGCGACGAGGAGGGGCGCTACGGCAGCCTCTTCGGCTCGCGCGCGTTCTGCGGGCGGCTGGACCCGGCGGCGATCCCCACCATGGCGTCGGTGGACGGCGAGCGGCTGGTGGAGGCGATGGCCCGCGCGGGATTCGACGCCGCCCGGGCGCCCGAGGCGGCGGCGCCGGCGGGCTCCGTGCACGCTTACGTCGAGTTGCACATCGAGCAGGGTCCGCGGCTGGACGAGGCCGGCGTGCCGATCGCCGTCGTCGACTCGATCGTCGGCATCCGCCGCACGCGCCTGGTCTTCACCGGCCAGGCCGACCACGCCGGCACCACGCCGATGGAGCGCCGCCGCGACGCGTTCCTGGCCGCCGCCGACTACGCGCTGCGCGCGCGCGATCTCGTCGTCGAGCAGGGCGGCGGGCGCAGCGTGACCAACATCGGCGTGGTGCGGGTGCATCCGGGCGCGAGCAACGTCGTCCCCGGGCGAGCCGAGATCGTGCACGAGATGCGCAGCGCCGACCCCGACACGCTGGAGCGGCTGGCGCAGACCTGCGAGGGGCTGGCCCGTGAGATCGGGCAGCGGCGCGGGATCGGTGTGGAGATCCGGCGGCTGTCGGCCACGGCGCCGGTCGCGTGCGCGCCGCGGGTGCAGGCCGCGGTGGAGTCGGCGTGCAAGCGGCTCGGGCTGGCGATGCAGCGCCTGTACTCGGCGGCCGGCCACGACGCCCAGAACCTGGCGCTGATCACCGACGCCGGGATGCTGTTCATCCCCTCGCGCGGCGGCAAGAGCCACCGCACCGACGAGACGAGCGACCCCGACGCCATCGAACGCGGCGCCAACGTCCTCCTGCACACCCTGCTCGACCTCGCGACGTAATCGTCAGCGTCGCGGCGGGCCGTCATCGTCCAGGAGCCTCTCGACGATGACGCAGTCCTTCCACTCGCCCTCGAGCTGGCCGTGGCGCCGGTACACGCCCACCACGCGGAAGCCGCAGCGCTCGTGCAGGGCCAGGCTGGCGGCGTTCTCGGGGAAGATGCGCGAGACGATCTTCCAGAAGCCACGCTCGGCGTACGTCCGGCACAGCGCCTCCAGGGCCGCCCGCCCAGCGCCGGTGCCGCGCGCCGCCCGCGCCACGTACACGGAGTGCTCGGCGACGCCCGCGTAGGCCGGCCGGCTGCGGTAGGCACCGGCGCCGGCCCAGGCCACCACGCGCCCGTCGCGCTCGACGACCACGGTGGGAAACCGCTCGCCCTTGTCGGCGAGCTGCGCGGCGATCTGCGCCGGGGTCCGCGGCTCGGTCTCGAACGTGGCGAGGCGATCGGCGATGCCCTCGTTGTAGATGGCGGCGATGGCCGGGGCGTCGTCGGGGCGCGCCAGACGTGCGGCGGGGCGGCTCACCGCGTCACCGGGGCGTGCTCGGCCTCCGCCACGAACCAGTGCCGGGTGCGGTTGCAGAACGAGCACACGGAGAGCATGACCGGGACCTCGACGAGGACCCCGACCACGGTCGCCAGGGTGGCGCCGGAGGTCAGCCCGAACAGCGAGATCGCGGTCGCGACGGCGAGCTCGAAGAAGTTGCTGGCGCCGATGAGCGCACCGGGCGCGGCCACGGAGTGGGGCACCCGCAGCCAGCGGGCCAGGCCGTAGACCAGCCCGGAGTTGAAATAGACCTGGATGAGCAACGGGACGGCGATGAGCACGATGTGGCCCGGCTTGCCGGTGATCACCTCGCCCTGGAAGGCGAAGATCAGCACCAGGGTCGCCAGCAGCGCCGCCACCGACACCGGCTTGAGGCGCGGCAGGAACACCCCGTCGAACCAGGCCGCCCCTCGCCGCCCGAGCAGGACGCGGCGGGTCACGCCGCCGGCGACGAGCGGGATCGCGATGTAGAGGACCACCGAGTAGAACAGGACGTCGTACGGAACGGCGATGTTCGACACCCCGAGCAGGAAGATCACGATCGGGGCGAAGGCCACCAGCATGATGAGATCGTTGAGCGCGACCTGGACCAGCGTGTAGGCCGGATCGCCGTCGGTGAGGTAGCTCCACACGAACACCATCGCCGTGCAGGGCGCGGCGGCCAGGATGATCGCGCCCGCCAGGTACTGGTCTCCCAGCTCCGGCCCGATGAGGCCCGCGAAGAGCTGCTTGAAGAACAGCCACCCGAGGAAGGCCATGCTGAACGGCTTCACGAGCCAGTTGACGAACAGGACGAGCAGCAGGCCCTTCGGCCGCTGCCCGACCCCCCGGAGCGCGGCGAAGTCGATCCGGAGCATCATCGGGTAGATCATCAGCCAGATCAGGACGGCGATGGGGAGGTTGACCTGGCGCACCTCGAGCCGGCTCAGGGCCGCCATGGCGCCGGGGGCGGCCTTGCCGATCGCGACGCCGGCGACGATGCAGAGCGCGACCCAGAGCGACAGGTAGCGCTCGAAGAAACTCAGCCGCTTCACCGTTCCGGCCCCTCGGCGAGCCAGCTCCGCAGCCGCTCGGCGATCTGGTCCCTCACCCGGCGGAAGACGCGCAGGCGCTCCTCCTCGCTCCCGGAGGTGGCCGACGGGTCCTCGAAGCTCCAGTGGATGCGCCGCGCCGGCTCCGGGAACAGCGGACAGCGCTCGGCCGCCTGGTCGCAGACGGTGACCACGTAGTCCCACGGCTCGCCGACGAAGCGGTCCAGCGTCTTGGAGGCGTGACCGCGCAGGTCGATCCCGACCTCGTCCATCGCCCGGATCGCGAGCGGGTGGACGCGCGTCGCCTCGGTGCCCGCGCTGGCCACCTCCAGCCGGTCGCCGGCGAACGCCCTCAAGAAGCCTTCCGCCATCTGGCTCCGGGCGGAGTTGTGGGTGCACAGCACCAGGACGCGGGGCTTCCCCTCACCCGCGGGCACGGGGCGCGCCGATCGCCACGGGGACGACCGCCGGTGTCGCGGCGCAGCACGTCGGCGCGCAGCACGAGCCGGCCTCGTCGGCGGCCGGCGACGACGAGCAGGCGCCGGTCTCGGGCAGGGTCAGCTCCACCCGGCGCGCGGCCTCGACATCTCCGGTCAACGCGGCCACGACCGAGCGCACCTGCTCGTAGCCCGTCAGCATGAGGAACGTCGGGGCGCGCCCGTAGCTCTTCATCCCGACCACGTAGAAGTCCGCCTCCGGGTGGCGCAGCTCCTCGGCGCCGTGGGGCGGCACGGTGCCGCAGCTGTGGACGTTGGGATCGATCAGCGGCGCCAGCGCCGCCGGGCTCTCCACCGCGGCGTCGAGACCCAGGCGCAGCTCGCCCAGCATGGTGAGCTCCGGCCGGAAGCCGGTGGCGCCGACGATCACGTCGAACGGTCCCAGCCGGCGGCCATCGACGGCGCCGGCGCTCACGCCGCCGTCGGCGCCGGTCACCTCGCGGATCCGGAAGCCGGTCACCAGCCGCACGCGGCCGGACTGCACGGCGTCCACCCACCCTGGGCCAGCAGCTTCCGCGCGACGGGATCGACGTTGTAGCGCCACGGCGAGAAGACCTGCACGTGGCCCCAGGCCAGCATGGCGGCGCCGACCGCGCGGCCGGCTTCCAGCACCATGGGGGTCTGGCCGCGGCTCACGAGATGGGCGGCGGCCGCCAGCCCGATCGGGCCGGCGCCGATGACGACCACGGGAAGGGGTCTGGCCTCGCGCATCGCTGACATCCTCGACATCCTCCTTTCGGATCGACCCCTTCGGATCAATCCGGGTTGATATATCCGGGCAAAAAAGGGTCAGTCGCACCCCGGGCGCAGCACGCGCAGCCCCCGGCGCGCCGGCTTCAGGTCGCGCACGATGCCCTCGAGGGCCTCGAACACCTCGGGATTGAGCGCGTAGTAGACCCAGCGGCCATCGCGGCGGTCGGTCACGACGCCGGCGTCCTTCAGGGTCTTGAGATGGAAGGACAGGCGCGACTGCCCGGCCTCCAGCTCGTCGGTGAGGTCGCAGACGCACTGCTCGCCCTGGCGCAGCCGATCGATCAGCCGCAGCCGCGTCTCGTCGCCGAGCGCGCGAAACAGGCGGAGGGCCTGGTCCAAATTGCGGGTCGTCGCGGTTGCCACGGCTCGGAGACTAATCAAGCCGGCTTGATATGTCAAGCCCTCGTCCGTGCTGCGCCCGCCGTGCTTGCGGATGCCGGGGTCGCGCGTTACCGTCAACCCTCGTGACCCCCCGGGCGAGCGACCGGCGGTCGGCCTGCGCGCGCGCGGCGCTCGTCGCGGTGACGGCGCTCGCCGGCGGCTGCGCGTGGGACGGGCCGATGTCCACGCTGGTGGCCCGCTCCGATCTCAACCGTTCCATCCTCTCCGTCTACGCGATCATCACGTGGGCCTGCGTGATCATCGCCGCCGTCGTGTTCGCCGGGCTCGCGATCATCCTGCTGCGCTTCCGCGAGCAGGCCGGCGCCTCCGGGCTGCCGCGGCAGATCCGTGGCCACACCGGGCTGGAGCTGACGTGGACGATCGCGCCCGCCCTGATCCTGCTCGTCATCGCCATCCCGACGATCCAGGTGATCTTTCGCACCCAGACCGCGGCGGCGCCCAAGAACGCGCTCGAGGTCACGGTCCGCGGCTGGCAGTGGTGGTGGGAGTTCCGATATCCGGGGCTCGACGTGGTCACCGCCAACGAGCTGCACCTGCCGGTCGGCCGGCCGGTGGTGCTCTCGCTGGAGGGGCCCGACGTGATCCACAGCTTCTGGGTCCCGCAGCTCGGCGGCAAGCGTGACGTGGTCCCCGGCCGGCTCAACCGCATCACGCTGACGCCGGAGCGCGCCGGCGAGTACTGGGGGCAGTGCGCCGAGTTCTGCGGCGCCTCCCACGCCCTCATGGGGCTGCGCGTGATCGTCGAGGAGCCGGCGGCCTTCGAGCGCTGGGTCGCCGCCCAGGCGGCGCCGCCGGCCGAGCCCGACGGCCCCGCCGCCGAGGGCAAGACCCTCTACGCCCGCAGCGCCTGCGTGGGCTGCCACGCCATCCGCGGCGTGTCGGCCGGCGCGCTCGGGCCCGACCTCACCCACTTCGGCAGCCGCACGCTCTTCGGCGCGGGGCTGTGGCCGACGACGCCCGAGCACGTCGTCGCGTGGCTGAAGGACCCGCCGGCCCTGAAGCCCGGGGCGAAGATGCCCAACCTCAACCTGAGCGACGCCGAGGCCCAGGCCCTGGCGGCCTACCTCATCGGCTTGAAGTGATGGCGACCCACGAGGCGGCGCTGCTCCGGCAGCAGGCGGCGGCGCACGCGCCGGCCGCCACCGGCCTCGTGTCCTGGCTGACCACCGTCGACCACAAGCGCATCGGGATCCTCTACGGCGTGTCCGCCTTCGCCTTCTTCCTCATCGGCGGGATCGAGGCGCTGATCATGCGGCTGCAGCTGGCGCGACCGGACAACGCGGTGGTGAGCGCCGAGACCTTCAACGCCCTGTTCACCATGCATGGCACCACCATGGTGTTCCTGGCGATCATGCCGTTCAGCGCGGCCTTCTTCAATTACCTGGTCCCGCTGATGCTCGGCGCCCGCGACGTCGCCTTCCCCCGGCTCAACGCGCTCTCGTTCTGGATCTTCCTGGCCGGCGGCCTCTTCCTGAACGCCAGTTTCCTGGTCGGGGCGCCGCCCGACGGCGGCTGGTTCGGCTACACGAGCCTCACGCTGCGCCAGTACTCCCCGGGCCTGAACATCGACTTCTGGGTGCTCGGCCTCCAGGTGCTGGGCGCCTCGTCGGTGATGGCCGGCGTGAACTTCATCGTCACGATCCTCAACATGCGGGCGCCCGGCATGACGCTCATGCGCATGCCCGTCTTCGTGTGGATGACGCTCACCACCCAGTTCCTGATCGTGCTGGCGTTCCCGCCCATCACGATCGGGCTGATCTTCCTGACGTTCGACCGCTTCTTCGGCACCCACTTCTACGACGTGGCCGCCGGCGGCGACCTGCACCTGTGGCAGCACCTGTTCTGGATCTTCGGCCACCCGGAGGTCTACATCCTGATCCTGCCGGCCTTCGGCATCGTCTCCGAGGTGCTGCCCACCTTCGCGCGCAAGCCGCTGTTCGGCGCGCCGGTGGTGATCTACTCCGGCATCCTGATCGGCTTCTTCGGCTTCGGCGTCTGGAGCCACCACATGTTCGCGGCCGGCATGGGGCCGGTGGCCGACGCCGCCTTCTCGATCGCCACCATGCTGATCGCCATCCCGACCGGCGTGAAGATCTTCAACTGGCTGGCCACCCTGTGGGGCGGCCGCCTCCGGCCGACGGTCGCCCTGCACTACGCGGTCGGCCTCATCGCGCTGTTCACCATCGGCGGCCTCAGCGGCATCATGCACTCCTCGCCGCCGGTCGACCTGCAGCAGACCGACAGCTACTTCGTGGTGGCGCACATGCACTACGTGCTGATCGGCGGCAGCCTGTTCGGCCTGCTGGCCGGCGCCCACTACTGGTGGCCGAAGATGACCGGCCGGCTGCTCGACGAGCGGCTGGGGCGGTGGCAGTTCTGGGTGATCTTCGCGGGGTTCAACCTCACCTTCTTCCCGCAGCACTATCTCGGCGCCATCGGCATGCCGCGCCGGATCTACACCTACGGGCCCGGCGCCGGCTGGGGGTTCTGGAACCTCGTCTCGACCATCGGCGCCTTCGGCATCGCCCTCGGCATCCTGCTCTTCATGGTCAACGCGGTGCGGTCGCTCCGCCGCGGCGCCGTCGCCCCCGCCGATCCGTGGGACGGGCGCACGCTGGAGTGGCGGACGTCGTCGCCGCCGCCGGTGCACAACTTCGACACGATCCCGCCCGTCTACGGCCGCGACACCTTCTGGCGCGAGAAGCACGGCGACAGCCGCGGGCGCACGCCGACGCCGCGGCCGGAGCCGCCGGAGCCGCACGGCGTGCACCTGCCGGCGCCATCGGTCTGGCCCATCGTCACGGCGGCCGGCATCGCCATCGCCGTCGCCGGGGCGCTGATCCACCTGGCCGTCGTCGTGGCCGGCGCGCTGATCCTGGTGGTGGCGGCCTGGGCCTTCGCGCTGGAACACCACGGCAACCCGGCACACGTCGACCAGACCGGCAACCTCGGTGTCGACCACCGCAAGCTGGCGATGTGGGTCTTCCTCGGCTCCGAGTGCCTGTTCTTCGGCACGCTCATCGCGACCTACCTGGCCTACCGGGGCCGCAGCGTGATCGGGCCCTCCCCGGACGAGATCCTCAACATCCCGCTCACCACGCTGTCGACCTTCGATCTCCTGATGTCCTCGCTGCTGATGGTGCTGGCCCTGGCCGCCGTCCAGCGCGGCGACCGCCGGCAGGCGCGGTGGTGGCTGTTCGGGACGGCGTTCTTCGGGCTGATCTTCCTCGGCTTCCAGGCGTGGGAGTTCGTCGAGTTCGTGCACGAGGGACTGACCCTCCAGCAGAACCTGTTCGGCTCGACCTTCTTCGTGCTGACCGGCTTCCACGGCGCCCACGTCACGCTGGGGGTGGCGTTGCTGCTCACGCTGTGGATCCTCGAGCTGCGCGGCCGCCTCGGCGGGGCCGACGCCATCAAGGTCGAGGTGGTGGGCCTGTACTGGCACTTCGTCGACATCGTGTGGATCATCATCTTCACGGTGGTGTACTTGATGCCATGAGCGACCACGCCCACGCCTCGCCCGGCGCCGCCCTCGGCGGCCACGCGTCGGTCTGGACCTACGTCAGGGTCGCCCTCATCCTCACGGTCATCACCGCGCTCGAGGTCGTCGTCATCTACATCCGGTTCCTGACGCCGATCATCGTGCCCCTGCTGCTCGCGATGTCGCTGGCGAAGTTCGCGCTCGTCGTGATGTTCTTCATGCACCTGCGCTACGACTCCCGCCCGCTGACGCTGGTGTTCGTGGGACCGTTGCTCATCGCCCTCGGTTTGACGGTGGCGCTGATGACGCTGGGCGGCGCCTTCCTCGTCTTCGGACGCTGAGCCATGGCGACAGGAGCCGCCGAGTTCTCCTGGACGTCGGGCTCCGTCCACCCCGAGATCGTGCTGGGGGTGGGCGTGCTGGCGGCCGCGTGGGCGTGGGCGTGGCACCGGCGCGGCACGCGGCCGCCGCCGGGCCAGGCGGCCCGCTTCGTGGGCGGCCTGCTGGCCCTCCTGGTCGCGCTGAACGGACCGCTGCACGACCTGAGCGACTGGTACCTGTTCAGCGCCCACATGGTCCAGCACCTGATCCTCACGCTGGTGGTGCCGCCGCTGCTGCTGACCGGGGTGCCGGGGTGGATGGTCGACGCGGCGCTGGCGCCCGTGGTGGCGCGCCGCCCGGGCGCCGCCCTGGTGCGCGCCGTGACCCGGCCGCTACCGGCCTTCGCCCTCTACGCCGTGGCGCTGGTCGCCTGGCACCTGCCGGCCCCGTACAACGCCGCGCTCGAGGTCCACGGCTGGCACGTGGTGGAGCACCTGGTGCTGCTGGCTGCCGCGGTGGCGGGCTGGTGGCCGATCGTGTCGCCGTCCCGGCTGGCCCCGGCGTTGCCCTACGCGGGGCAGCTGCTCTACCTCTTCGTGTTCGGGATGCCGATGACCGTGGTGGCCGCGATGATCACCGGCGCCGAGCACGTGCTCTATCCGTTTTACGAGACGGCGCCCCGGATCGTCGACCTCACGCCGCTCGCCGACCAGCGACTGGGCGGCGTGATCATGTGGGTGCCCTCGGGCCTGATCCCGCTCGTCGCGTTCACCGTCGTGTTCTTCCGCTGGGCCGCCGCCGAGGCCGAGGCCGACGAGCCCGCATAGGATCCCGACACGCGCGGTGCATGGCACCCCCCTTGCACCCCCGTCCTGCACGCCGATCGATACCGGCACAACGGAACCAGGAAGGGGAAATTCCGATGCAAGGCTTTTCAAACAGCCAGACGCTCAAGGTCCAGTTCGTGCCGGTCGGCCGCAACCGCCGCGAGTGGATGTGGAAGGCGCGCGACGAGGAGAGCAACACGATCGCGATCTCCGGCCAGCGATTCGAGTCCCTGACCGAGGCAGTGCGCGATGCGCGCACGCAGATCCGCAGCGACGAGGGCGAGGACGACGGCCCGACGGCCGCCTGAGTAAATTCTCCATTCGGCCCTCGTTCTTGGGCTCGCCCGGCCGCGCCTGCTATCATGAGTCCTCCTCATGAACATCTGCGTGGTGGGCACCGGGTACGTCGGTCTGGTCACCGGAGCGGTCTTCGCCGACCTCGGTAACGACGTCGTCTGCGTCGACAACAACGCCGGCAAGGTGGCCGACCTCGTCGCCGGCCGCCTGCCGATCTACGAGCCGGGGCTGGAGGAGATGGTCCTCCGCAACCTGGCCGATGACCGGCTCACCTTCACCACCGACCTCACGGCGGCGGTCCGGCGCTCGGTGATCGTCTTCATCACGGTGGGCACGCCGCCCAAGACCAACGGGCAGACCGACCTCAGCGCCGTGGAGGACGTGGCCCGCGGCATCGGCAAGGCGATGGAGCGGTACACCGTGGTCGTGAACAAGTCCACGGCGCCGGTCGGCACCGGGAACCTCGTGCGGGAGATCATCGAGCGCCACCAGCTCCAGCCGGTCCCGTTCGACGTCGTCTCCAACCCGGAGTTCCTGCGCGAGGGCTCGGCCATCGAGGACACGCTCCGGCCCGACCGCATCGTGATCGGCGCCCCCACCCAGCAGGTGGCGATGTCGCTGCTCGAGCTGTATGCCCCGCTCGAGCGGCCCATGATCATCACCGACGTGCCGTCGGCCGAGATGATCAAGTACGCCTCCAACGCGTTCCTGTCGACCAAGATCTCGTTCATCAACGCCATCGCCAACATCTGCGAGCTGGCCGGCGCCGACGTCAGCCAGGTCATGAAGGGCATGGGACTGGACGCCCGGATCGGCCCGGCGTTCCTGTCGGCGGGGCTGGGGTACGGCGGCTCCTGCTTCCCCAAGGACACCGACTCGCTGGTGCACACGGCGGCCTCCCTCGGGTACGACTTCGGCCTCCTGCAGGCGGTGGTCGAGGTCAACCGCGAGCGCGCCGCGCACTTCGTGGAGATGATGGTCAAGACGCTCGACCCGCTCGACGGCCGGGTGGTGGCGGTGCTCGGGCTGGCGTTCAAGCCCAACACCGACGACATGCGGGAGGCCAAGTCCATCGAGGTCGTCGAGCGGCTGGTCGAGCGCGGCGCCGTCGTGCGGACCTACGACCCGGTCGCGATGCCCAACGCCCGGCCCGTGCTGCCCCCCCCGGTGACCTACTGCGAGTCGCCCTACGAGGCGGCCGCCGGGGCCGACGCCGTCGCATTGGTGACGGAGTGGAACGAGTTCAAGTTCCTCAACCTCGAGCGGCTGCGCGGGGTGATGAAGCGGCCCCTCCTCTTCGACGGCCGCAACCTCTGGGAGCCCGACCGGATGCGCCGCCTGGGCTTCGAATACCATTCGATCGGCCGCAAGCCTGTCCTGCCGTCCTAGCCCCGGGCGGCGTCGGAGCGCACCATGCGAGTGCTGGTGACGGGAGCCGCCGGATTCATCGGGTCGCACCTGTGCGAGGCGCTGCTGGCGCGCGGCTGCGATGTCGTCGGCATGGACAACTTCATCACCGGCTCGGCCGAGAACCTGGCCGCGTTCTGGAACGTCGAGCGGTTCACCTTCGTCAAGCGGAACGTGACGGAATACATCCACCTCGACGGCTCGCTCGACTGGGTGCTGCACTTCGCCAGTCCCGCCTCGCCCCTCGATTACCTCGAACTGCCGATCCAGACGCTGAAGGTGGGGGCCCTCGGGACCCACAACGCGCTCGGTCTCGCGAAAGCCAAGGGCGCGCGGTTTCTGCTCGCCTCCACGTCCGAGGTGTACGGTGACCCGCTCGTGCACCCTCAGCGGGAAGACTACTGGGGGAACGTGAACCCGGTCGGCCCCCGCGGCGTGTACGACGAGGCCAAGCGCTTCGCCGAGGCCATGACGATGGCCTACCACCGCACCCATCGGGTGGACACGCGCATCGTGCGGATCTTCAACACGTTCGGCCCGCGGATGAGGCTGAACGACGGTCGCGCCATCCCCGCCCTGATGACCCAGGCGCTGACCGGCATCCCGCTGACGGTCTTCGGCGACGGGTCGCAGACGCGCTCGTTTCAGTACATCACCGATCTCGTCGAGGGCGTCTGGGCGCTGATGCAGCGCGGCGGCAGCGAGCCGGTGAACATCGGCAACCCCCAGGAGATGACGCTGCTCGAGCTGGCCAAGCGCATCATCCGGCTGGCCGGCTCGCGCAGCGAGATCGTGTTCCGGCCGCTGCCGGAGGACGACCCCAAGGTGCGCCAGCCCGACATCGGCCGGGCGCGCGCCCTGCTCGACTGGGAGCCCCGCGTGGACACCGACGAAGGATTGAAGCTGACGCTGGAGTGGTTTCGCCGGAAGGTCGCCCCCTGAGCGGCCTCGGGGGCGACGAGGAGATGGACGCATGATCGACGACGAGCTCAAGCGCATCCTGGCGTGCCCGGCGTGCAAGGGCGATCTCGTGTTCGAGGAGACCCGCATCATCTGCCGGGCCTGCCGCAAGGCCTACCCGATCCGCGACGACATTCCCGTGATGCTCATCAACGAGGCGGAGCCCTGGTCGCCGGCCACCTAGCCCAGGCCACCCAGGCCGTCATCCTGGCCGGCGGCCAGGGCACGCGGCTGCGTCCCCTGACGCTGGCCCGGGCCAAGCCGGTCGTTCCGCTCCTCAATCGGCCGTTCCTCGCGTATCAGCTGGCGCTGCTGCGCGCGCACGGGGTGACCGACGTCGTCCTCGCCTGCTCCTACCGCGTCGACGACGTGCGCCGGGCGCTGGGCGAGGCCGAGCACCTCGGCGTCCGCCTGCGCTACGTGATCGAGACCGAGCCGCTCGGCACCGGCGGCGGGGTCCGCAACGCGGCCGACCTCGCCCGCGGCACCGTGTTCGTGCTGAACGGCGACGTGCTCACCGACGCCGACCTCACCGCCATGCGGCGCCTGCACGAGACGCGCGGCTCGCGCACGACGATCTTCCTCATGCCGGTCGACGACCCGCGCGCCTACGGGCTCGTCGAGCTGGACGGTGGCGGCCGGCTGACGCGCTTCCGCGAGAAGCCGGCCGCCGGCGAGCCGATCACGACCAACACGATCAACGCCGGCATCTACCTTCTCGACGCCGCCCTGCTGGCCCGCATCCCGGCCGGGCGGGCCGTGTCCATCGAGCGCGAGTTCTTCCCGGCGCTCATCGCCGACGGCGTTCCTTGCTTCGGCTGGACGGGCGCCGCCACCTACTGGCGCGACATCGGCAGCCCCACCGCCTACCACGCCGCCCAGATGGACCTCCTGGCCGGCCGCGTCCGCTCCCCCCTGCCGCCGCCCGGCGAGCCCCGCGACGGCTCCTGGGTCGCGCCCACGGCGCGCATCGCCGCCGGCGCCCGCCTGGAGCCCCCCGCGGTGATCGGGGCCGGTGTCGAGATCGCCCCGCGCGCCCACGTCGGGCCGTTCGCCGTCGTCGGCGACGACTGCCGGATCGGCGACGGCGCCCGCGTCGCCGGCTCCGTCCTCTGGGAGCGCGTGATCGTCGGCGCGCACGCCAGGCTTCAGGACTGCGTCATCCCCACCGGCGCTCACATCGGCGCCCACGCCGACATCGCTCCCGGTACGGTGCTCGCGCCCGGCGTCATCGTCCCCGACCGCGCGAAGCTCCCGGCCTGACCGCCGGGGACCCCGGTCGCCCACACCGGCGGCGGAGTCCGGAGCCGGAGCGCGCGAGCCCGCATGCTAGACTGAGGCCGTGAGTCTGTCCCGCATCCGTAACTTCTCTATTGTCGCGCACATCGATCACGGCAAGTCGACGCTGGCCGACCGGCTCCTGGCCCTGACCGGCACGATGGACGCCAGGAAGGCCGTCGACCAAGTCCTCGACTCGATGGACCTGGAGCGCGAGCGCGGCATCACCATCAAGGCCCACACGGTGCGGCTCCTCTACCGCGCCCGGGACGGTCACGAGTACACGCTCAACCTCATCGACACGCCCGGCCACGTCGACTTCTCCTACGAGGTGTCGCGCGCGCTGGCCGCCTGCGAGGGCGCGGTGCTGATCGTGGACGCCGCCCAGGGCATCGAGGCCCAGACGCTCGCGAACTTCTACCTGGCCTCCGACGCCGGCCTCACCATCATCCCGGTCCTCAACAAGATCGACCTGCCGGCCGCCGACGTGGAGGGCACCCGCGAGCAGATCACCGAGATCCTCGACCTCGACGGCACCGAGGCGCTGGCCATCTCGGCCAAGCACGGCACCGGCGTGCCGGAGGTGCTGGAGGCGATCGTCGCCCGCATCCCACCGCCGCAGGGCGAGCCCGACGGGCCGCTCAAGGCGCTGGTCTTCGACTCGTTCTACGACTCCTACCAGGGCGTGGTCGTCCACGTGCGCGTCCGGGACGGGCGCGTGCGGCCGGGCATGCGCATCCTGCTCATGTCGAACGGGCGGGCGTACGAGGTGCAGCAGGTCGGCGTCTTCAGCCCCGACATGCGGCCGGTGGACGAGCTGTCGGCGGGCCAGGTGGGCTACATCACCGCCTCCATCAAGCGCGTGTCGGACGCCAAGGTCGGCGAGACGATCACCGACGCGCTGCGGCCGGCCGCCGAGCCGTTCCCCGGATATCGCGACGCCAAGCCGATGGTGTTCGCCGGCCTCTACCCGATCGAGGACACCGAGTACGAGGGACTGCGCGACGCGCTCGAGAAGCTCCGCCTGAACGATCCGGCGTTCAACTACGAGCCGGAGACGTCCCTGGCGCTCGGCTACGGCTTCCGGTGCGGGTTCCTCGGCATGCTGCACATGGAGATCGTGCAGGAGCGGCTGGAGCGCGAGTTCAACCTCTCGCTCATCATCACCGCCCCGTCGGTGCAGTACCGCATCCTCACCACCGCCGGCGAGGTGCTGGACATCGACAACCCCTCCAAGCTGCCCACGCCGGACAAGATCGAGCAGATGGAGGAGCCCTACGTCCGCTCGTCCGTCTACGTGCCGACCGAATTCATGACGGCCATCTACAAGCTGGCCCAGGACAAGCGCGGCGAGCACAAGTCGCTGGAGTACGTGGGCAAGCGGGTCCACATCCGGTTCGACTTTCCGCTGGCCGAGATCGTGGTGGACTTCTACGACAAGCTGAAGTCGATCTCCAAGGGCTATGCCTCGTTCGACTACGAGTTCGCCGACTTCCGGCCGTCGGACCTGGTCAAGCTCGACATCCTCCTCAACGGCGACCCGGTGGACGCGCTGAGCATCATCGTCCACCGCGACAAGGCGTACGAGCGCGGCAAGGCGCTCGTGGAGAAGCTGCGGGGGGTGATCCCCCGCCAGATGTTCGAGGTGGCCATCCAGGCCGCCATCGGCAGCCGCGTCATCGCCCGCGAGACGGTCAAGGCCATGGGCAAGAACGTCACCGCCAAGTGCTACGGCGGCGACATCACCCGCAAGCGCAAGCTGCTCGAACGCCAGAAGGAAGGCAAGAAGCGGATGAAGCAGGTCGGCAAGGTCGAGGTGCCGCAGGAGGCGTTCCTGTCGGTCCTCAAGAGCTGAGCATGGAGCAGGAGCGAAAGCCGCCCGCACCGCCCGACGTCACCGTCGAGCTCGATCGCCTGCCCGTGTCGATCCCCGGCGCCGACGGCTCGGCCGCCACCGACGGCCAGGCCGCCCCCCCGCTCGCAGGAGCCCGCAAGCGCAAGTCGGTCGTCCGGGAATACGTCGAGGCGATCGCCATCGCCATCCTGCTGGCCCTGGTGATCCGCACCCTCATCGTGCAGGCGTTCACCATCCCGTCCGGCTCCATGATGGACACCCTGCTGGTCGGCGACTACATCCTCGTGAACAAGTTCCTGTACGGGCCCGAGATGCCGTTCACCGACTACCGGCTGCCCGCCCTCCGGCAGCCGGGCCGCGGCGACATCATCGTGTTCAAGTATCCCCAGGACGAGAAGCGCGACTTCATCAAGCGCATCGTGGCCACCGCCGGCGAGACCGTGCACGTGCGCGGCCAGCAGGTCCTGATCAACGGCCAGCCCCTCGACGAGCCGTACGTGCGCCGCGCCCCCGCCCCGCTCGGGCACAGCGCCTCGCCGAGCTTCTGCGGGTACGCGTACGCGTGCGAGCCGCTGCTGGTGCCGCCCGACTCGTACTTCGTGATGGGCGACAACCGGGACAACTCCCAGGACTCGCGCTACTGGGGGTTCGTGAAGCGCGACAAGGTCAAGGGGAAGGCGTTCCTCATCTACTGGTCGTGGGATTCGGACCGGCACTGGCTGCGGTGGTGGCGGCTCGGGCGGTACATCCCCTAGCCCGCCGCGTCGGCGGGGGCGGGGTGGCTGGGGTCCGCCGACCACGAGGTATACGGCGTAGATCGTGAGACGTGATTCCTTCGAGCCGCTCGGCGCAGTCATGCGCGAGGGAAACGGGTCGGCGGACCCCAG
>DASWJN010000132.1:0-33834 GCA_036397135.1 Candidatus Methylomirabilota bacterium
GCGGGAGCCGGGGCCGCTCGGCCGCCACCCCGCCCACTTCCGCGAGACGGGGCAGGTGGATCTCCCCCGGTACGACCGCGGCGCCCTGGGCGCCGGCGCGGCGGTCGACGGGCCGGCGCTGGTCGAGGACGAGTGGTCGACCATCGTCGTCTACCCGGGCCAGCGCTGCGCCGCCGACGCGCTCGGCAACCTCGTGATCGACACCGGGGTGCGCGCATGACCGGCGGCACGCTCAGTCCCATCACGCTGGAAGTCGTCCGCAACGCGCTGTACGCGATCGCCGAGGAGATGAGCGTGATCGTCATGCGCTCGGCGCGCTCGCCGCTGCTCAAGGAGGCGGGCGACCTCTCCTCCGCGCTCACCGACGCCCACGGGCGGCTCATCGCCCAGGGCCGCGACATCCCGATGCACATGGGCGTCATGGGCTTCACGGTGAAGGAGTTCCTGAAGCGCGTGCCGGCGGAGCGCCTGGCCGACGGCGACGTCTGGTTCCTCAATCTCCCCGAGGTCGGCGGCAATCACCTCCCCGACGTCAAGGCGGTGCGGCCGGTCTTCGTCCAGGGCCGGCTCGTCGCCTTCGCGATCAACCTCGCTCACTGGGCCGACATCGGCGGCGCGGTGCCGGGCAGCTACGTGCCGTCGGCCACCGAGTGCTACCAGGAGGGGCTCCGCATCGCGCCGGTGCGGCTGTTCTCCGCAGCGGGACCCGACCGGCTGACGATCGACCTCATCCTGTCGAACGTGCGTGGACGCGACGAGCGCGAGGGCGACCTGTTCGCCCAGTTCGCCGCCAACGAGGTGGCGGGCCGGCGGCTGCACGAGCTGTTCGCCCGCTACGGCGCCGACACCGTCACCGCCTGCTTCGAGCGCCTCCACGCCGAGTCGGAGGCGCAGATGCGGGCGGCGCTGCGCGCGCTGCCGGACGGGGTCTGGGAGGGCGAGGACTGGCTCGACGACGACGGGGTCGAGGACCGGCGCATCCGTATCCACGTGCGCGTCGACAAGCGCGGCGACGAGGCCACCTTCGACTTCAGCGGCAGCGACGCCCAGGCGCGCGGCCCCGTCAACACGACGTACTTCATCGCCTGCTCGTCGGTCTACTACGCGATGAAGGCGCTGGCGGCGCCCGACGTGCCGCCCAACGAGGGCTGCTACCGGCCCCTGCACGTCATCGTGCCGCCGGGGTCGGTGCTGCGCGCCGATCCCGACCGCCCGGTGGTGGGCGGCAACCACGAGACCTCCCAGCGCGTGGTCGACGCGATCATGAAGGCCCTCGCCCCGGTGCTGCCCGACCGCGCGGCCGCGGGCGGTCCGGCGACCGCGGGACTCCTCATCTTCGGCGCGCGCCAGCCCGATGGCCGCTGGGCGGTGCTCTACGAGGTCCACGGGGGCGGCGAGGGCGCCACCGCCGGCAAGGACGGGGCCTCCGGCGTGCGCGTGCACATGTCGAACGTGATGAACACGCCGGTCGAGGTCATCGAGGGCGAGTACCCCGTGATGGTGGAGGAGCATGGGCTGCGGCCCGGCTCGGCCGGAGACGGCGCGCACCGGGGCGGCCTCGGCTTTCGCCGCGCCTACCGCATCACGGGCCGGGAGGTGACGCTGACGACCATGCTGGAGCGCAGGCTGGTGCCGCCCTACGGCCTGGCCGGCGGCGGCGACGGGCTGCCGTTCCGCCTCACGCTCAACCCGGGCACGCCGCACGCCCGCGCGCTGCGCGGCAAGGAGACGCTGACGCTGCGCCAGGGAGACCTGGTGCTCATCGAGACGTGCGGAGGCGGCGGGTACGGCCCGCCGGCCGGTCGGCCGGCCGCGCTCCGCGCGCAGGACCGCCGGGAGGGCTACACGGAATGAAGCTCGCCGATCGCATCGCCATCGTCACCGGAGCCGCCAAGGGCATGGGCGGGGACATCTGCCGGACGCTCGCGCGCGAGGGGGCCCACCTCGCGCTCGCCGCCCGCGAGGTGCCGCCGCTGGAGCAGCTCGCCAAGGAGATCGAGGCCCTCGGCCGCCGCGCCCTCGTCGTCCCCGCCGACGTCACCGATGAGCGCGCGGTGGAGCGCCTAGTGGCGCGGACCCGGGAGGCCTACGGCCGCATCGACATCCTGGTCAACGCGGCCGGTGTGACCGGGCCCATCGAGACGCCCGTGCAGGAGATCAGGGCCGAGGACTTCCGGATGGTGCTGGAGGTCAACGTCGTGGGGACGTTCCTGCCGACCAAGCACGTGCTGCCGGCGATGATCGCCCAGCGCTACGGCAAGATCGTGAACATCAGCGGCACGTCGGGGCTGCGGGGCTACAAGTACCGCGCCGCGTACTCGTCGTCGAAGTGGGCGCTGCGCGGCTTCACGCGGACCGTCGCGCTGGAGGCGGGGCCGCACAACGTCAACGTCAACGCCCTGCACCCCGGCATCGTGGCGGGCGACCGCATGGACAAGCTCTGCCGCGAGAAGGGCCGCAAGCGGGGCTGGACGCCGGAGCAGGTCTACCAGGAATACGAGAACGAGATGGCCCTGCGCCGGGTGACGGTCTCGCAGGACATCGCCAATGCCGTCCTGTACCTGGTCTCCGACGACTCCCGGAACATGACCGGTCAGTCCGTGACCGTCGACGGCGGCTGGGACGTCTGATGACCGGCGTGAAATCCGGTGACGCCGGGGGTCGGGCGCGGGGGGCCGGGCGCGCGCCGGCATGGCTCGCCGGTCGCCGTAACTCGCTCCGGGCTCGGCTCGCTCGGGCCCCCCATCCCCCCGAGGGGGCTGGGGCGCAGGCCAGTCGAATCGCTGGCGGCTCGCTCGCCGAGCCCTGCGCTCGAACGGCGACGACGGCTCGCCATGACGGCGCGCGCCCGACCCCCCGCGCCCGACCCCCGGCGCCACCACGTTTCACGACATTCATCAGCGGCCGGCGATGAGCTACACCGTCATCGGGAAGCCGCTGCCGCGGGCGGACGCGTGGGAGAAGGTGCGGGGGCGGCCGATCTTTGCCGGCGACTTCGCGGTGGCGGGGATGCTGCACGGGCGGGTCGTTCGTAGTCCGTACGCGTCGGCGCGGATCATCCGGATCGACACCGCCGCTGCGGCGGCGCTGCCCGGCGTGATCGCCGTGCTCACCCATGCGGATGTGCCGCGCAACGAGATGCGCATGGATTTGCCGGGGCGGATGGCGGAGGCGACTGCGGGGGCCGTCCTCGCCACCCAGCCTGTCCTCGCGCGCGACCGCGTGCGGTTCCAGGGTGAGCCGGTGGTGGCCCTGGCCGCCGAGACGCCGGAGGGCGCCGCGGCGGCGGCCGAGGCGGTGCGCGTGGAGTACGAGCCGCTGGCGGGCGTTTACGATCCGATCGCGGCGCTCGATCCGGCGGCTCCGCCCGTGCACGAGGGCGGCAACGTCCTGCGCCGCTGGCACCTGCGCCGGGGCGACGTCGCCGAGGGCTTCCGGCAGGCGGACGTGGTGGTCGAGCACACCTACCGCACGCCGTTCGTGGACCACGCCTATCTGGAGACGGAGACGGGCGTGGGCTGGGTCGACGCGGAGGGTGTCCTCACGCTCCGGGTGAGCACGCAGGTGCTGGAGCACTTCCGCGACGTGGCGGACGTGCTGGCCCTGCCCCACGGGCGCGTGCGGCTGGAGGGCGCGTACGTCGGCGGCGGCTTCGGCGGCAAGGAGGACGTCACCGTCGAGTGCCTGCTCGGACTCCTCGTGTGGAAGACGCGGCGGCCGGTGAGCCTGATCTTCTCGCGGGAGGAGTCGTTCATCGGCCACGGCAAGCGCCACCCCTACGTGCTGCGCTATCGCACCGGCGCCACCCGGGCGGGGGAGCTGACCGCGCTGGAGGCGGAGCTGGTGTCGGACTCGGGCGCCTACGCGGCGCTGTCGCCGTGGGTGCTCCTCTACAGCCTGGTGACCGCCACCGGCCCCTACCGGGTGCCCCACGTGAAGGTGGCCGCCGTCACCGCCTACACGAACAACCCGGTGGCGAGCGCCTACCGGACGTTCGGCTCGATCCAGACCTGCCTGGCCTACGAGAGCCAGATGGACGCGGTGGCGGAGAAGCTCGGCCTGGACCCGCTCGAGCTGCGCGAGCGGAACTTCCTGCGCAAGGGCGACAGCATCGCCACCGGCCAGGTGCTCGAGTCCGAGCCCATGCTGGCCGAGACCATGCGCCGCGCCTGGGCCGGGCTGGGTCCCCCGCGCGCCGGCGCGGCGCCGGTGCGCGTGGCGCGCGGGCTGGCGGCCTCCTTCACGCCCTACGGGCGGATGTGCTGGACCCGCGACTCCGCGAGCGCCTGGGTCGGCATGGAGGTGGACGGCACCGCGGTGGTGCGGTGCGCCGCGCCGGACGTGGGCGGCGGCCAGACCGCCTCGCTCTGCGCGATCACCGCCGAGGTGCTGGGGCTGCCGCCCGAGCAGGTCGTCGCGGTGGGCCGCGACAGCCACTTCACGCCGCGGGCGGGGACGACGACCGCCACCCGCCAGCTCTTCATGTCCGGCAACGCGGTGCTCGTGGCCGCGCGCGAGGTACGGCGTCACCTCGTGGACCAGGCGGCGGAGCTGCTGGAGGCCGCGCCGGGCGACATCGAGCTGGACGGCGCCCGCGCGTTCGTCCGCGGCGTCCCCGCCCGCGCGGTCGGCTTCGCCGCGCTCGTCAAGGCGGCCACGGCGGCGGGCCGCCCGGTCCAGGCGCTGGAGAAATACGACGCGCCGTCCGCGCCGACCATCGACCCCGCGACCGGCCAGGGCAAGCCGTTCAACGACTACACCTTCGGGAGTCAGGCCGTGGAGGTGGAGGTCGACGTCGAGACCGGGCACACGCGCGTGACGCGGCTCGCGGCCTGCTACGACGTGGGCCAGGCCATCAATCCGCAGAGCGCCGCGGGCCAGATCGAGGGCGGGGCGGTGCAAGGGCTGGGGCACGCGATGCTGGAGGAGGTCGTCCTCGACGAGGGGATCAGCAAGAACCCCCACCTGCTGGACTACAAGATTCCGACCACGCTCGATGCCCCCCCGATCGAGACGATCCTGCTCGAGTCGGGCGCGGGGCTCGGGCCGTTCGGCGCCAAGGGCATCGGCGAGCCGGCCATGACGCCGACGCCCGCCGCGCTCATGAACGCCGTCTCGCGGGCCACGGGCGTGCGCATGACGGACCTGCCGTTGACGGCCGAGCGCATTCGCCGCGCCATGCCGACGGCCGCCGGGTAGGCGCCCGATGCCCGTCCTCGAGGAGCGGTTCGAGGTGCAGGCCCCGCCGGCCGTCGTGTGGGCCTTTCTCCTGGACCCGGCGCGGCTCGCTCCCTGCATCCCGGGCTGCCACGACCTCGAGGTGGTGGACGCGCGGACCTACCGCATGCGGCTGACCGTCAAGGTGGGCTTTCTCGCGACGACCCAGGAGGTGCGCATGACCGTGGTGGAGGCCGAGGCGCCCCGCCGGCTCGTCGCCGAGGGGCGCGGAGAGGACGCGCGGCTCGGCAGCCAGGTCGACGTGCGCAACACCCTGGAGCTGGCGGCCACGGGTGCCGGCGCCACGACGGTCAGCTACCGGAGCGAGGTGAAGGTGCTCGGCCGCCTCGGCAGCGTGGGCGATGCCGTCATGAAGGTCAAGGCGCGCGAGCTGGCCGGTCTGTTCGCCGCGCGCGTGCGCGCGGCCATTGAGGGGGCCGCGTGACGCCCCGCGCGCTCGCGTTCACGCTCAACGGCCGCCCGTGCCGCACCAGCGCGCCGGTGCACTGGACGGTGATCGACCTCCTCCGCGACGGCCTGGCGCTGACCGGGACCAAGTACGGCTGCGGCGAAGGTGTCTGCGGCACCTGCACGGTGCTGCTCGACGGCGAGCCCGTCCGCGCCTGTCTCGTCCTCGCCGCCCGGCTCGACGGGCGCGCGCTGGAGACGGTCGAGGGTCTCGAGCGCGACGGCAGCCTCCATCCGCTCCAGGACGCCTTCGCGCGCGAGGGCGCCGTCCAGTGCGGCTACTGCACGCCAGGCATGCTGCTGGCCGCCCGGGCGCTCCTCGCCGAGCACCCGGCCCCGACCGATCGCCAGGTGCGCGAGGCGCTGTCGGGCAACCTGTGCCGCTGCACCGGCTACGTCAAGATCGTCGCCGCCGTGCTGGCGGCCGCGCGGGCGGCGCGCTGATGCGGCTCGCCCCGTTCGAGCTGGCCGAGCCGGCGAGCCTCGGCGAGGCGCTCGCGGTGCTCGCGCGCCACGACGGCGAGAGCCGGCTCATCGCCGGCGGCACCGCCCTGGTGCCGATGCTCCGCCTGGGGCTCGCACGCCCCGACCGTCTGGTGTCGCTGCACCGCATCCCGGGGATCACGGAGATCCAGTCGAACGGGGGAGGTCTCGGCATCGGGGCGATGGCCACGCACGCCGCGGTCCGTCGCGACCCGTCGGTGCGCGCGGGCTGGCCGCTGCTGGCCGAGGCCGCCGGCCGGGTGGCGAGCCCGGCCATTCGCGCCTCGGGCACGCTCGGCGGCAACCTGTGCTACGCGGAATCGGCCTCCGACGTGGCGCCGGCGCTGCTCTGCCTCGACGCCGAGGTGACGGTGGAGGGAGCAGGCGGCGCGCGCACGGTGGCGGTGGGCGACTTCTTTCGTGGCTTCTACGAGACCGCCCTCGAGCCCGGCGAGATCCTCACCCGAGTGCGTGTCCCGGCGGCGCCGCCGGGGGCGAGGAGCGGCTACGTCAAGTTCTGCCCGCGCTCGGCTGAGGACCGGGCGCTGGTGGGGATCGCCGCGCTCCTGGTGGTCGCCGGGGATGGGCGGCGCTGCGAGGACGTGCGCCTGGCGCTGGGCGGCGCGGCGCCGACGCCGCTCCGCGCCCGTGGGGCCGAGACGGTGCTGCGGGGCGAAGCCCTGACCGATGCGGCCATCGGTGCCGCCGGCGACGCCGCGGCCGCCGAGGCCGACCCGCTCTCGGACCTCATGGGCTCAGCGGACTACCGGCGCGACATGGTCCGCGTCTGGGTCCGCCGCCTGCTCCTGACCCTCCGCGAGGGCGATTCCGCACCGCTCCAGCGGTAGCCGTCGGCCCGAGTGCTCCCGTCTGGGTGGCATGCGCCTTGCCCCGGTCCGGGCGCATGGACGCGCCAGGGAAGGACGACTTCGTCGGGCGCCACCTGATCGTCGACGCCTCCACCTATACCCGGCGCAACCTGACGTCCACGGACACCGTCTTCGCCCTCTTCGAGGCGCTGAACCGGAACCTCGACATGACGGCGGTGCTGCCGCCGATCGTCTGTCGGTATCCGTTCGCCAACGACGAGATCGCGGCGTTCTGCGACGACGTGGAGGCCGAGCTGGAGGCGAAGGCCGCCGCACTGACGAAGGCGGCGAAGAAGCCCGTGGACCTGAGCCTGGCGCCGGTCCGTCTCATGCGGGAGTTCCTCCGGCGGCGGCAGGCGGAGGAGAGCGGCGTCACCGGCGTGAGCATCTGGGCGGAGTCGCACGCCGCCATCCACACCTGGGACGAGGACAACTACTACGCGTTCGACGCCTTCTCCTGCCGGGACTTCCAGCCCAAGGACGCGCTGCGGCTGCTGCTGACGCACTTCGACGTCGAGACCCTCAACTGCGTCAACCTGTTCCGGTTCCAGCGCTCGATCCCGCGGGTGTCCAACTTCCAGGTCAACTTTCGCTGGGAGGTCATCGCCGGCGGCCGCGTGGTGGGTGATCTCGATGGCGTCGACTTCGGGGCGATCTGTGGAACGGCGCAGCCCCCGGACCGGGCGGTGCCGGGCGACACGAAGCTCTCCCGGAACGGAAGCGCCCGGGATGGTGGCGGCGGCAAGCGGCGGCCGGCGGCGCGGCGGCCCGGCCGTCGAGCGGAATCCCGCCCGGCCTGAGCCGCCCGGCCACCCCTTTCGGACAGGGGGACACCGCGGTCGGTCGATACTTCGTTGCCGAAGGACACTCCAGGAGGAGATGTCATGGTCAGCCCCCGACAGGTCGACCGGGAGGAGGTGCGCCGCCTGGCGGCGACGGGCGCGCAGATCGTGGACGTGCTCCCGCCGGGCGCGTACCGGCAGCTGCACATCGCGGGCGCGACGAACCTCCCGCTCGGCCGGCTCGACCGGGAGGCGGCGGAGACGCTCGCGCGCGAGGCCCTCGACGCCGATCCGGCCAGCGTGGTCGAACGCGTCATGGATCCCGGCCCACCCACGATCCGGCCGAGCGTTCCGCTCGCGGACACCACGCCCGACGGCATCCTCCTCGGCGTGGTCGACCGGGCCGACGTCGCGAATCGCAGCGAGGCTCAGCCGGCGGACACCGCCCGGGGGATGGCGTGAGCAAGGAGTTTTCCATCTTCGCCGGCACGGCGAATCCGGCGCTGGCCGCCGCCGTCGCCCGCGAGCTGGGTGTGGCGGTCGGCCCGTGCGCGATCGACCGGTTCCCGGACGGCGAGGTGTCCGTGCAGCGGCGCGCCCCGGTGCGCCGCCAGGAGGTGTTCCTGGTGCAGCCGACCTCGCCGCCGGTCAACGATCATCTCGTTGAGCTGCTCGCGCTGGCCGACGCCTGCCGGCGGGCCGCCGCCGCGCGGATCACGGCGATCGTGCCGTACTTCGGCTACGGACAAGCGGCACGGCCGGCGGGAGCCGATCACGGGGCGGGTCGTCGCCGACGTGCTCGAAGCCGTGGGGGTCGCCCACGTGGTCACAGTCGATCTGCACACGCCGCAGATGGAGGGCTTCTTCCACGTGCCCGTCGACACGTTGACCGCGGTGCCGGCGCTCTGCCGCGCGCTCCGCGGTCGCTTGCCGCCCGACGTGGTCGTGGTCTCGCCGGACGCCGGGCGCGTGCAGCTGGCCATGCACTACGCGCACTGCCTCGGCGCCCCCGTCGGCGTGCTCCACAAGCGGCGCGACGACGGAACCCACCCGGCCGTGACCCACGCGGTCGGCGACGTGGGGGACCGGGCCTGCCTGATCGTGGACGACATGATCTCGACCGGCGGCACCATCGCCGCCGGCGCCCGGCCGGAGATCACCGTCGCCGCCACCCACGGGCTGCTGCTCCCGGGCGCCCGCGCCCGGCTGGAGCACCCGGCCGTGCGCGAGGTGATGATCACCGACTCGGTCGCCCCGGCCGGGCCGGCGTGGCCTGGCCTGCGTGCCGTCTCGATCGCTCCCCTGATCGCCGGCGCGCTGCAGCGGTTCCTCGCGAACGGTTCGCTTGGCGACCTGTACTGATGCTGCAGCGCTTTCACGATCGCCAGGAGGCAGGCCGGCAGCTGGCGGCGAAGCTCACGGCGTACGCCGATCGCCCCGACGTGGTGGTGCTCGCCCTGCCCCGCGGCGGGGTGCCGGTCGCCTACGAGGTGGCCCGGGCGCTCGACGCGCCGCTGGACGTCTTCCTGGTGCGCAAGCTGGGCGTCCCGGGTTACGAGGAGCTGGCGATGGGCCCAGACCGAGCGCGTGAGCCACTACTTCTTCGCCCGGCTGTCCGAGCAGTTCGACGCCGTGCTCCACTTCGACGACACGCGGGCCGTGGAGCCGCTCGAGCGCACCGTCGAGTGGGACCGGGGCGAGGTGCCCGAGACGTTCCCGTTCGGAGTCTGAGCGATGGCCGAGCGGCTGGTCCAGGTCCCGGCGGCCCCGGTGACGCTCGAGGGCGACCTGACGCTGCCCGAGCGGGCCCGCGGCGTCGTGCTGTTCGCGCACGGCAGCGGCAGCAGCCGGTTCAGCCCGCGCAACCGCCACGTGGCCCGGCGGCTCAACGAGGCCGGCCTGGCGACGCTGCTGATCGACCTGCTCACGCTGGAGGAGGAAGAATTCGACCGGCAGTCGGCGGTTCTGCGCTTCGATATCGGCCTGCTCGCCGCCCGGCTCATCGCCGCCACCAGGTGGCTCGGCGAGCATCGCGACACGCGCCACCTGCGGATCGGCTACTTCGGCGCCAGCACCGGCGCCGCCGCGGCGCTCGTGGCGGCGGCGGAGCTCCCCCACGCGGTGGGCGCGGTCGTCTCGCGGGGCGGGCGTCCCGACCTGGCCGGGCGGGCGCTCGCCCGCATCCGGGCGCCCACGCTGCTGATCGTGGGCGGCGAGGACACCGAGGTCCTCGAGCTGAACGCGCAGGCGTTCGCCCAGCTCCACTGCGAGAAAGAGCTGACCGTCATCCCGGGGGCGACCCACCTGTTCGAGGAGCCCGGCGCGCTGGAGCAGGTGACCCGGCACGCGCGCGAGTGGTTCGAGCGCTACCTCATCCCCGCCGAGGTGCGCCCGACCGGCACCGGCTGACCAGGTGGCCCCGGTATGATCCAGGTATGGGAGCGCCTCGCCGTCGGCTCGTCGCCCTGTTCGTCCTGGGCTGGTGCGCGGGCTCCCCGGCCTCCGACGCCGCGGCGCCGGCACCTGACGCGCTGCTCGCCCGCCCGGCGCCGCCCCACGTCGCCGCCGAGCTGGCGCAGGCCGTCGAGCGAGCCCGCGCGCGCTTCGAAGCACGCGACCTCGCCGGCGTCCTCGCCGCCGTGTCCGAGCACTATCGAAGCAGCGGGCTGACCAAGGCCGCCGTCCGCGAGCAACTGCTCGGGATCTTCGCGCTCTACCAGGAGCTGCGCGCCCGCATCATGGTGGACCGGGTGGAGCTGGTCAACGGCGCCACCTGGGTGTACACGAGCGGGGAGGTCACGGGCCGGCTGCCGCTCATGGGATGGGTTTCCGTGCTGGCGTGGCAGGCCGAGCCCGAGGTGGCGCGCCGGGAGCCCGCCGGCTGGCGGCTCTTCGGATTCCAGGACTGACCACAGGAGGATGCCGATGGCGGTGCCGGTCGGGCTCAACGTGTGGTCGCGGCTGGTGGAGACGACGTTCCCGTACCTGGATCGCACGGCAGCGCCGTTCGACTCGCTGTGGCTGCCCGATCACGTGCAGTACGGAGGCCACAAGGTGGCCGAGGGCTGGAGCCTGCTGGCGTGGGCGCTGGCGCGCTATCCCGACAAGGTGTGCGGTCACGAGGTGCTCTGCAACAGCTTCCGTAACCCCGCCCACCTGGCCAAGATGGCCGCCACGCTGGCGGCGCTCTCCGGCGGCCGCCTCGTGCTCGGCATCGGCGCCGGCTGGAACGAGGAGGAGTACCGCGCGTACGGCTGGCCGTTCCCGCCGGCCCGGGTCCGCATCGCCCAGCTCGACGAGGCCATCCAGCTGATCCGCGCGATGTGGACGCAGGCGCCCGCGCACTACAAGGGCGAGCACTACCGAATCGAGGGCGCGTACTGCGAGCCGCGGCCGGCGCCGTGCCCGCCGATCATGGTGGGCGGCCACGGCGAGCGCTACCTGCTCCGCGTGGTGGCCCGGCACGCCGACTGGTGGAACTATCCGTTCCGCGGGCTGGACGTCTACGCCCAGAAGCAGGAGGCCCTCAAGGCGCACTGTCGCGAGGTGGGGCGCGACTACGACGCGATCACCCAGGTCGTCCGCGTCGGGATCCTCATCGGCCACACCGAGCGCGAGGTCGAGCGCATCAAGGCCCGGCCGGAGACGCGGCCGCTGGCCGACATCCGCCTGATCGGCACGCCGGACCAGGTGACCGAAACCCTGCTCGCCATCGTGGCCCGGGGCGCCCGCTACCTGACGGTCAACTTCGCCGACGTCCCCGACCCCGAGGGCACCTGGCTCTTCGCCGCCTCCGTCCTGCCGGCGTTGCGGTCCTCGTGACTGTCGTGGAATCCGGTGACGCCGGGGGTCGGACGCGGGGGCCCCGGGCGCGCCGGCATGACTCGCCTGTCGCCGTAACTCGCTCCGGGCCCGGCTCGCTCGAGCCCCCCATCCCCCGGAGGGGGCTGGGGCGCGGACCAGTCGATTCGTTGGCGGCTCGCTCGCCGGGCCCTGCGCTCGAACGGCGACGACGGCTCGTCATGACGGCGCGCCCGGGGCCCCCGCGTCCGACCCCCGGCGTCACCACGTTTCACGAGAGTCATTAGGCCCGGATCATTCACGAACGGGCGGCGCATCGGAGGGCGGGCCCTGGCGCTGGGGGCGCGTCACCAGGGTTGCGCCGTCGTGGCGAGCGTGGTCGCGTGCGCGAGCGCAGGACGGGGCGAGGGCGCGATCGGGGATTCGACTCACCGTCAAGCCAGCCCCGATGGGGGATGGGGGCTCGCGCTCGCCGCGTCCGGAGCGAGCTTGCCGCGACAGGGGAGCCATGCCGGCGCCGCCGGGGCTCACGCAGCCCGCCGCCAGCGCCCGGCCGCGCGCAGCGACATTCGCGAATGATGCGCGCTAGTCCTGGCGGGGGCAGGTCCAGCAGACGGCCCAGGCCCAGCCGCCGAGGGCACCGGCGTAGACCTCGGAGACGTAGAGCCGGGCGTAGTGCGGGTTGCGCGCCATGCGGCCGCGCTCGGCCAGGGCCGCATCATAGGTACGGAAGCAGTAGAACTCGTGCCGGTTGGGATGCTCGCAGACGTGCCGGGGGCGCGTCGCGACCCCGCCCGGCCATCGTTCGCTCGATCGACGTGGCACTCCGATCGCTCCCGGTCCGACTCTGCGCCGGGCTCTGGCTGCGCGTCAAGAAAGAAGTGGCCGGTGTGAACCGAGCGGCCGGTGGCGCCGGATGAACCGTTGTTGTATTTTCCGACACACGGGAGGTGCAGCGGGGCATGGCGATCGTCCGGACGAACCTGGCGGGACTGCGGCTGCACGGGCGCGGCAAGGTCCGCGACATCTACGACCTCGGGGAGCGCTTCCTCATCGTCGCCAGCGACCGCCTGTCGGCCTTCGACGTCGTGCTGCCCACGCCGATTCCCGACAAGGGCAAGGTGCTGACCCAGATGTCGGAGTTCTGGTTCTCGCACTTCGAGGACCTCGTCCCCAATCACCTGATCTCGACGCGGCTCGCCGACTTCCCGGCCGAGGTCCAGCCCCATCGCGCCGAGGTCGAGGGCCGCTCGATGCTGGTGCGCAAGGCCCAGGTGTTCCCGGTGGAGTGCGTGGTCCGCGGCTACCTGGCCGGCTCCGGGCTCAAGGACTACCAGGAGACCGGGACCGTCTGCGGCGTCGCGCTGCCCCCCGGCCTGCGCGAGTCCGATCGCCTGCCCGAGCCCATCTTCACGCCGGCCACCAAGGCGGAGAGCGGCCACGACGAGAACATCTCGGAGGCCGAAGCCGGCCGGCGGATCGGCCGGGACATCATCACGCGGCTGCGTGAGCTGTCGCTGGCGATCTACCGGCGCGCCGCCGACTACGCCGCCACCCGCGGCATCATCGTCTGCGACACCAAGTTCGAGTTCGGTGTCGTCGACGGCCGCGTCACGCTGATCGACGAGGTGCTCACGCCCGACTCCTCGCGGTTCTGGCCGGCCGACCAGTACAATCCCGGCAAGCCGCAGCCCTCGTACGACAAGCAGTTCGTGCGTGACTACCTGGAACGGATCGGCTTCGACAAGCGTCCGCCCGGCCCCGAGCTGCCACCCGACATCGTGCAGGCCACCCGCGCCCGGTACGTCGAGGCGCTCACGTTGCTCACGGGCCACCCGCTGCGCGACGCCTGACGGGCCCGCTTGATCGGCCTGTCCTTGCCGAGCCTCGCACGCCTCCGGGGACGTCTGCGCCTGGACCGGCGCCCCCCGTTCACGCTGGCGCTGGTCGGGCTGGTCGTCCTGCTCACCGGGCTCACCGGGGCTGTCATCGGCGGCCTCGCCTGGCGCGAGCAGCGGGTACGCTCGCGCACGCTGCTCGACGCCGCCATGGCCCAGGCCGCCCGGCTGACGGCCGCCCACGCCGCCCGCGTCTTCGAGGACGCCGAGGCCACGGCGCGCCTGGGACCCCAGCTGGCGCAGCAGTGGCAGCTCGATCCCGGCGACACGAGCGCGCTGGAGCGCTTCACGCTGAGCGTGCTGCGCGCCCACCAGCACGTGAGCTGGGTCAGCTACGGCGACCGCGACGACCGGTTCGTCGGCGCCTGGCGCGACGAGCGCGGCCACGTCTACGTCAACCGCAGCTTCCCGGTCGGAGGGCGGATCCGTCTGGAGGAGGACCGCGTGCATGCCGATGGCCGGCGGGAGCCGGTGCGGCGCGCGGACGACCACAAGTACCGGCCCTCCGAGCGGCCGTACTTCCGCGCCGCCGAGGCCCGCGGCGACGTCGCCTGGACCGAGCCGTACGAGTTCTACGCCGGCGGCGGCCTCGGCATCACGTGCGCGGCGCCGTGGCTCGACGGCACCGGCGCCGTGCGGGGCGTCTTCACCGTCGACTTCTCCCTCGACCGGCTGGCCGGCACGCTGGACGACCTCGAGGTCTCCCCGGGCGGGCGAGTGTTCGTCGCCACCGGGCAGGGGACCGTGCTGATCGGCCGCCGCGGCTCGGGCGCCTCGCGGGCCGAGATCATCGACGCCGAGCTGGCCGCGGCGACGGCGCGGCACAGCCCGCTGAACACGGACGGCACCTTCGAGTTCGACCATCACGGGGAACGCTACCTGGCGCGGGCCGTCCCGCTCACCGTCGGCGACCTCCGGTGGCTGGTCGAGGTCGTGGTGCCCGAGCGCGACTACACCGAGCAGATCGACGCCGAGGCGCGGCTGGCGGTGCTCCTGGGTGTCTTCGCCCTGGGCGTCGCCCTCGCCGGCGGCATCGCCCTGGCCGGCTGGATCGCCCGTCCCCTGCGCGAGCTCGCCCAGCTCGCGCGGCGGATCCGCCACGGGCAGCTCGACGTGACCGCGGTGCCCCGCAGCCGCGACGAGATCGGCGTGCTCACCCGCGCGATGAACGACATGGCGGCGGCGCTGCGCGACCGCGATTTCGTCCGCGAGACGCTCGGGCGCTACGTGAGTCCGGAGCTGGCCGCCCAGGCCCTGCGCGACCGCGACGCCCTGCAGCTCGGCGGCGAGCTGCGCGAGGTGGCCATGCTCATGTCCGACCTGCGCGGCTTCTCCGGGCTGTCCGAGCGCCTGGGGCCGGCGGCGATGATCGGGCTGCTCAACCGCTACCTGGGCGCGATGACGCCGGTCATCATCCAGCACGGCGGCGTCATCAACGAGTTCATCGGCGACGCCATCTTCGTGCTCTTCGGCGCCCCCTTCGGCCGCCCCGACGACGCCCAGCGCGCGGTCCGGTGCGCGGCCGCCATGCAGGAGGCGCTGGCCACGTTCAACACCGACACCGTCGCGCGGGGCCTGCCGCCGCTGAGCATGGGCATCGGGCTGCACGTGGGTCCGGTGGTGGCCGGCAACATCGGCAGCGCCGACCGCGTGAAGTACGGCGTCGTCGGCCCCGCCGTCAATCTGGTCTCGCGCATCCAGACGCTCGCCGCCGGCGCCGAGGTGCTGCTGTCCGACACGCTCCTGGCGCGGGTGGCGCTCCTGGTCAGCGTCGCCCCCGGCCGCGTGGAGCGTGTGAAGGGCGTGAGCGAGCCGGTGACGGTTCACCGGCTCCTGGAGGTGAAGGGGCAGGGGCCGCTGCCGTCATGAGGCTCCTGATGATCCGGCACGCCGCCGCCGTGCCCGGCGGGACGCCGGGGATCGCGGACGATGATCGGCCGCTAACCGAGCGAGGGCGGGCGCGGTTCGAGCGGGCCGCCCGCGGCCTCGTCCGGGTCGTCGACCGGCCGGACGTCCTGCTCACCAGCCCGCTGCCCCGCGCCCGGGCCACCGCCGAGATCGCCGCGCGGGCGTTCGGACAGCTCGCGGCCGCCGTCGAGCCCGCGCTGGCCCAGGGCACCGTGGGCGGCATCGTGGCCGCCCTGGCCCGCCAGCCCGCCGAGGCGATGGTCGCCATCGTGGGCCACGAGCCCACCCTCGGCGCGCTGCTCGCACGCCTTCTGGAAGGTCCCCGGGGCGAGCGGTTCGCGTTCAAGAAAGGGGGGGCCGCCCTCGTCGACTTGCCGTCCGGGCCCGGGGCGCCGGGACGCCTCGTCTGGTTTCTAAAGCCCCGCATTCTCAGGAGTCTTGTCGGAGAGTAGCTTCGGTGCGGGCGCGCCGGCGCCTCGTGATACGATCCGAGTCCCCGCGTTTTGCAGGGGGCCCTGCTCCAAGGAGGCGCCCGATGGCTCACGCCCAACCCGTCGAGATCCCCACGATCGGACGCATTCGCACGCTGGCCATCGACGTCGGCGGCAGCGGGCTCAAGGCCTCCGTGCTCGACGAGGCGGGCCGGCTCCTCACCGAGCGCGTCCGGGTCGACACGCCCGTCGGCAGCCCGCCCCGGGAGATCGTGGACGCCCTCGGCCGGCTGGTGGCGCCCCTCGGCGCCTACGACCGTGTCTCGGTCGGCTTCCCCGGCGTGGTCCGCAAGGGCCGCGTCCTGACGGCGCCCAATCTCGACAACAAGGGCTGGAAAGGCTTCGACCTGGCCGGCGCGCTGAGCCGCGCGCTGGGCAAGCCGGTGCGCGTCGCCAACGACGCCGACGTGCAGGGCCTGGCCGTCATCGCGGGCAAGGGCGTGGAGGTCGTCGTCACGCTCGGCACCGGCTTCGGCACCGGGCTGTATCTCGACGGGCGGCTGGCGCCGCACCTGGAGCTGTCGCACCACCCGTTCCGCAAGGGCGAGACCTACGACGAGCACCTCGGCAACGCCGCCCGCAAGCGGGTGGGCACGCGCAAGTGGAACCGCCGCGTGAAGAAGGCGATCCGCAACATCCGGGCGCTCGCCAGCTTCGACCACCTCTACATCGGCGGCGGCAACGCCAAGCGGATCGACTTCGAGCTGGACCCCGACGTGACCATCGTCTCCAACGACGCCGGCATCAAGGGCGGCGTCGCGCTCTGGCAGGACTGACGCGACGGCCGGGATGAAAGAGCTGGTGGCGGTCGTCGATCTCGGGTCGACCGCCGTACGCTTCCTGCTCGCCGAGGTCAGGCCCGACACCGGCTTCCGCATCGTCGCGCAGGAACGCGTGCCCACGCGCCTGGGCTCCGGGCCGCCCGGGACGCTGCCGCGCGCGGCGATCGACGACACGCTGCGCGCGGTCCACCGCTTCTTCCGGCGGTACGCCGCCCGCGAGCGCGGGCCCCGCGTCCTGGCGGTGGCGACGTCGGCCGTGCGCGACGCCCGCAACCGGGAGCGGTTGCTGGCGCCGCTGCGCTTCGAGGAGGGCATCGAGGTGCAGGTGCTCAGCGCTCACGACGAGGCCCGCCTCGGCGCCGAGGCGGTGCTGCGCAGCCTGCCGGTCCGGGACGCGCTCGTGGCCGACCTCGGCGGCGCCAGCCTGCAGCTCAGCCGCGTGCGCGGGCGGCGGCTCGTGTCGACCGCGAGCCTGCCGCTGGGCGCGGTGCGCACGACGGGCCGGTTCCTGCGCCACGACCCGCCCCGGCCGCGCGAGCTGCGCGCGCTCCGGCACGAGGTCCGCCATCTGCTGGACGGCGCCCTGCGGCCGGCCGAGCCGGGCGAGGTCGTTGTCGGGCTCGGCGGCACGATCCGTACGCTGGCCCGCATCCACCTGCGGGCCCACCCGGGGCTGCGCAAGCACCGCCACGGCCTCCGGCTGCAGCAGTCCGACGTCACGGCCATCCGCGAGCGCCTCGAGAGCGTCCCGCTGCGCGCGCGCCGGAAGATCCGTGGCCTCCGGGCCGAGCGGGCCGACATCATCCTGGCCGGGACGATCGTCGTCGAGGAGCTGCTCGTCTTCGGCGGCTATCTCACGCTGGTCGTGTGCGACCGCGGCGTGCGCGATGGCCTCCTCCTGCACGAGACCTTCAACAGCCGGGGCTGACGTGGACCCCAACGCGTTCGTCAACCGCGAGCTGTCGTGGCTGGAGTTCAACCGCCGGGTGCTGGAGGAGGCCCAGGACGCCACGGTGCCGCTGCTCGAGCGCGTCAAGTTCCTGGCCATCTTCAGCGCGAACCTCGACGAGTTCTTCATGGTGCGGGTGGCCACGCTCAAGCGGCGGCTGCACGCCGGCGAGCCGACCTCGGGCCCGGACGGCCTCACGCCGACCGAGACGCTGGCGGCGGTGTCGGCGCGCGTGCACGAGCTGGCCGACGAGCAGCACCGCTGCTTCCTGCAGGAGATCCAGCCGCTGCTGGCCGCCGAGGGCGTCGTGCTGCTGCGGCCCAAGGACCTCGGCGGCGAGCAGGAGCGGTTCCTCGAGGAGTACTTCCGCCGCACGCTGCTGCCGGTGCTCACGCCGCTGGCCGTCGATCCCGGCCATCCGTTCCCGTACCTGGGCAACCGGTCGATGTGCCTGGTGGCCGCGATCCGCCCGTCGACGCCCTCGCCGCTGCCGCACAGCACGCTGGCCGTGATCCACATCCCGAGCCAGGTGCTGCCGCGCTTCGTGCCGCTGCCCGACCCCCGCGGCCGCCACGTGTTCATCCTGCTCGAGGACGTGATCCGCCTGCAGCTGCCGAGCCTCTATCACGGCTACGACATCCTCTCCAGCCACGCCATCCGCGTCACCCGCGACGCCGACATCCAGATGCGCGGGCGGCCGGAAGACCTGTTGACCAGCCTGGAGGAGAGCTTGCGCGAGCGCCGGCTGGGCACGGCCGTGCGCCTGCAGTACGACCCCGACCTGCCGGCCGACATCCTGACGACGCTGCTGGAGGAGCTGGAGCTGCAGCCCGAGGACCTCTACGAGGGCGAGGGCTTCACGGCCTTCTCCGACCTGCTGCAGCTGCACGCGTCGCTCGACGTGCCGCGGCTCAAGGACCCGCCCCGCCCGCCGCACCCCGTGCCCGCGTTCGAGGGCGCCGCCGACATCTGGAGCGCCATCCGCGCCCGCGACGTCCTCGTCCACCACCCGTATCACACCTTCGACGCCGTCACCCGCTTCGTGCGGGAGGCGGCCCTCGATCCCAGGGTGCTCGCGATCAAGATGACGCTCTACCGCGTGAGCCCCGCGTCGCCCATCGCGCACGCGCTCCACACCGCGGTGGAGCATGGCAAGGAGGTCGCGGTCCTCGTGGAGCTGCAGGCGCGCTTCGACGAGGAGGCCAACATCCGCTGGGCCCGCGCGCTGGAGGAAGTCGGGGCCCACGTCGTCTACGGCCTGGTGGGGTACAAGACCCACTGCA
The DNA here is from genome assembly GCA_036397135.1 of Candidatus Methylomirabilota bacterium. Lineage (GTDB taxonomy): Bacteria > Methylomirabilota > Methylomirabilia > Rokubacteriales > CSP1-6 > AR5. The sequence continues at coordinate 18,932 of DASWJN010000132.1, forward strand.
AGGCGTGCCTGGTCGTGCGCCAGGAGGCCGACGGCATCCGGCGTTACTGTCACCTGGCCACCGGCAACTACAACGCGCGCACCGGGGGCCTCTACGGCGACCTCGGGCTCTTCACCAGCCGGGACTCGTTCGGCGAGGACCTCACCGAGCTGTTCAACCTCCTGACCGGCTACACGCGCCCGCACGGCTTTCGCCACCTGCTGCTGGCGCCCACCGACCTGCGTGACGAGCTGGCCGAGCGCATCCGCCGCGAGGCCTCCCGGGCCCGGGCCGGCCGGCCGGCCCGGATCATCGCCAAGCTGAACAACCTCGTCGACCGCCGGCTGATCGAGGAGCTGTACGCGGCCAGCGAGGCCGGCGTGCGGATCGCGCTGATCGTGCGCGGCATCTGCTGCCTGCGGCCCGAGGTGCCGGGCCTGTCCGACAACATCCGGGTGATCTCGATCGTGGACCGTTACCTGGAGCACGCGCGGATCTTCTACTTCGAGAACGCGGGGTCGCCGGAGTACCTGCTCGCCTCGGCCGACTGGATGCCCCGCAACCTCGACCGCCGCGTCGAGATCGCCTTCCCGGTGCTGGACCCGAGTCTCCAGCAGCAGGTGCGCCGGATCCTCGAGATCCAGCTCGCCGACACCGTCAAGGCGCGCCGGATCCTCGGCGACGGCACCTCGGTCCGTGTCCACGCCGACGGCCCCCCGGCCCTGCGCTCGCAAGAGCGGCTGCACGAGCTGACGGCGCCGGGCGGGCCGCTCGCCTAGGCCGCGCGATGCCGAGCCAGACACTACGCCGGCGTCTTGCGTGGTCCGGCGCCTGGCTCTTCGCCGTGGGGATGGTGACGGGCCTGTGGGCGGCGGCCGTCCTCACCGGGAAGGTCACCGTGCCGATCCCGCGGCTCGCGCTGGCCGCCCACCTGAACGGGCTGCTCGGTGGCCTGTGGCTCATCGCGGTCGCCTCGACGCTGGACATGCTGCGCTACGGCCCCACCGGGCGGGTGCGGCTGGCCTGGGTCGTCACGATCCCCGCCTGGGCGAACTGGCTGATCACCCTGATCGCGTCCGTGCTCGGCGTCACCGGGCTGGAGTACACCCGCGACACCGCCAACAACGCCATCGCCGCGCTGCTGCACTCGCTGGTGGTGCTGCCGTCCCTGGTCGGCGCGGCCGCCTGGGCCTGGGGTCTGAGCGGCCGCCGGTGAGCGAGCGGGGGAACGAGGGGCGCCACGGCCGCGCCAGGGCGCTCCGAGCGTTTTGGCTTCCGCACCTTGCGTGACATCGGGGAGGGGTGCTTGTTTACGATATTGGCTCGGTAGAATCGCGTAGTAGTATATTCAAGCTAATATCGAAAACAGTCAGTTATCGATTCTTGCTTTAGAGCACTTCTAAATAGGGTCTTTGTGCGTGGATCGGAAACTCATTAAGCCTCAAGATTTCTGGGCCAGCCACCCGGTCTTCAGCCTGGAGGCCTTCACGGCAGTGGTCCGACGCCCCGGGTCCCCACGGCGGGCGGCCATGCGACGGCTCCAGTACGCCGCCCGCCAAGGCCGGCTCAAACTCGTCGAGCGCGGCCTGTATGCGGTCGTCCCCCCCGGAGTCAGCGCGGAGACCTTTGTCCCCGACCGCTTCCTGGTCGCGGCGGCCGTGCGCGTAGACGCCGTTCTTGCCTATCACAGCGCCCTGGAACTCCTCGGCCTAGCCCACTCCGTCTACCGCGACGTGTTCTACCTGACTACCCGGCCGCGCAAGGATCTCCGTCTTCCAGGCGGTCGCGTGCGCGCTCTCCGATTTCCGAAACCGCTGCGCAACAGCGGCACCGAGGACTTCGGCGTCGAAACGCGCGAACGCCAGGGCGTCAAGGTCAGGTTGACCGGTCCCGAGCGGACCCTTGTCGACTGCCTTCTGTTGCCGCGGTACGCCGGGGGCGTCGACGAGGTGATGGAGGCAGCGCGATCTGTCTCCGCTCTCGACCTCGATCGGCTGGAGCGCTACCTGACCGTGCTCGATCAGCGCCGCGCCTTCGCCATCATGGGCTTCGTGCTCGAGCAGGCGGCTGATCGGCTCTTCGTGCCCGGCCCACTGCTCGATCGCCTGGCGGCACGGCGGCCGACGGCGCGGATCTACCTGAACAAGCGCCAGCGCGGCGGACGGCTGCAGGCCCGCTGGAACCTCATCGTGCCAGAGCGCTGGGCGCCGGGGACGGAGCGTGCCGACATTTAGCGCGGAGTATCTCGGGCGGCTCGCGGGAGGCACCGGCTTTCGGCCCGACACCCTTGAAAAGGTTCTCCGCCTCAGCCGTGTCCTGGACCAGGTCGGGCGTCATCCGTTCCTCGGAGAGCGCTTGGCACTAAAGGGGGGCACCGCGCTCAATCTGTTCTTTGGCGCCCAAGCCCCCCGACTGTCCGTCGACCTCGACTTCAACTATGTGCGGCCGGTGGAGCGCGACGAAATGCTTCGCGAGAAGGGGGAAGTCGAGCGCGCACTGGGGCTCATCGCGGAGGGGGACGGTTACCGCCTCCAAGGAGATCTTCGCGAGCATGCCGGTGGGAAGATGTACCTCAGCTATCGGAATGGCTTGGGCACGCCGGATCGGATCGAGGTGGACGTCAACTTCCTCTACCGTGTTTCCCTGCAGCGAGTTGTCATACAGGAAGGGTGGACGCCGGATCCCGACTTCCCGTATCGGGCTCGGCTGGTCGGGCTTGAGGAGACCCTGGCCGGCAAACTCCTGGCGCTGGTCGATCGCGGAGCCCCTCGGGACCTCTACGACACAGCAGGGCTTGCCGGGGGACGATGGCCCTATGAGGTCCCGCTTCTCCGCCGACTGTTCGTGGTCCTGAGCGCCGGCCTCGACCGGCCGGTGCTCACGTACGAGATGCCGCACAGGGCCTCGCTGTCTCAGACGGAGCTCGAGGAGGCGCTGGTGCCCATGCTCCGCGGCGATGAGCTTCCGCGACGGGACGCGTTGACCGAGGCCCTTGCTCCCGTGATGAGCACCCTGGCCGCGTTGTCGGACCCCGAGAAGGAGTATGTAGAACGCATCCAGTGGGGCGAGTTCAAGCCGGAGCTGGTAGTGGGGGACGATCCCGAAATGCTGGAGCGGGTGCGTCGGCACCCGATGTTGCTCTGGAAGGCGGAGAACGGCCGGAAGCGGCGCCGGCCGGGTCCGGAGGGTGGGGGATGGACCGTGATCGCGAGGCCTCGCGGACGGTGAGAGGCTTCTCGAGCACGGAGGTCCGCCCGCATTTCGAGGGAACCGTAGGGAGGAAGCGACCGGCGCAAAATGGCGCCATATCACGCGAGAACATGATCACGACTCTCACACACGGGCTGGAGTCACGTTTGATTTGAAGCTGTTCAGCAGTTCACGAAGAGCTGGAACGGAAGGCTCGGGCGCCTCCACAATCCAGAACCAGCCGCCCGATCCAGCTATCAGCCGCGCAGTGTCTGGCGCGCGCGCTCGAGGGCGGCCTGGACGACGGTCAGCTCGGCGCCGGTGAGATCGCGCAGCTCGGCGGCGAGGTCCAGCAGCAGGGCGACCTCGCCGAGGGCGGCGGCGGTCGCCTCGCTCGCCGCCGCCAGCACGGCCTCCTCGAGCCGCGCGCCCGTGGACGCGCGCGGAATCGTGGCCATGCCGCGCACGGCCTGGAAGACCGCCAGCGCCAGGGCGCGCCAGGGGTCGGCTGAAGCGGCCGCCGGCGCGGCCTGACCGCTGCTGCCGGCCTGCGCCAGCCCCGCCAGCACGGCGCGCTCGAGGTAGACGAAATCGAACGGCTTGGCGACGTAGTCGAGCGCGCCGAGCTTCAGCATCTCGCGCGCCAGGCTCACGTCCTCGTTGGCGGTCACCATGATGACGGCCACCTGGGGCGCGAGCTGACGGAGGCGGCGCAATGTCTCCACGCCGTCCATACCCTGCATGCGCACGTCGAGCAGCACGAGATCGGGCGCGTTGCTCTGCACCAGCGCCAGCGCCTCTTCGCCGCCCCCGGCCGTCTCCACGCCGTAGCCCTGCTCGGCGAAGTACTCGCTGACGACCTCGCGGACCGACAGCTCGTCGTCGACGATCAGGATGCGGCCGAGGCCGTCGCGCGCCATCGGCTGCGGATTGTAGCAGGAATCGACGACGGTCGTTACGAGCGGACCAGCGCGCGGCGCCGCAGCCGGCCGCGCTCGGGCCGAGCGGTCTCCACCGCCGGGGCACAGTCGCTCGACCGCAGCGCCCCGCGGGCGACCGCACGCTGGCGCAGATGCTCGACGACGAGCGCCAGCGCCACCGCCACCACCGCCACCGTGACGAGGCCGGCGAGCCACAGCAGTTTCAAGATCGTCATGGCTTCCATGACTGTTCACCCCCTGCGCGACGTATGACCCCGAGGGTGGCGGCGCGTGAAATCGGCGGAGGACAGAGACTCGTGCTCGAAGACTCGAGCGCTTGGCAGGCCGGGCGCCCTCCGCCATACTGGCCCGGTCGGAGCCGCGCGCCGGGAGGGCGGACATGGAAGCGGTCAAGGACGCGAGTCATCTCTACGAGGTGGAGCGGCGGGCGCGCCACGCCGAGCGGCCGGGGTTCCGCATCTCCGAGCTGCAGATTTCGCCGGCGCAGCAGGTGCCCTGGCACTACCACACGCACACCCAGGACACGTTCTACGTGCTGGAGGGCGAGATCCGCGTCTTCTGCCGCGACCCCAAGGAGGAGATCCGACTGGCGCCGGGGCAGACCTGCACCGTCCGTCCGGGTCGCCCGCACCTCGTGGTCAACGGCGGCCAGCGCTCGGCCACCTTCCTCGTCCTGCAGGGCATCGGCGAGTACGACTTCGTGCCCCTGACGGCGCGGGAGTAGCGGCGACCTCGCCCGGCGCCCTCAGTTCAGCGCAGGGAGGACCTGCTCGCCGAGCAGGCGGATGGAGCGCAGGACGTCGGCCTGGGCCATGCCGGGCCACTGCACGCGCACGATCAGCGTGGTGATACCGAGCCGCTCGCGGTAGCGCGCGATCTCGGCGGCGACGCCGGCGGGATCGCCCAGCAGGAACCGGTCGCGGGCCAGCTCCTCGAAGCGCGCGCTCCACCGGTCGTCGGCCGGCAGCGCCCTGTCCTGCTCCCAGCTCCGGTAGGCGCCGTACTTTTCGTTCAGGTACGGTCCGCCCGCCTCCAGCGCGGCGGCGACCGTCGGCGCCACGCAGCACTCCCGGATGAGCGGCACCACGCGGGCGGGCGGCCGGCGCTCCGTCCGCCGCGTCTCACGGAACAGGGCGAGCTGGCGTTCGAGCGCGGCCAGCGTGGTATGCGGGTTCATGAGCCAGGCGTCGCCGAGCCGGGCGGCGCGGCGCACGCCGGCGTCGGTGTTGGCGGCCAGCCAGAGCGGCGGGCGCGGGCGCTGTAGCGGCGGCATCGAGATCCGCGCCTCGCGCAGGGCGAAGTGCTTGCCCTGGTAGGTCACCGGCTCGCCGCTCCACAGCCGCTCGAGCGCCTCCAGCCCCTCGACGAACCGCCCGACGCGCGTGCGCGGGTCCGTGCCCATCGCCGCGTTCTCGGCGTCACGGTAACCCAGGCCGACGCCGACCACGAGCCGGCCGCCGGTGATCACGTCGAGCGTGGCCAGCTGCTCGGCGAGGTCCACGGGCTGGTGCAGGGGGAGTAGCAGCACGCCGGTGCCGAGGGTCATCCCCTCGGCCTCGGCCGCCATGCGCCCCAGGGTGGGCAGCGGCTGGAAGTACGTGAACGGGTCGGAGAGGTAGTGCTGGCTGGCCCACACCGACGCGAAGCCGACCGCGCGGGCCAGGCGCACCTGCTCGACGTGCTCGGCGAAGCGCGCGGCCTGCGGGTCCTCGGGCCGGTGCTGCACGGAGAGCGCGAGACCGAGCTGCATGGGCGTGGGGCGGACTCTACGCCGCGGATTGCGGCCAGGTCAAGCGGCGGCGCGCGCGCTCGCGGCTGCGTGTACCATCCGGTGCAGACGTTCGACCTCTCGTCGAGGAGCGTGATGCCATGACGGCCTGGGCCGAGGTGGAAGCAGGAATCACTCAGCGGTTGCGGATGTCGCGCCGGCCGGTGGCGGTGGCGTTCCGGGACACGCCGCCCGCCGGCGTGGCGGCCTTCGCGGGCACCGAGCCGTCGGGCTGCAGCTTCTGGCGGCTGGCCGCCACCGGCCGGGCCTTCTACACGGTCCCGTCCGATCACCACAACTGTCCGGTCGGCGGCTACACCCACAACATCCCGCTGCCGCCCGGCCGGGCCCAGGAGCTGGAAGGGACGCTCGGGCTGATGGCCGGCCTCGGCTACGTGCGGATGGAGGAAGTGCCGGCCATTCCCCGGCTGCCGCGAACCCCCGGCGTCGTGGTCTACGCGCCGCTGGGCGACACGCCGGTCGATCCCGACGTGGTGCTCTTCGCCGGCCGGCCCGGCCGCCTGATGCTGCTGCTGGAGGCCGCGGGTCGCGCGGGCGTGGCCACGCAGCCGGGGTTGCTGGGCCGGCCGACGTGCATGGCGCTGCCGGCCGCGCTGGCTGGTGGGGTAGTGGCCAGCACCGGCTGCATCGGCAATCGCGTCTATACCGACCTCGGCGAGGACGAGCTGTACGTGGCGGTTCCCGGTGGCGACGTGCCGCGGGTGGCGGCCGAGGTCGCGACGATCCTGTCCGCCAACGATGCGCTGGCCGACTACCACCGCGAGCGCCGCCGCGCGCTGGCGACCGAGTAAGGAGGCAATCATGAACCGCCGGACGTTGATCGCGGCCGTCCTGCTCGCCGCGCTCGCGCTGCCCGCCGGCGCCGGGGCGGGCGGGCCCGGCGGTCTGTTCCTGCGCGGGCGCTTCTCGGGGAGTGACGCGGCCGTCGCCGCCGGGGCGTTCACCGGCGCCGCCCTGATGTTCGGGGCGGCCGGTGCCGCCGATCGCGGCCCGGCGTGGCGGGACGAGCCGCCGTTGCTCATCGTGGATGCCACGCCGCCCGCCGCCGAGGTCCATCTCGACGGGCGGCGGCTCGGCACCGCCGGCGAGCTGGTCGCCCTCGCGCTGCCCGTGTCCACGGGCTCCCACACGCTCGGAGTGACCGCGCCGGGATACCGGCCCCACATCGTGCGGTTCCTCGCCGACGGCAGCTTCCCCATCCGCGTGCGCGCGACGCTCGGCCGCGAGTAGCGCGGACCGCGACGAGGCCCTCGCCGGTGATCGAGGAGCGCCTGTGCCGGGGCGTGACGAGCGTCCGGGGAATGTGGGGGGTGTGGGGGGCCCTTTCCAGGCCCCCCACTCAAACGAGCGCCGGACGTGGCTGGCGGGCGTCCCACACCATGTACGCCAGCAGCACCAGGCTGGTCGCGAGCGAGACGGCGACGTGGGGGCCGATGGCGGCCAGCGACACGGCGATGAGGAACAGGCGCCGGGGCCACGACAGCGGGCCGAACATGTGACCGGTGACCGCCGCCGACAGCGCAGTGATGCCGATCAGCGCCGAGCCGAAGGCGACCGCGATCTCCCCCCAGCTGCCGTTCATGAGCAGCGCCGGCTGGTGGACGAAGAGGAAGGGCGCCAGGAATCCGCCGACACCGATCCTGGACGCGTGCCAGCCGGTCCGCATCGGATCGGCGCCGGCGATCTGGGCCCCGGCCACGGCGGTGACCGCGACGGGCGGCGTCACGTCCGCGAGCACCGCGTAGTAGAAGACGAACAGGTGGGCGGCCAGCAGGTCGACGCCGAGCTTCTGCAGCACGGCGCCGCCCACGGTGACGGCCAGGATGTAGGCGGGCGTGGTCGGGATGCCGGCGCCCAGCAGCGCGATCACGACGAAGATGGCCAGCAGCGCCACGATGAGCGAGCCGCCCGAGACGTTGATGATGGCGCTCGAGAACGCCAGCGCGAAACCAGTACGGCTCATGGAGGCCACGATGAGGCCGGAGGCGGCGAGGACGGCGGCGATGATCACCGCCGAGCGCATCGCCTCGCCCATCGTCTGGAAGATCCGCCGGGGCGTCATCGGGGACTGGCCCGCCAGCCAGGAGACGACGACCGCGGTCAGCAGGCTGTAGAGCGCGGCCTTGGACGGCGAGTAGCCGGCGTGCAGGAAGTAGAGGATCGTGACGAACGGCGTGAACAGGACCGAGCGCCGGAGGATCCCCGCGACCGGCGGCACGTCCGCCGTCATCCTGCCGATGCCGTGCTTGAGCGCCTCCCAGTGCACGGTGGCCATGACGCCCGCGTAGTAGAGCAGCGCGGGCAGGAGCGCCGCGACGATGATCGTCGCGTAGGGGATGCCGGTCAGCTCGGACATGATGAAGGCGCCCGCCCCCATGATCGGCGGCATCAGCGGCCCGCCGCACGAGGCCGTCGCCTCGATGGCGGCGGCGATCTCGGCGCGATAGCCGATCTTCTTCATGAGCGGGATCGTGAAGGTCCCGGTCGCGTAGACGTCGGCCACCGACGAGCCGCTCACGGTGCCGTACAGCCCCGACGACACGACGGCGACCTTGGCCGGCCCCCCGCGGAAGCGCCCGGCCATGGCGATGGCGATGTCCATGAAGAACTGGCCGACGCCGGAGTGCAGCATGAACGACGCGAACAGGATGAAGATCATCAGGATGTTGGACGAGATGCCGGTCAGCGTGCCGAGCACGCCCTCGTCGGCGTAGAGGAAGAACATCTCGACCAGCTGCGGGTACGAGTAGGGGCGCGGCGAGCGGAGGAAGCCCGGCAGCCAGGGCGCCAGGATCAGGTAGGCCATGAAGACCAGCGTCGTCACGAAGAACCAGAACCCGACCGAGCGGCGGGCGGCCTCGAGCACGGCCAGCACCAGCAGCGTGCCGAGGATCACCTGGGCCGTCGTGACGGGGTGAACGCCCTCCCAGCGCTCGGTCAGCTCGTGGGCGTTCAGCAGGACGTAGACGCAGGGAATCGCGGCGGCGGCGACGCCCCCGAGGTCCGGCAGCGTGACCCGCCGGGTGGGCGAGCGGGGCGTGGCCGGGAAGAGCAGGAACGCGAGCGGGAGCAGGAAGAGCAGGTGGGTGGCCCGCATCTCGCGCGGCTCCCACACGCCGGCGTAAGCCGTCCAGATGTGGAACAGGGCGGCGGCGGCCGACCAGCCGCCCACCGCCCAGCCGACCCAGCCGTCGAGCTTCCGCATGCGGCCGGGGGACCGTTACTTGAGGAGCCCGGCCTCCCGGTAGGCGCGCTCGGCGCCGGGGTGCAGCGGGACGTTGGCCAGCCGCACCGCGTTCTTGGGATCGAAGTCCTTGAAGGCGGGGTGCACCTTGCGCACGCCGTCGAGGTTGCCGAGCAGCACCTTGACGAAGTCGTGGACGACGTCGGCCGGCACCTTGGCGTTGGCCACGATCGTGTTGGCCATGGCGATGGTCGGGATGTCCCGGTCGTTGTTCACGACGTCCTTGTACGCGCCCTTGGGGATCACGCCGCGCGAGAGCCCGTGGCCCTCCATGAACTTGATGAGGTCGTCGTCCATCGGCAGGATCTTCATCTTGCGGGCGAGCGAGGCCTCCTGGACGGCGGCGCCGGGGACGGCCAGGTTGGCGAACAGGATGTCCATGTTGCGGTCGCGGTACTGGTTGGCGAGGTCGGTGTAGGAGACCAGGATCACCTTGCCGCCGCGGCCGCGCACGTCGTTGTACGTCGTCTTGTAGAACTCGAAGACCTTGCGCATGACCCACTCGTCGGAGCCGCCGGGCGGGGTGGTGCCGATGGTGATGGGCTTCTTGGAGTCGAAGATCTCGCGGATCGACTTCGCCGGGTAGTCGGCCGGCACGCAGAACTGGATGTGCACGAAGCCGAGGCCGTTCATCAGCAGGCGCATGTCGCCGTGCCTGTCCTTGTACGGGTCCTGGCCGTTGAAGGAGGCCGCGATGAACGGCGGCAGCCCCCAGGCGATCTCGGTCTCGCCCTGCTGCAGCTTCGTCATGTTCTGGATGCCGGCGCCGGGGATGACCCGGATGTTGAACGACTGGTCCTTGCCCTTGATCAGCTCGACGAAGCCGCCGGCCTGGGCGTACCAGCCGCCGCCGACCTGGCCCGCCGTCCACGTGAGGTTGCGCTGCTGGGCGTCGGCCGGCAGGCCGGCGGCGATGAGCGCCAGCGCCACGACGGCTACGGTGAAGCGTCGCATGGTGTCCTCCTTGTGAGCCTTGTGAGCGTCATCAGCGCCGGGTCCACTCCTTCAGCGCGGCCTCGTCGACCTCGACGCCCAGCCCCGGGCCGTCCACGGCGAGGATGCATCCGTCGGCGTAGCGGACCGGCTCGCGCACCACGTCGCCCCGCAGCAGCAGCGGGCCGAACAGCTCGCAGCCCCACGTCACCGGCGCGGCGGCCACCGCCGCCTGCAGATAGGCGGCGGTGCCCAGCGAGGTCTCGATCATACAGCCGACGTAGCAGCCGAGGCCGGCGGCCTCGGCGAGGCGGGCGATGGCCATCGTGTTCGCCAGGCCGGCGGACTTCGTCAGCTTGAGCGCGAGGATCGACACGCCGCCGCGGCGGGCGATGCCGAGCGCGTCCTGCGGCGAGCCGCAGGATTCATCGGCCATGATCGGCACGCTCACGCTGCGGGCGATCTCGGCCATGCCGTCGAGGTCCCAGCGCGGAACCGGCTGCTCGACGAAGTCGAGGTCGTAGGGCTCCATCGCGCGGATCGCGCGCAGCGCGGTCGGCCGGTCCCAGCCCTGGTTGGCGTCGACGCGCAGCCGCACGTCGGCGCCGACGGCCTCGCGGATCGCGCGCACGCGGGCGACGTCCTCGGCCACCGGGTGCGCCGCCGTCTTGATCTTGAAGATCCGATGCCCGCGCGCGACCTTCTCGCGCGCCTCGGCCACCTCCGCGTCGCCGCTCGCGACCGCCAGCGACCACGACAGCGGCACCCGGTCGCGGACACGCCCGCCGAGCAGGCGGTGCACGGGCACCCCGAGCGCGCGCCCGTTGAGGTCCCACAGCGCCATCTCGACCGCCGCCCGCGCGAACGGGTTGCCCTGCACCCGCCTGGCCATCTCCAGCCGGAGCGCCTCCAGCCGGGTGGCGTCGCGGCCGATGAGCCAGGGGATCACGTACCGCTCCAGCGTGGCGGCGATCGACTCCGCCGATTCCTCGCTCCAGGTCGGCCCGCCGAGACAGGCCGCCTCGCCCCACCCCACCACGCCGGCGCGCGTCTCGACGCGCACGAAGACGAAGTTCACCGCGGTGAGGGTGGTGAACGACATGTGGTGCGGGCGGGCGACCGGGATGTCGGCGACGATGAGCCGGACGTCGCCGATGATCATGGCTGGCGGTCGGGCTACTCGGCGTCGGGGCCGCGGTCGTGGTGGTGGGCGCGGCCGGCGGCGAAGCGGCCGGGGTCGAACAGCGAGAGGTCGAGCGAGGGCGCCCCGTCGAGCAGCCACTCGCTGACGTAGCGGCCGGTGGCGGGCGAGTGCTGGAAGCCGTGGCCGCCGAAGCCGACGGCCAGGAAGAAGCCTTCCACGCCGGGCGCCCAGCCGATGATCGCGTGGTCGTCCGCGGTCAACGGGCGGAGGCCGGCCCAGCCGCCCGCGATTCGGGCCTTCTCGACGATCGGGATGCGGTGCAGCGCCTTCTCCACCGTCTCGTCGATGCGGGCGCGGTCGACCGGCACCGTGAAGTCCTCGCCGATGTCCTCCACGTCCCCGGGCGAGAGCAGCAGCTGCTCCATCTCCTTGCGGAAGTAGAACCCGCTGGCGCGGTCGGTGGTGAGCGGCACCGGGCCCGGGATCTCGGGAAACGGCTCCGTGAAGAAGATGTGACGCCGCCGGGGGTGGACCTGGACATCGGCGCCCGCCAGGCGGCCGATGCGCGCCGCCGCCGGCCCGGCCGCGTTGACCACGATCGGCGCGGTGATCGCGCCGGCCGACGTCCGCACGCCGCGCACGCGTCCGCGCTCGACGTCGATCGCCGTCACGTCGACGCCTTCGACGATTCGCGCGCCCAGCTCGCGGGCCCGGCGCGCGAAGCCGTTGGTGACCTCGGCCGGCCCCGCCATGCCGTCCTGCGGCCCCCACACCGCCGCCACGAGGTCCTCTACGCGCAGCGCGGGGACGATCGCCTTGGCCTCGGCGGGCGTGATCTCCCGCACGTCCACGCCCAACCGCCGCTGGAGGGCCATGCGCTCGCGGAAGCCGAGCAGGTCCTCGGCGTCGGACACGAGGAACAGGTAGCCGATCTTGCGATAGCCGATGTCGACCCCGAACTCCTCCGCGAAGCCCTCGAAGACACCGATGGCCTCCAGCGAGAAGCGGACCTCGGTCTCGGTGGGGAACTGTGCGCGAATGCCGCCGGCCGCCTTGCTGGTGGTGCCGCTGCCCACGGCCTCGCGCTCGAGCACGACGAGATCACGCTGGCCGCGGCGGGCGAGGTGATAGGCGATGCTGCAGCCCACCACGCCGCCGCCGATCACCACCACGCTCGCGGTCCCCGGCACGTCCATGAGACGAGGAACATACCACGAGTGGTCCATCGCTCACGTGTCGGGGAGTCGCTTCCGGGGCCTGGCGTCACCACGCGACCCTCGCGGATGATCGAGGAGCGCCACGGCTGTGCCGGGGCGCGACGAGCGTGTGGGGGTGTGGGGGCCATGTCGGGGCCCCCACACTACACGGACAGGACCGCGGCCGCGAAGTCGCCCGGCGCTTCCTGGGGCAGGTTGTGGCCCACGCCGGGGATCACGCGGCGCTCGTACTTGCCGGTGAAGAAGCGGGCGTGCCCCTCGGACAGGGCCGCCGGCGCCACCCCGTTGTCGCCGCCGTGCAGCACGATCGCCGGCACCGTGATGCGGGGCTGGGCGGCCAGGCGGCGCTCGGTGTCCTCGACCGCCGGGTCCCCCGGCGCCAGCGAGAAGCGATGCCGGTAGGAGTGGATGACCACGTCCACGAAGTCCGGGTTGTCGAACGAGGCGGCCGTGCGCGCGTAGGTCGTGTCGTCGAAGCGCCAGCTCGGCGACCATTGCCGCCAGAGGAGCTTGCCCAGCGCCGCGCGGTTCTGGGCCAGCCCGGCGCGGCCGCGCTCGCTGTGGAAGTAGTACTGGTACCACAGGCCGGACTCCCGTTCGGGCGACTGCGGCCGCATCGATCCGGCGATGTCCTGGATGTTGTAGCCACCGCCGGAGACCAGCCCCCGCGCGCGCTCGGGCCAGAGCGCGGCGACGATGCAGGCCGCGCGCCCTCCCCAGTCGTACCCCGCCAGCACGGCGCTGCCGATCCCCAGCGCATCCAGGAAGGCCAGCAGGTCGTGCCCGAGCACCGCCTGCTGCCCCGAGCGCGGCGTCGTGTCCGACAAAAAGCGGGTGGGGCCGTAGCCGCGCAGGGAGGGAACGAGCACGCGACATCCCGCCGACACCAGGAGCGGCGCGACGTCGTCGTAGGCGTGAACGTCGTACGGGAAGCCGTGCAGCAGCACGACGGGCGTCCCCGTCGTCGCCCCCTGCTCTTCATAGGCGACGGTGAGGACGCCCGCGTTCACCCGCTGCAGCATGGCGGCTTCGAGTCTACGCCGGCGCCTCGACGGTCGCGAGTCCACCCAGCAGGCGCTGTCCCGTCCGGATGAGCGCGTGACCCAGCGCGACCCGGAGCGGCCGCCGGCGCCCGGCTCGCCGAGCCTGGTGGCAGTGCTGCGCCTGCGCGCGCAGCTCGGCGAGGTGCGAGTGCGCGAGGATCTCGGCCAGATACACGTTCAGGTCCATGACAGCGACTCCTGCCCCAGCGGGGTGGGGCGCCGCGTGCGCGGCTCGAGCGCCGGCGCCGTCTGGCGGCTGAGCACGACTTGGTACGCCATCCCTTCGAACATCTGGTCCACCGTCGCCAGCACGCCCGTCACCACGGCCGGCCGCTCGAACGGCACGGCGACCGCGATCTCCCACCGGCGCCGGCGCCGCCGCACGAACGGCGCCACCGCCGCGCCGAGACGGGCGTGGAGGGCGTCGGTGAGCGCGATCTGCCGCGCGACCTCGGCGCGACGGCGTGTCCGTCGCCGTTCGGCCAGCGCCGCCAGCGCGACGACCGTCGCCGGCGGCAGCGAGAGCATCAGGATTCCCAGCAGCGATTCCATGCGCGCCTCCTTTGCCCTCTACGACCCCGGCGAGGCGCGGGCGTGAAACGCGAGCGCGCTACTGCGGCAGCGTGTGGAGGTCGGGACGGCAGTCGATGCAGGGCGCCAGGCCGGTGGCCTCGGCCAGCTCGCGGCGCGCGAAGAGCCTGACCTGCCCCAGCGGGCGCCGGCCGATGTCGCCGCACGTCGGCAGGCAGTACTGCCGGTCGGGATTGGGGTCGTAGTGGTACATCGCGCCGCGGGCGATCCGCGCGTGCTCGGTTGGCACGCCCTCGAGGCCGAGCAGGCGCTCCTTGAGGCCGAGCCGGTTGCCCGCGTAGCCGACCAGGTCGCCGTGGAGGCCGACGATGCGGTGGCAGGGCACCACGATGGGTACCGGATTGTGGCGCAGCGCCTGCGCCACCGCGCGGACGGCGGCCGGCTTGCCGACGTCACCGGCGATGCCGGTGTAGGAGGAGACCGCGCCGTACGGCACCGCCGCGGTCGCCTGGAGCACCGCCCGCTCGAAGTCGCTGCGCGCCAGCCGCATGTCCAGCCGCCAGTCCAGGCGCGTGCGGCGGCCCTGGAGGTAATCGAGCAGCTCGCGATGGAGGCCCGCGAGGTCGGCGGCGTTCTCCCGCGGCTCGACGCCGGCCGCCCGGAACAGCCGCGAGCCGGCGGCGCCGTCCCGGCCGAGGTACTCGACCAGCGACACGCCGTGCTCGGAGCGGGCCAGGAGGATCGGACCCAGCGGTGACGGGAAGATGCCGTAGCTCACGACCCGCGCCCGGAGATCGGCCAGCCGGGCGATCAGGCGCTCGCGGGCGACGTCGGCGTCCCCGGGCCGGGGTGCCGTGGACCGCAGCTCGCCGACGACGGAGTCGAGGGGGCGC